>CAYSHT010000036.1:0-17995 GCA_964430915.1 uncultured Syntrophaceae bacterium
TTTTCATAAATCCAGGTTTCACATCGGAAATCCCGGAATATACCTTTCAATACGAATCAATAGCGTGCTCGACGGAATCACCCCCGCCCCGACACTGCCCGATCACATAATCCGTTTTTACCGGCTGAAGTATTTCAACAACGTGAAATAAAAAGAATCACTTTCCAGTAATTTTATATAATAAGGAGTTTATCCATGAAAAATCTCAGGAAATTTTTTATCCTGTTTTTAATACTCTCCGTGGGTATCCTGGCATTTACACCCAATGTTCTGGCCAAGGATCTGGAGGTAGGCAACACGACCTCATGCCAGGACTGCACGACAGAGGTACCCATCACACTGACGGGGGGATTCAATGATGTCAATGGTCTCGCCTTTACGCTGACCTACGATTCGTCGAAGTTCGAATTCCTCGGCCTCGTCCAGACTACGACGGCCATTGACGACGGTTCAACTTATGACCCAGATAATCCGCCGTTGCCGGCTGAGGTTGAAAGCACCATCTACTACCAGGCGAACGAAAAGGATGTGGACGGCGATATCGACCAGATCCTGATCGCGGCGGCGGGAGTCTACTTCTTTGCTGATGACACGAGTGACGTCGTGCCCTTCAGGGTGCAGTTCCGCGTCTATCCGGAAACGGCCCTTGAAACATACACCATAGGTGTGCAGCAGACGATCATAGGCCCCGACACGGCATCGAGCGCGGGCTACGATGTCGACACACCCATTCCCGTCGCGACGGGACTCGCCCCCACGGCCGATCCTTTGACAGGAACCGAAACATATACAGTAACGCTGACCGCCGGGAGCATTACGGTGGGTGCGGCGCTCAAAGGGGATGTAAACGGAAGCGGCACTATTACCCCTGCGGATGCATCAGCCGCCTTCCTGCTGTATCTCACCAAGGAATGGGAGGAAATGACAGAGTTGGAAAAATATACAGCGGACTTTAACAACTCAGGATCAATAACACCAGCTGATGCCTCGGCCATTTTCCAAGAATATTTAAACCAATAATTTTATGAAAGATTTTATAAACATAAGCAAATGATAATTTCAGAGGGAGGAAAAAATGAAAAACAATAAAAGGCGGGCAAATAATATAACATTTCGTATTCTTGTTTATGTTTTCGCCCTACTGCTTGGCTTTTTGGGTTCAGGCATTCCGGCAGCCCAGGCTTTGGATGTGAGTCCATCCAATATTTCCGGTGGTCCCGGCGATACGGTTACCCTGGAGATAAACATAGATACTGCTGTTACCAACATGGACAGTTGGGGAGTAGACATATATTTTGACACGGACGTACTTGAATATACGAGCGTTGACAAAGCTGGAACTTTAACAGAGCCATTAATTGCCAGCGGTTTAGCAAAAGAATTCGGAGCTCGAGTCGGGGCATACAGCGGGGGGTCAACGTCGACAGGACCTGCCGGAGTTCTTCTCAAGGTCAATCTTACCGTGAAAGACACGGCATATAAAGGTTCAGATATACAACTTACTAATTTTGTGGACTATATAGCGGGTGCATCGACTACTGACTCCACATTTACCATTGGCGGCGTCACCACCGCAGTCATCCTCACACCAGCGTCCACTACCGATGTGGTGGCGGGCGGGGCAGTCACAATGACGGCGGAAGTTCTGTTCAACGGTTCTTCCCACGAAATCACCGATGTGAACGACATGTCTTTCGGCACCAACGGCAACGGCACCTTCGGTTCGAAGACGCTGAGCGGTGGAAAGGTCCTGGTGGACTACACGACGTGTACCACCGTGGAGACGGCGACCATTACGGCGACGGAAGACATCTCCGGCGGCAGCAATTCTGATACGGCCACGGTAGCCTCCATCGCAGGATCTCTGGAAACTCTCACGGTGAGCCCCGATACAGTTACCTTGACCGCCGACAACACACAACCGTTTACGGTGACAGGCGTTGATAGTAATGGTAATGTAGCGGATGTCGGCACCATCACCTGGAGTGTTAATGACGGGATTGGAACCATCAATGCCTCAGGGCTTTTCGATGCAACGACCGTTGGAACAGGATCCGTTACCGCCACAAGTAATATAGGAGAAATATCGGATACCAGCGGGACTATTACTGTTACTGCCGGTGCACTGGCGACCCTTACAGTAAGCCCGGATACGGCTAACTTAACCGCAGATGACACACAAGAGTTCACCGTTACAGGTGTCGATGCTGATGATAATGAAGCCGATATGGGCACCATCACCTGGAGTGTTAACGGCGGAATCGGTACCATTAATGCAACCGGTCTCTTTGACGCTACTACCGTCGGAACGGGCACAGTTACAGCCACAAGCAGCCTCGGCCCAGCTGACAGCACCGGGAACATCACTGTTTCCCCCGGCGCGGCGGCAAAGATGACGCTGGATGCATCAAAGACAACACTGGCAAGCGACGGGAAGGGAAGCGCCACGCTGACGGCCACCATCCTGGATGCCAACAACAATCAAGTGGACGACGACACGACGGTTGTTACCTTTGCATTTACAGATTATCAATATCTCACACTCAGCGCACCAGCGGCTGTAACCGCCACGGACGGTGAAGCCACGTTGGGTATTACAACGGCAGCAGGGACGGTTTCTTCTCCGCCCGCATACAGCGACGTCAGCATTGCCTCGGGCGATCTAACAGCCCCTGACGCAATTACCCTCACCATCGTCAATTTCTCCATCGACGTAACGGCTGACTTCGTCGACGGATCGGGCGTCCATCTCGTGACGAGCGGCTCAACACCTTATCAGGCTGACTTCACAGGTTTAGGCAGTGCTAGCGATAGCAATTATCGATGGGCATTAAGTGGCGTGGGTGCAATCAGCAACGCAAGCGGTGAGACCATTACCTATACGGCACCGACGACGATTGCCGGAGACACCCAGAAAGTCACGCTGACCCTTACCAGCGCGGCTACCGGCGAAGAGGCGTTTGAAGACTCTGTTGACATTTTCATCTACAATCCTCTTGCCATTACCTGGCCTACAGCGGCAGCCGGTATCGTCCTCGGCGATACGAGTTATGGGGGTACCGCAACCGGTGGAACCGGCACACGTGAATTCCAGAGTACTGCTACAGGAGTGGCCACTGTTAATGCAGAGACAGGCCTTATAACTCCGGTTGCGACAGGAACCTTTAAGGTTGAGGCAAGAGACACAGCCTACGGTGCTTTTGAAACGGCGAACGGGTTCTATGCGGAAAGTTTGCAGATCGAGATCGTCGATCCGATTACGGTCGACCCGGCAACGAAGAGTTTGGAGGCCTCCGGCAGCCAGACCTTTGCCGCAACTGGTGGCAAGGCGGGCGTTTATACCTGGACTTGTGATAATGCTGATGCCGGCGCTATTGACCCGACGACAGGCGTATTTACGGCTGAGGCTGTGACCGCTACTGAGACAGCCACCATTACGGCGACGGATGGATACGATATTGAGGGTACCGCAACGATTACTGTCTATGCCTCGCTCGCCATCACCGACAAGCCGGAGACACCGCCTGTCGTGAAATCGGGCGAGTCTTCCCAGGAATTCACCGTCGCGGGCGGTGACGAAGACTATACATGGACGGTTGAAACACCGGAAGGCTACGACGGCCCTGCGATTGAAGAAGCGGGCGCAAGCTTCGTCTTCGAGGCCCCCGGTCTGGATACGGACGCCTTCGCGGGAGTTTATACGGTAACGGTGACAGACGGGAATGGATTCGAGGACAGCTTCGAGGTCTATGTCCCGATTAAGCTTCTCGCCGTTGATGGTGAGGGTGATCCTATGCCGGCGATATTTACTGCCAGTGATACCGATACCTATAGACTCGTGGCATTCGGCGTTGGCCCAATAGACTGCGAACTCGTGATCGAGACGGATCCGGTCGAGCAGGATATACTGGATGTACCCGATACTTCTGAGGTCGAAAATCACATCTTTGACAACTACTTCGATGTCACAGCGCTTAACCCCGGACGGGTTGTGGTGACGGTCAAAGACCTTGATCTGGACTTCCCTGAAGAGCTGGCCGACAGCCTCACCGTCGATGTCATCGGCACCTGCGATCTGACGCTCAAGCTCACAAACACCGATGGTGTGACCGTTTTGGATGTGGACTTCCTCGATCCCGTCACGATGGAGAATCTCAATATTTCTCCTGATGCGGAGCCGGTGGACTTTACCGCAGTCTATTCCGATCTTCCCTGGCGGGCCTATTGGATACTGGGAACAGCCGAGTACGGTGGGAACGAATTTGCCTTCGGCGGAAGGTACCTCATCAATACGGCAGAAGAGACCATCACGATCAGACTCGATCCGCCGGAGACTGTCTATGATCTCACAGTCAACCTGGTAACGGGAGCGTCTGAATACACACTTGGCGACGAATATCGTTACACGATCCTCGATGACGAAACGGGCGAGATTGTCTGGTTAGATGACAATGACACCGCGAGCTTTACCGTAGGGCTGCCCGAGGGAGACTACCGGCTCCTGATTACCGGCGAGCACTACCTGCCCTATGAATACGACGACGGGACGGGAAACAAGGTCATCACACTGAATGAAGACAAGACACTTCCCGATATAACACTTCAGAGAGCCATTCGTCTCGTCCTCGCTTCACACCAGACGACGGATGACGGGTTCATACTCAGTGTGATGGAGACGGGCTTCTCAGCATTCAGTATGGAAGTTGATGGAAACGACATAATGCCTGCTTCCGTTGAAGGGGTCTACATCTACGAATGGGATACGGGAGAACCGTACACCGCCATCGACGAGGATACACCCTCCGACGGCGATACGACTTACACGGTGATTTTCGACTTCTTCGATGATGCAACGCTTGCCAAGACTTACACCGTAACCTATGTGGATTACGCAAACGCCGCGAGCCAGGCGAATGATCCTAGGAACGGCGAGGAAGAAATGGATGACTTCTACGGAGAGGATACGCTCTTCCGCATCCTCGGTGAGTGGGAGTTCTTCCCCCTCGAGGGAGCCGCCTTTGAAATGACGCTGAAGGATATGGACGGCGTTGACAGGCCTGTGGGAATAAACATTCCGCCCATTCCGCTCGAGTATCTCTACGTTGACGATTACAACACCCAGGGTTTCGGTGCGGACAACCTGAACTACGACGGCCCGCTGCCGCTGCCCGATGGCTCCGATTATTACGCCATCGACGAAGGCATTGATGGGTACAAAGAGATCACCGCAGATACCATCCTCAAGGTAAAGGCAGCCTACTTTATCTATGGTGGCTCCGCCCCGGGCAACGGCGTCAGTCTAGACTTTGAAGTCGCTTATCCGGGCTCATCCAATACCGCGGCGGGTGATATCGTCCGCTACAACCCGATCCCCGCCAATGGTGTGGCGCGCTACACCGATGTGCCCCTCATCACGATTTCGCTCCTCTTGAATCCGGAGTCGCCTATGTTCGCAAAATTAGAAAAATTATCGGATGCGGGCAAGAAACTCCAGATCATGGTGAGCGAGCGCGGCGACGGCACGCTGAATTTCGACAAGGGAAATCTCGCTTTCGTGGTCCAGGACGACGGCCTCGTCCTGATCGACACCAATCACCTGACGAGCATTGCCCTCGGTGAGGCAACCGTCGGCGGTGGCGGCGATGATGACGACGACTGGTGGGAATGCTTCATCACGGCAGCGGGATACGACGGCGCCTCTGGGACGAAAGGCGGACCCTTCGCCATCCTCTTCATGCTCGGAATCTTCATGGCAGGCTGCATGGCGGTGAGGCTCGTTATTAAACGATAGACAAACCCTTTAACCAAAAAGGGGGATGCCGTTTCCGGCATCCCCCTTTTTTTTATTCCTTCTTTCGCGATATGTAATCTTACATTGTTTCTGCCTGATTTATCAGGCGCTCTATCGCTGATGAATTGAACAGCAAGCGCATTCCCCGCAACTTGTCGGAGCAAAAGCGGAGATCCCGCCTATACGGGATTGCGGGGAGCTTCAATCAGCGGGCTACATATAAAGAACACATCCTTACCATATCTGTAGTTGTCCGATTCATCGGGCGTTTTTTATTGCCCCGATAGTATCGGGGCGAGCTACATGACTTTTCCCGTCACACACATTGTATTTCCTATGACCTTCTCCGAAGGCCAAGCTTCTATTGTCACCCGCTTTTACAGGCTTCGGGATTCACATAAAGCTTCACGCCGTATTTTTCTTTGAGCCTTGTAACTTCATTTTTCATAAGCTCGCGCTTCATGGTGTTTCTCAATCGTGAATCTATCTTCTTTTTCACCGTGTCGAGAGGAAGTATTTCCTCCGCCTTTTTTTCACCCGTCTTGATTATATGATAACCCAAGGGGGTCTTCACGGGTTCGCTTATCTCCCCTTCTCTCAGAGAAAAGGCCACTTTCGAGAAATCGGGAGACATACGTTCCTTCGTAATGAAACCGAGATCTCCTCCCTTTTTCTTCGTTCTCTCGTCATCGGAATATTCAGCGGCAAGTTTCGCAAAATCGGCACCGGCGTCGAGTTTCGCCCTGATCCCTTGTGCCTTCGCTAGTACCTCCGATGTCTCCTTCTCTTTCGCCTTCGGATCAAGCTTTATCAGAATATGGCCCACCTTTACACTGGCGGGCTTTGTAAATTCCGATACATGTTCGTCATAATACTTTGTGATATCCTCCTCGGAAATCTCTTTCATATCGGAAAACCTGCGTTTCACATATTCCTGCGCAAGGATGCCCGATACGGCATCGTCGATACGTGTTTTTACGGAAACGTCACTGTCCATCTTTTCCTCTTTCGCCGCCATGGCAAGGATTTGCATCTCCACAATCCTTTCGAGAAATGCTATTTTTTGTTTTTCGCTCTTGAATCGATCCTGATACATGGGGGGAAGTTCTTTTATTCTCGCCTCAAGATCGTCGTCCGTAATCTTCATTTCGCCGATTTCGGCAAGCAATTTAGGGTCCTTCTTCTCCTCTGCCATAATTACTTTTGAATTGAGAGTTAGAGAGACGATTACCATGCATACGAAACAGACCCATATAATTCGACTATTTTTCATCCGCGATCCCTCCTCAAGGATATGATAGGTGCGCAGACGATACACCTTTGATCCAGATTTTTCAAAAAGATTTTTCGGCAACATGCAGCCACTCAATCATTGCGGAGCAGAAAGTACCGTGTTAATTGACCAAGGATGAGAGGTCATTGCGAAAAGTCGAACAACATGGCAGTCCTGTACAATCAACATCAGGATTGCTTCGTCCCGATTCTATCGGGACTCGCAATGACAGGAAAATTATGTAACCCAACCGCTTGTCATTTCAAAAATATTTCAAATTACTATTTGATTTTTGCCCGAATGGATTATACCATGCGCCCATATGAAATTTATCAAGCATTATAGGCCACTACTTGTAATCCTCCTGCTCTGTATCATTGCCGGTTCCTTCTTTTTCTATTATCAGGAAAGGGCTCCTGTTCTGACGGATGACAAGATTAGTGCTGCACCGCGGCGGATACATTCAAAAGATCGGCTCGCTATACGGGGATTCAATTATTACGGAACCTATGAAGGGAAAAAGTCCCTATCCATTGCCGCCGACAGCTTCAGGATAGAGAAGATGAAACTGGGTGTTTTCAGGTTCGGCCTCATGAATGAGGCCCGATTCAAAAACGCCGTCATCAACATATACAGCACAAATGACGAATCACCCGGATCGCATACCGCGTCAGAAGCGTCACGCGGCATCACCTTCAAAAATGTATTTTCCGGCGATTCGCTCCCCAAACTTTCGGGAAAGAAACGACTTTCCTCTATAATGCTTGAGCCCGTATCTGTTACACTCCATGACGATACAGAAGCCGTTGTATCGGCGATAACTGCTAATTCCGCTTCGATACGGATAAAAAAGCGGGAAATAGCATTCAGGGGAAATGTGCACGTAAAGTCGGGAGAAAAGACCCTCAAGACGGATGCATTGTCTTTTCTTCCTGGTGAGGCCATCATGAAGATAAAAGGACAGTATGTACTGACATCGGACGGAGAGGAAAACAAAGGGACGGGCCTTACCACGGACATCTTCCTGACCCGGGAAACAAACCTGGCTCTGAGGGAAAAATAATGAATAGATTACCATTCACAGGATGGGTCCTGCTCCTCGGGCTTTTGACGGCCCAGATCATTGCCACGATACAGGTCTATCTCTCAAACCTGGAAGTCCACCGGAGCATCACCGCCATAAGAGATGCAGGGTATCTCATCGTTCCGAATGAAAATATCCTTCCCCGTCTTCTCGAATTGAAAACCGCCTTCTTCGGAGGAATCTTTTTCACCCTCAGCACCGGCGCTGGACTCACACTGCTCGCCATCGCTGCAGCATGGGCGTGGGAGAGACTCTTTTCACGAAAGAGGCCTTTTTTGATAGCCCTCACAGGTATCTGGATTCTCGCACTTGCCGCCGCAAATTGTCGGGGATTTCTCCCCCTGGTAACGGCATATGTCTTTTTCATACCGGCCCTCTGCTTTGTTACAACACTGAGATGGATGCCGGAAAAAAATCGGGAGGACTCGCGATTTGGGGAGATACTGCCTCTCATACCCCTTTTCCTCCTCACCGCAATCTGGGCCTCACAGATGGGAAGTGATCTCTTTCTCGACATCAGAGACAATATACTCCTTTCCAATCCGGCGGGAAAAAAGATCAACCAATTCTACTACGATTACACCCTTTATCCCGCAGAGGTATTCAAGACGGAGAGACTCAAACTCTTGAAGACCTGCCGCCTCGAAGGGATCGATTCAAAGGGAACGGGGCGTTTTATCGAAAGGAAACTCATCGATAACGACTATCTACCTATGGAGGAAGGTAACGCCGTTGATCTCATATTACGAGGGGATGGAAAGACCCTTGTTCTGGAGCGTGAGGGAAAGATTGTTCTTCTGACGACACTGGCCGATTTTTCATCGAACATGCCCACATTCCTTAAGGAATTTTCTACAAAAAGCGACAGGTACCGCTATTTCAGAAAGTTTACCTTTTTTTCCATTCTTGTCGGATTTCCCGTCACGCTTTATGTTCTGGTCTACAGCCTCTTTCGTTTGGTTTTCTCTCTTTTCCTCGGCATGAGGATATCTTCCATCACCTCATCACTCCTCTGCTTTGCCGTTGGGATTGCGCTCCTTCTCCCTTTCCAAACAGGCAGGGAGACAACTATCGGAGTGGAAAACCTGGCTGGGGCCATGGGCTCAGACAACTGGCAGGTACGGGTTTCCGCCCTCAAGAAGATAAGGGAAAAAGAAATCGATATAGGCGATTTCCCGGCCTATAAAGAGATGATTAAAAGCCCCAGTGTACCGGAGCGCTACTGGCTGGCAACGGTACTCAAAAAAAGCAGGGGCCCTGAAACATACGGAGTTCTCCTTGCAATGCTTGACGACCCTCACCCTAATGTGCGTTGCAAAGTCATTGAGGCGCTGGGGAAGCGGGGAAGAAAAGAAGTTGTCGGTGAAATCGTCAGGAGAATAAAAACTTCCGATCACTGGTACTGCCAGTGGTACGCATACCGGGCGCTGAGGTCCCTCGGATGGAAACAAAAAAAATCGATATAAAAATACTCCTCCTGTCACTCGCCGCGGTTATTCTGATAGAGTTTGTGGCGAAGGAGCTTGTCTCCTGGGATATTGCCTCCCCCATGGTCATTACCGGGGCGGCACGTCTCATTCAGATATTTCTCATTCTTATGGTTGTCAGTATCTGGGGAAAGGGAGCCGCTTCGCTGGGACTGTCACGGGAGACAATTGTCCCCGGTTTGACAAAGGGACTTTTCTGGTCGGTGGCATTCGGTATGGCAGCGGCAGTGGTCTTCGGGATACTTTTTTGGGCGGGCGCAAATCCATTTGAGATCATCCAAACAAGACTCCCCGAAGAAAAATCGGGGATCATCCTTTTTTTCCTCGTCGGCGGCGCGGTGGCACCCGTGGCGGAGGAGGTTCTCTTCAGGGGGGTTATTTACGGCTTCTTCAGACGGTGGGGGGTCATAATCGCCCTTGTTATGAGCACGATCATATTTGTCCTTGCCCACGCCATCTTTTCCAGGATTCCAGTCACCCAGGCGGTGGGGGGCATCCTTTTCGCCCTGGCTTATGAGATCGAGGGGAACCTCATGGTCCCCATCACAATCCACATCCTAGGAAACATCGCTATCTTTATCCTGGGTGCTGGACTTTTATTCTGAGATGAACATATTAATTCGGAATGGTACATCACTACGGCTGCCTATCAAGAAAATTTAATAGAAAGAATGTAAAGAGAAAAAGGGATGTTACCCTTCGTAACATCCCTTTTTAAAACGGACTTTTATTGCAAATATTGTCGTACTTATTCCTTCTTGCTCTCCGTGACGGAAGATTCACTCGACGTTTCACTCTTTTCTGTTACCGAAGAAGTCTCTTCTTTGCTCTCACTCACCGACGGTTTCTTTCCGCCGTAATCGGTTACGTACCAGCCCGATCCCTTCAGCTGAAATGATGAGAGGGAGATCAACTTGTCAACGGGTCCTTTACAGAATGTACACTCCTTCACCGCATCGTCGGTGATGCCCTGCATAACCTCAAACTGTTTTCCGCACTTCCTGCATTTATATTCGTAAATCGGCATTCGCCATAACCTCCGCCAATCGATATTCAATTCATGATACGCTGTGGTACCGAAAATATATCACCAACGTGATAGCGCTCACTGAAACAATCAAGCACCAGAGCCAGATCCCTGTCCGCCACGGGCTTGAGAATATTTCTTGTAATCAGATGGACCTTTTCCTCTTCCTCCATTTTTTCTTCAAGGGGCGCATCAAAGTCGATCTCTCCCCTGTTAAAACGAACCACATGAACCAGCTCGTGGAGTGCGATATAGAGCAAAAGTGGGGGGAGTTTTATAAATGATCTTCCCCTCTCAACGGCATCAAGGATCCTGTTGTCCTGAAGACATATCTTGAAAAAGTAAAAGTTTTCGGGATGATCCGGGACACCCTTTTTCTGATAAAGATACCTGCAGAGATGGGCAAAAGATCCCTCGTTTACCTCGTGATTTTCAAGATGAGCAAGCGTTGTTACCTCGTATCTGTCACCCTTCATTCCATCCTTTCCAAGACCGAAATACCGCACTGACAACGTTTCGGCATGGCTGAATACATCCTTAATAAGAGATATATCGGCGGGACGGAAATACATTTTAAATATACCTCACTTCTAACATCGCTAATATATACATTATTTCGCCCATGTCAACAGACTTTTCATCCCTTACTGCCTCGTATATTCCTATATTTCCAATGTCCCCTCATAAAACTTCGTCATCATGGACCACTCGTTCGCTGATAAATCAGCGGGCTACAGAATAAAAAAGGTTTATTCGCACCACATCTGTAGTTGCCTGATTTATCAGGCGCGACTCTTCACCGCCGATAAACCCGTATTTTCATGATGCCTGAGATTTCTGTGTCGCACTGCTACCGTAATCACCGAAAAGGAGGTTCCTCTTACGGGATCGGCACGTTCGTCAGGAGATATTTAAGATCCTCATCTTCAAATTTAATGGAGAATCCCGCGAAGGGAGATTCGTTACCTTCGTCACTTATAAAATCGTCATAACCTGCCAATAAATAGATATGATTGAAGATGCCGTATTCGGCGTAGACCTTGAGATGAGGATTTCTTTCAGGATCAAAATCGAAGGCCTCAAAGGTAATCTTCAGGTCATCATTGAAGGCAAAATAATCGATCCCCACACCGCCCGTGGATTCTAAAAGCCCGCCCCTGATGACAACGTCTTTGAATCGTTTCGCAATCTCGGCATTGAAGAGAAGTTCATTCCTGTCCCACTCTTCAATACGGCTTGTGGTACCGTCCACGGTGCGATCGGTCACGCTTCTTTTTCCCCTTGGATCAGCAACCACGCCGAGTATGTAATACTTGTCCTCCCTCGGGCGTAATTTCAGTTCGACGTAGCTCTTGGAATTATCATCTTCAAAGAGATATTCACCCCTATAACTGATAAAGGTTCGAAACTGGTCGGCCTTTGTAATGTATTTATTGATTCCTTCCATACTGGTATCAAGGCTTTTAAGACTTGCATTTATGTTATCCACAGTCTCTTCTTCGTTAACCAGTCTTCCAATAGAACCCTTTCCCTCGTTTATCTTTTCCGCGATATCCCGAAGGGACGCAATGGTTTTGTCCAGATTATCAAAGATCCCCTCGTCCTTTACAAGTTGTCCTATGGTCCCCTCACCCTTGTTTATCTTATCAACGATCTCATTCAGCGCCGTGAACGCTTTTTCCATCTCCTTCGCGGCACTGCTGAAATTGGTAATCATCACGTTCACTTTTTCATCGTTCCGCTTTACGATACTGTTGAGATTTTCCGTTAGTTCCTTCGTATTTGTCAGAATCGCCTTCAGGTTTGCCTCACCATCTCCTCCCGAGATCACATTTTCCAGAGATGAAGTAACTTTCAGCACGTCACTGGAGATATTACCCAGGTCCCGGAGGAGCTTGTCGATGTCGGCCTGTTTTTTCACATCGGAAATGATACCCCCATCTCCTATATACTCCTCGCCTACCGTACCCGGTTCTATCTCCACGTACTTGTCTCCCAAAACTCCGTGGGTTTTTATGGAAATGGAAGCATCTTTTTCCAGCTTTACCTCGGGAAGTATTCTCATGAGCACCAACGCCTTCCCATGGATGAGCGATACCCCCTCCACTCTCCCCACCTCGACACCGGCGATAACGACCGATGCGTCTTTTTCCAGTCCCGATGCATTGTCGAAAACCGCTTTAATGAGGTACCCTTTCTTGAGGCCGAATCCGTACTCTCCTACATGAAAGGACATATATCCCAATATGACCAGCCCCATAAGGATAAACAATCCAACTTTTGCTTCCGTGCTGATTACCGACATCCCATTCTCCCATTTTAGGTTGAGATTTTAAATCATATTGATCGGTCCCTCAAGACTCCCTGAAAGAAATTGCTTCAACACCGGATTTTCGGACTTTCGAATTTCTTCCGGAGTTCCATAGGCTACTACCTTTCCCTCATAGATCATGGCTATCTTGTGTCCAATGGTAAAAATGGACTGCATATCATGGCTTGTGGCAACGCAGGTCAGGTTAAAATCCCTCTGCGTATTGATGATAAGCTCGTTAACCGCCTCCGTCATAACGGGATCAAGGCCGGTGGTGGGTTCGTCGAAGAGAACAACCTGGGGATGCAGCGCAATGGCCCTCGCCAGACCTGCCCTCTTCTTCATGCCCCCGGAAAGTTCCGACGGCATGATTTCTTCAACACCGGTAAGTCCCACGGCCCGTAATCTATCATTTACTATCTGCCGTATCTCCCTGTCCTTTTTCTTCGTATGCTCTCTCAGGGGAAATGCCACATTCTCCCCCACAGTCATGGAATCGAAGAGCGCCGAACCCTGAAAGAGGACACCGAAATTTTTCCGCACCTCATCCATCTCTCTATCATTCAGACCGGCAACGTCGACACCGTCGATGATAACCTGGCCCTTGTCCGGTCTTAACAATCCTATGATATGTTTGAGGAGGACGCTCTTGCCCCCGCCGCTCCTCCCTATGATGACGGTGGTCTTTCCCTTTTCTATCTCGAGATTGAGGCCCCGAAGTACATGATTATCGCCAAAGGATTTATAGACGTCAATTAATTTGATCATGAACATTCTCTGCTCTTTAAAACATTATCGCCGTGAGGAAATAATCGCTCACCAGAATCGATATGGACGAGAGCACCACGGCCTCCGTCGTCGCTTTTCCCACACCTTCCGCACCGCCGGTCATGGTGAAACCCTTGTAGCATCCGAAGAGAGATAATATGAACCCGAAAAAGGCCGCCTTGACGAGACCGTTATAAATGTCATCAAGTCCGACCAACATTGTAATATTGTTAACGAATGCTCCGGCATTAATTCCCAGAACGGGTACCCCCACAAAATATCCCCCCAGGATTCCCACAAAGTCCGCCACAATGGTCAGGAGGGGAAGCATCAGAACACTGGCGATTACCCTCGGTACTATGAGATATTTGACGGGATTCGCCGACATCACGTAGAGGGCATCAATTTGTTCAGTAACCTTCATTGTTCCCAGCTCCGCCGCCATTGCCGATCCCGCCCGGGCCGTCACCATCAGTGCGGTGAGAACGGGCCCCAACTCCCTCGTCATTCCAAGGGCCACGGTGGAACCCACCATGCTCTCGGCACTGAACATCCTGAATCCGTAATAACCCTGAAGCGCCATGACCATGCCCGTAAACGTACCGGTGAGGACCACGACAAAGAGGGATTTGACGCCCACAAACTCCATCTGTTTAAAGATCAGACGCAGCCTAAGGGGCGGCCTGAACATCCAGACCATGACGGAGAGAAAAAAGATAAGGATACTCCCCATCTCCTCCACTGTCCTCAAAACCGATCTTCCAAGGTCGTCAAGCGCGACAATCAGGTTTCTCATCCGCCTACAGTGGACCTCTCTTTTTCGAATGGGCCTCGAAGGATAATTGAATAATCCTATCGATAAGCCCCGCCTGCGTGATACCCGACGCCGCGGCCTGGTGAAAGAGTACCGTAGAGGGTGTCATGCCGGGAAGGCTGTTCGTCTCCAGGACCAGGACTTCGCCGTTGACGCGAAGAAACATATCGATTCTCGCATAGACCTTGAGACCCAAAGCCACAAAGGTTTTTACGGCAATTTCCTGAATATGCGTCAATATCTCTTCCGGTACCCGCGCGGGGGTCTTGTTTTCACCCTGTCCATAGAGAAACTTATCCTCCAGGGAGAGCATGTCGTTCGTCGGTATGGTCTCCGACGGCGTAAGCGCCACGGGCGAGTCGTTTCCTATGACACCACAGGTAATCTCGGTACCTTCGACAAACTCTTCTGCCAGGGCAACAGTATCGAATTCAAAGACACCTGAAAGGGCGAGGGATATCCCCTCCATCGATACGACCTTCTTGACAGCCGTAGAGCACCCCTCCCTCGTGGGTTTGATCACACAGGGAAAGCCAACCTCTTCTTCGATGGAATTCAGTATAGCGTCACGACCATTTTCCCATTCCCCGACGGAGACTGCCACTGTTTTTGGTACCCCGATACCGCCCATGGCAAGGATCCGTCTCGATGTATATTTATCCATACCAAGGGCTGACCCAAGAACACCCGAGCCGGTGTAGGGCAGATTCAGGAGTTCCAGAACGCCCTGCAGACAACCGTCTTCTCCGTATTTACCGTGAAGGGCAATATAGACTATATCCACCCGGGTTTTCAATTCTTCATACGAGATCCGCTCAGCCTCATCACTGAGATCCATCTCTATATCCCCGGTAGAGTTTCGCATCAGAAGTTTTATCGGTATTACCCATAACGACCCTTCACTATCCATAAAGATGGAAGTGGGATCGTACTTCTTCTTATCGATCTTGCTGTATATGTTTCTCCCGCTCTCGAGAGAAACCTCCCTTTCGGAGGAGATGCCTCCCATGATGATGCCGACTTTTATCCTGTCCGAATTTCCCTTATCCACAAACTTATCACTCCACAAAAAGAAAGGTTTTATAATCAATAGTAAAAATAACGTTATTTAGAAGTCTTGTAAAGGTTTTTCCTTTCAATAAAATGAATTGAACGGCGAGCGCATTCCCCGCTGCTCGCAGAGGGGGAAGCGAGAATAAAAAATAAACATTTTCCTTAACAATCGGAGATTCTCCGCAACTTGTTGCGGGGAGCTTCAATATTTTAACGGCTGGTTTTCGCGTACGACGGCCCAACTAACTATCTGCGCAAAAGAGAGACACACCGAAAATCATTGGTAAATAAACCGACGCTACAGGGGTCCCTTCTTTTTTTCGTGTATCCTCAGGGATATCTCGATAAGCTCTGATATAATCATCGAGGGGAGGAGCCCCACCTCGGCGGCCTGCTCGAAGAAGAAAGAAGCGGGTGCCATTCCAGAAGAGGAATTGGGATCGGTAATCAGCACCTTTCCACTGTTCAGGACGAAGCCGTCTATCCTGCCATAGGACCTGAAGCCGAGTGTCTTGTAAGCCCTGATTACTTCCTTCTCGATCTTTTCGATGACATCGGGGGAAATATTTTTGGGAGGCGTAAACTTCCGGCATCGTCCGGGCATATATTTATCGTCATAGGTGTAAAATTCGCTTTGCGGTTTTATCTCGGTCATTCCAAGGATTTCGGGCTCATCTTCCCTATCAATAACGATACAGGAGAATTCCGTTCCATCGAGAAATTCCTCCACGAGGACGGAACTATCCCACCTGAGTGCACTTTCCATTCCATCTTCGAGAGATTCAATGTCACGCACGATGGTGACGCCCATGCTCGAGCCCTCCCTGGTGGGCTTAGTCACCATGGGAAGACCGATATCATCAAAGAGTTTTTTTTCAACGCCCTTCATGTCTCTTTCCCATTCATCCTCATAAACGACTATGCTTCCGGGAACTTCCGTTCCTTCTGCCCTCAAAAGGTTTTGCTGGATGTGTTTATCCATCCCCAGGGCGGAGGCAAGAACGCCCGGCCCCGTATAGGGAATTCCGAGAAGTTCCATAAGCCCCTGGATACACCCATCATCACCATACTTCCCGTGAAGCGATATAAAGGCAAAATCTATTTCCTCTTTCAGATCCTCATAGGCTATCCTTCTTCCGTCCTTTTCGAGACGTTCCGTGATATCAGTGGTCGTGTTCTGGGAGACGAGCTGCCAGGGAAGGACCCATAACTGCCCTTTGTTATCCATAAATACAGGGATACCCTCGTATTTTTCATCATCAAGATTATCATAGACATTTCTGCCGCTGTTCAGAGAAACCTCCCTTTCGGAAGACATACCACCCAGTATTACCCCTACCCTCAATTTCCCCATCTATATATAGTCTCCTGCTCTTTTAAATCCGTCCGTCTCCTGAAAAGTTTCACACCGCAAAGATCTGTATGATAAAATTTCTAATGTATCAGTCCCATATGAAGGTTACCCCACTCGTGGGGAATACCCACTCGTCCTCGCTGATCTTCAGGCTTATTGACCTTCCCCACTCTTTCTTTACCTCGGGATAGGGATGTTTCCCTGAAAAAAAACTGATCTCCCGAACATTTTTCAGATCAACGCCACTGTAGTTGAAGGACACCTCAAGCCCCCTCGTGGGATAGGCCAGATAGACGGAGAGGATTTTGCTCCTCCTGCTTTTCATGGTGACGATCTCTATCTCGATCCTTACCGGCCTGTTCAATTTCTCCTTGAGCTGCTCCCCTCCGCACCATACCTCAAAGCCTCGTTCGGTATTTTCGCTCTTGATAATCGGTACTTCTTCATTATCAACCCGGACGCAATCCACCTTGAAGGCATTCTCCTTGAAAAGGTCACCCGGCCCGTTCAGGAGCCACCGGTATTCACACCGCTCCTCCTCAAAGAGTGCCGAGAGTTGTTCGTTATTCAACGCGCATCCTATAATAAAAATATCATTCCTGAGTGTCTTGATATATTCAATATGGGTTTTTATCCTGAAATAATCCTCAAAGGCCTCATCCCCGGAAAACTCGGCCACCTCGATATTGTATTTGAATCCGGTTCTGAGCTCCAGTCTCCGGTTTTCCTTTCCGAAAAGGGCCTCAAACATCTCGTAATAGATGGCGTCACCAAGCTCCGTGCTGCTTGTCCTCGCCCTGAGACAGCTCCGCATTATGGTGTCGATTCTCGCAATCGACTTTTCCTCGTCGGGAATAAATATCCTTCTCAGTCTCGGTTCTATCGCATCGGCCTTCCCCTTATTCACAAAGACCCTCGGGGCCCTCTTTCCCAGACCGCATAAGACTTCGTAACTTATCGTTTGTGCCTTTTCTGCAATCTCATTGGCCGATATGTATTCATCACCCTGCCTGCCCATGAGGACCACCTCGTC
>CAYSHT010000037.1:0-17696 GCA_964430915.1 uncultured Syntrophaceae bacterium
TAACTGCAGTACCATCAAGTTTCGGTTCGACAACAAAGGAAAAGTAATCCTCGGTTTTAAGAAATCTTTTAATCCTTCTGTCAAATTCAACGATGTCCTCTTCTGTAGAGGCATTGGGTGAGAGGCTGAGCATGGGGGCAAGGTGTGTAACGGAATTGAATTTTTCAAGGGGTGGTGCGCCGACACGCTGTGTAGGTGATGCTAGTGAAGCAGCATGACCTAAAATATCAGGAAACTTCTCTTGATATATTTTATCGCTTTTAAATTCATTTTCGAGCTCTACAAGCTCCTGCATTAAACGGTCGTATTCGGCATCGGATATCTCGGGATCATCGAGTTGATAGTATCGCCTGTTGTGATGTTCAATGATCTTTCTCAGTTCATTGATTCTCTGTAATGACGATTCTCTGTCCATTTACTTGATGCGTTTCAGGTAAGGTATATCTTTTGAATTTTTTTTGGTATCGGGATGCTTATCGGAATGCTTCTCCTGATTTTTTGCCACCTGTTCGTTGAAAATGTGATTTTTAACCCTTACGGCGTTAATAATAAAGAATACTATTACCGCCTTTTCCCACTCTTTTGTCGTATTAAATTCTTCCATTCTCAGCTTATATTTTTTCCACAGACCGGTGAGTGATGCCTCATCGAGCGCAAGAATCCTTTCGGCAATATTTTCGAGAGTTTTTTCAAGCATTATGTATCTCTCCTATCGAGATTGTTTGGAAGAATACTATCGACAGACATGTAAAAAGTCAAACCAAAAGCTCCTCAAAAAAATTCTTGTCTTTTCATCCTGTATAGATATAATGCCACATTCATTCAAATTATAAAATGAAAATAGGCGTTATTTCAGACACACACCTTAGATTTAGAGATGAGCAGCTTGAGAGGATCGTAGAGGATCATTTCGCAGATGCAGAGATGATCTTGCACGCAGGAGACTTGGTGTGCCTTGATGTACTTGATGTATTTGCAGGAAAAGAGGTATATGCAGTACATGGTAACATGGATTCGGAAGAGGTGGTACTGCATCTTCCCTCGAAGCGGATCATAACAATAAAAGGTCACCGAATAGGCCTTATTCATGGATGGGGGAATCCCACCGGTATGGAAGACAGGATAAGGGGAGAATTTGACGATATAGAGTGTATTGTTTACGGTCATACGCACCGCGCAGTAAACGGGAAGAGAAACGGTACGCTTTTCTTCAATCCTGGATCTCCGACGGATCGAAGATTTTCCCCCTATAACTCAGTCGGGATACTCGAGGTTAATGAGGCGACGGTACAAGGTGAAATAATCAGGCTTGAGAGGAGATAGTAAGAGGAGAATGTAAAGAATGGATCATATACTGTCACCAGGGAGAATGAAGTATTTGAAAAGTGAAAAGCCTGAAGGGTGTATTTTCTGCAAGGAATCAATAAGGGCGGAAGATCTTGTTTTATTCGAGGGGAAGACTTGCTATATCACGATGAACAAGTATCCCTATACCACGGGACATCTGATGGTAGTTCCATACAGGCATATTTGCGCTATGGGAGAAATGACATCTGAAGAAAAAGCCGAAATGATGGACCTTGCCGATCTCAGTATAACCATACTCAAAAAAGAGATGAATCCCGAAGGGTTCAATGTCGGAATGAACCTGGGGAAGGCGTCAGGTGCGGGAGTCGACTGTCATCTCCATCTTCACATAGTGCCACGGTGGGTCGGCGACACTAACTTTGTAACGGTCCTGGGTGATGTGAGAGTCATCCCCGAGGATATAGATATGACTCGAAGAATCTTATTGCAACATTTTCAGAAAAGTGAGGAGGTTTAACATGAAGCTGTTTTATACGATTATTGTGATGTTGGTGATGATTTTTATTATAACATTTTCACTGACAAATACCGAACTCGTCAATCTGAAATATTATGGATTCATCAATACCAGTGTCGAGGCCTATTTGCTCATCTTTATATCTTTCGGTGTCGGTATTGTCTTTGCCGGATTTATGGGGATAGTGGAGAGGTACAGGCTGTCGAGAAAGGCTGCAAGACTGACGAAAAAAATAAAACAGCTGGAGAGGGAGCAGGCAAAAGGCGAAATAGTGCCCCTTAAGGTTGAAGAAGGAACTGCTGAAAAAGCGTAAGAGTGAAATTTATTGCAGACAGGAACCTGGGGAAGCTGACAAAGTGGCTTCGTATACTGGGGTATGATACTGTCTTCTATAGCGAGAATATCGATAGAGAGTTTCTCAAGACTGGTGCGAAAGAGGGGAGAGTCGTTCTCACCAGAAGAAGGGACATGGCCCGAAGGAACTTCTCGGGCCGTATGGTAATAATTTATCACGACAGGGTATATGATCAGCTACAGGAACTGAGAGAAAAGGCTTCACTTGAACCAAATCCTCGAAACCTCTTCACTCTTTGTCTTAAATGCAACCAACCTTTACAAATGATTTCCAAGGAAAATACGGCGGATAAAGTGCCGCCCTATGTCTTCCAGACCCAGGATACCTTTCTCACCTGTCCTGAATGCGGAAAGATATACTGGCCGGGAACTCACAAGGACAATATTTTAAGGCTGCTCAAAGACCGCAATCTGTTTCATCGCCCTTGATCTTATCGATGGCGTGTTCCAGTGCCGGTATGATAAACGAAAGATTCTCCACTGCACCTTTGGGACTTCCCGGCAGATTTATTATGAGGGACTGACCCCTTATTCCGACGACGGCACGGGATATCATGGCGTGAGGAGTCTTCGCACCGCTCTCCCTTCTCATGACCTCGGCCATTCCCGGGATTTCCTTTTCTATTATTTCCAGTGTGGCGTCAGGCGTAAGATCTCTCGGGCTGACTCCCGTTCCTCCCGTGGTGATGACAAGGTCTAGATTTTTCTCGTCCGTGTATTCCGTCAGTTTTTGTTTTATTACCTCTTTTTCGTCAGGTATTACTTCATAATCGATAACAGATGCAGGCATCTCTTTTAGAATTCGAATTACTTCCCTGCCGCTTATATCCTCTCTTTCACCGCGTGATCCCTTGTCGCTCACGGTTATAACTCCGGCGGTAATCAAAAACCCTAATCCTCCTTTTTCGCTTCGGCGATGATCTTTTCCTGCAGATTTCCCGGAACCTCTTCATAGTGGGATACTTCATAGGAAAAGGTGCCGCGGCCGCTCGTTATAGAGGTCAGTATCGGCGCATAATCGAGAATTTCAGCGTATGGTACCTGTCCCTTGATGAGTGAATTTCGTCCCTTCTTGTCCATTCCGAGAACCCTGCCACGCCTGCTGTTCAAATCTCCAATGATGTCTCCCGTATAATCATCGGGAACTTCAATGTCGATATTGACTATCGGTTCCAAAAGCGTCGGCTGACATAGCATAAAGCCCTTCTTGAAACCCATGGACCCCGCTATCTTAAAGGCCATTTCAGATGAATCGACGGTATGATAGGAGCCATCTACAAGAGATACCTTGACATCCACAACAGGGCAGCCGGATATAATACCTTCTTCCATTGCCTCGACGATTCCCTTTTCTACTGCGGGGATATATGTTTTGGGGATCACACCTCCTACAATCTTGTCAACAAATTCAAAGCCCTCACCGCGGGGAAGAGGCTCTATATTGATCCAGGCATCACCGTACTGACCTCTGCCGCCCGATTGTTTCTTATATTTTCCCTGTATGTTTGTCTTGCTCTTTATCGTTTCCTTATAGGGAACCTTGGGTTGTTTGAGGACCATTTCAACGCCGAACTTACGTTTTAACCGTTCTATCGTGACATCGATATGCACCTGTCCCACACCTGAAAGTATCGCCTCTTTGGTTTCAATGTTTCTCTTAAATGCAAGGGAAGGATCTTCTTCCAGGAGTCTGCTGAATGATGAAACGATCTTTTCCTCGTCGCCCTTTGATTTTGGTTCGACGGCGTAGGAAACGACGGGATGCGAGGGTAAAATCGGCTCAAAAATAATTGGTGATTTTTCGTTGCAGAGCGTATCTCCCGTCGCCGTCTCTTTGAGTTTGGCGACCGCCGCTATATCTCCGGGAATAAGCGTTTCTGCCGGCTTTTGATTTTTTCCTTCGAGGTAAAATATATTTCCCGGACGTTCGGTGCAATTTTTCGAGGTATTATAAAAATTTAAATCCGAGCTCAGCGTACCGGAATAAACCCTGAACAGCGTAAGTTTTCCCGCATAGGGATCTGCTATTGTCTTAAAGACCATGGCAGAGAAGGGGGCACCCTCCTCAGGTGTACGCTCTTCCTCGTTGTCTGAACCAGGGATTATTCCTGTTTCCGGTCCGCGGTCAAGAGGTGAGGGCATATAATCAACGATCATGTCCAAAAGCGGAACGGTGCCCATGTTTTTGATTGCTGTACCACAGAGAACAGGTACAAGATCACCAGCTATTATTCCTTTTCTCAATCCCTTTTTCAGTTCATCAACGGAGAGGTCTCCCTCCTCAAGGTACTTGTCCATGAGTTCTTCATCGCATTCGGCGATATCTTCTACCATCGTTTCTCTGTACTCTTTAGCTGTATCAAGGAGGTCCTCAGGGATGTCTTCTTTCTTCGGCTTTCCTTTAGACCCATCGAACATAAGGGCCTTCATAGCGATAAGGTCGATGAGTCCTCTGAACGATTCTTCGGTTCCTATGGGGAGATAACAGGGGGTCGCCTTTTTCCCCAGTATTTGATGTACCTCTTCGAGGACCTTGAAATAATCCGCTCGCTCCCGATCCATCTTGTTGATGAAAATCATGCGCGGCAATGAAAACTCGTCGGAGTATCCCCAGACGTTTTCGGTCTGGAATTCTACGCCCCCAACAGCATCTATGATTATTACAGCGCCATCAGACACGCGCAGACTGTATTTGGTATCAAAGGAAAAATTGGTATCGCCGGGTGTGTCAATCATATTGACTTTGCGTTTGTCCCATTCAACAAAATTGGCAGCAAGGCTGATAGATATTCGCCTCTTTTGTTCTTCCGGTTCAAAATCAAAGGTAGAGGAAGCGTCATCAACCCTCCCAAGTTTGTCTGATTTTCCGGTTATGAAGAGCAGGGATTCACAGAGTGAGGTTTTGCCTGTTCCACCGTGTCCTACCATCGTTATATTTCTTAAATTGCTCGATTCATACTTTGCCATAGGAGTTCCTTTCTGATCGCAACAGAATTGTCATAAGTGTGGATATCTATCTTATTCTGAATTTCAAAGTCAAGACAAAATGACCCTTTCAAGAGATTTAATTGACTATAAGCCGATAGTATGATATGAGAAATAGTTCGTATAAATAGAATCAGGGGTGTGTGTAAAATATGTTCAACATTGGAGATATGGCCGTGTACCCGGCGCATGGAGTAGGGGTTATTGAAGCCATAGAAAACAGGGAAATAATGGGAAACAGGCAACATTTCTACGTTATGAAGATTCTCGGAAATAATGCAAAAATAATGATTCCCAAAAATGGAGCCGAGTCAGTAGGACTGAGAGAGGTCATCACTGAAGAAGAGATTCCCAGAATTTATGAGATATTGAGTGAGAGAAATGTGCAGGTCGATAAGCAGACATGGAATAAAAGATACAAGGAGTACTGGGAAAAGATAAAGACCGGCTCGGTGTACGAGATAGCAAAGGTTCTCCGCGATCTTTTTACGCTGAAGTTAGACAAGGATCTTTCATTCGGTGAAAGAAAGATGATGGATACTGCAAAAAGTCTTTTGATAATGGAAATATCAATAGCTGCCAATTGTGAAGAAAGAGAAGTAGAAAGAAATCTTAGTAATATCTTTGCTGCATAAATTTTAATTATAAGCTTGGGTTCTTTGAAATCATACATGACGATTTCGGATAGGGGGGATAAATGTTCCAATTAATAATAAGATTATTGTTGGTTGCGGCTTGTTCTGTAAGTGGTTATTTTATTACATTAGAGTATTACGATTTTCCTTATTCACTAATTGGTTTGGCAGTTGGTTTTTTTGTTGCACTATTGGTAATACAAATTGAACGATCGATAAGAAATGTTTCTCTCAGGGTGATTTTCGGAGGTGTAATCGGCACAATTATTGGTTTTTTTATTGCCGTTCTCTTCGTATTTGGTTTGAGATGCATACCGGGCTGGGAGAAGCAAGAACTCATTCCCTGGGAATATGTCTATATCATTCTAACTTTTATTCTGGGCTATCTTGGACTCTTTCTTGGATCGAAAAAGAGCAGAGAGGCAAGCGTCTATTTGTCGGGCGCGAGGAAGGATTCAGGAGAGAGTCGTGATTACAGAATATTGGATACGAGTGTAATCATCGATGGCAGAATAGCAGATATCAGCGACACCGGTTTTATCCACGGTGACCTTATTGTTCCCAGATTTGTTTTAGACGAATTGCAGCAAATTGCCGATTCTTCAGATCATATGAAGCGCTCCCGCGGAAGAAGAGGGTTAGACATACTGAACAGAATGCAGAAAAGTGAAGGAATACATATCGAAATCGTCGATACTGATTTTCCAAAAATTAAGGGAGTGGATGCCAAACTCATTGCACTGGCAAAGAAAGAAGAGGGGAAAATAGTAACAAATGATTATAACCTCAATAAGGTTGCAGAGCTGCAGGGAATAAGTATTTTAAATGTAAATGAACTCGCAAATGCCCTTAAACCTGTGGTGTTACCGGGCGAGGCTATGGTGGTCAAGGTCATCAAAGAAGGGAAAGAGCAGGGGCAGGGGGTTGCCTATCTTGACGATGGCACCATGGTGATTGTCGATAGCGGCAGCAACTTTATAGGCAAGACCGTCCAGGTGGTGGTGACAAGTGTTCTTCAGACCACTGCGGGAAGAATGATATTTTCTAATATCAAGGAATCAAATGCCGCGAATAAGTAGAGATGATCAAATCAGCTTAAAATAATCGTAGTATGCAGCCCGGGAGTTTTTGAAACCTGGGCTTTTCCGTATTAGAATTCGTAAAGATATGGAGAATGTCGTCGCAATTATCGTTGCCGGTGGTTTCGGAAAAAGGATGACGACGAGCATTGCCAAACAGTACCTGTTATTAAATGGTATACCGGTCCTTTCCCACACAATTTCGAGGTTTGAAGAAGCCTCCTCTGTAAACGACATTATCCTCGTCGTTCCTCCCGGTGACAGCGAATATGTGCAGCGTTCCATCGTAGAGAAGTTCAATCTTTCCAAGGTGCGGCATGTAGTGGAGGGTGGCTCACAAAGACAGGATTCTGTGAGGAATGGTCTTGCAATGGTTGATAACGGAGATGGGATCGTGCTTATCCATGACGGTGCGAGACCTTTCATTACCCCCGATCTTATCGATCGTTCCGTTGAAAGGGCAAGAAAATCAAGTGCCCTTGTTTTGGGAATTCCCGCCAGCGATACGGTAAAGTCTGTCGAAGAGAAAAACTTCATAAAAAAAACGCTGAAACGAGAGTCTGTCTGGCTTGCCCAAACACCACAGGTATTCAGGATCGATATAATAAAAAAGGCCTATGAAAGGGCCTATGATGAGGGTTTTTACGGAACCGATGATGCCGAGGTTGTTGAGCGGATGGGCATAACAGTCGAAATAATGCGGGGCTCGACCGCCAATATAAAAATTACAACACCCGAGGATCTCGTGCTCGGTGAGTTTCTTATGGGGAAAATATGAAAATAGGTTTCGGCTATGACAGTCATCGGTTTGAGGAGGGAAGAAGGCTCATTCTGGGCGGGGTGGAGATACCCGGTGACAGGGGGCTTCTCGGACACTCAGATGCCGATGTACTCTTGCATGCTATCGGGGATGCCATACTGGGGGCAATTGGTGAGGGTGATATTGGAAGGCATTTCCCCGATACTGATGTGACCTATAAGGATATTTCGAGCAGGGTGATTCTCGTTCGAATAAAAGAGATGATGAAAGACCGGGGCTTTTGCATACAAAACATCGATTCCACGATTGTGCTTGAGCGGCCCCGTGTGGCTCAATTCATCGGTGAAATGGTGAAAACGATAGCCGGTGATCTTGGGATTGACGAAGGCAGTGTTAATGTTAAGGCCACGACGAATGAAGGTATGGGCTTCACCGGCAGATCGGAGGGCATTGCCGCCTTTGCTGTTGTCCTGGTGAACCAAAACCAGAAGTAATTCCGTCGATACTATTCCATCTTAAAAACAAAACATTAGAGCGGAATATTGCTGTGCTTTTTCGGGAGCAGATTCTCCGTTTTGTTGCTAAATGTTTCCAGGAGAACGGCGATTTTCTTTCTCGTATCCTTCGGAGTAATTATCTCGTCAATACTTGCTATAGTAGCCGCGTCATAGGGATTTCCGAATTCCTCTTCATAGAGGGCGATCAGCTCCTTTTTCTTTGATTCAGGATCTTCCGCCTCGGCGATTTCACGGCGGTATATGATGCTGCATGCCGCTTCTGCACCCAAAACGGCCATTTCGGCCGAGGGCCAGGCCATGACATAATCTGCACCGAGGTTTTTACTGCACATGCCGATATATGCTCCTCCGTAAGCCTTACGGATGACAACGGTTATCTTGGGCACTGTCGCTTCGGAATAGGAATAGAGGAGCTTCGCCCCATGACTTATTATGCCTGCCCATTCCTGCTCAGTTCCGGGCATATAACCCGGCACATCTGCCAATGTTACGATAGGAATATTAAAAGAATCGCAGAACCTGATGAATCGTGACGCCTTATCGGAGGCATCGATATCAAGCGCTCCCGCACTGAACCGAGGATTGTTTGCCACTATGCCTACGGGTTTTCCCATAATCCTTATAAAGGCGACGATGATATTTTTCGCCCATAGTTTGTGAGGTTCAAATACCTCGCCGTTGTCAGCAATAGAGCTCACAATTTTTCTCATATCGTAGGTACGCCTTGGTCTGTCCGGAATTATTGAGTCGAGCTCGGTGCATTCTCTGTGAGGGCTGTCGGTGCATTCTATGACGGGAAGTGGGCTGTGGCAGCTATCGGGAAGATAGGATAGCAGTTTCTTTATATTTTCTATACAGTCTTCGTCACTTTCAGTTGCAAAATGGCAGACACCGCTCT
This sequence comes from uncultured Syntrophaceae bacterium, assembly GCA_964430915.1. Taxonomy (GTDB): domain Bacteria; phylum Desulfobacterota; class Syntrophia; order Syntrophales; family UBA2210; genus JAFGBH01. The sequence continues at coordinate 9,055 of CAYSHT010000037.1, forward strand.
TCGTGGCGTGAGCCATAGCGCCTCCGAGTTCCTCGTGGGTAACCTTTTCGCCGATGACAGTCTCGACCACTTCAGGTCCCGTAATATACATATAACTGCTTCCTTTAACCATGAGAACCCAATCTGTCAGGGCAGGTGAATAGACGGCAACTCCTGCTGTGGGACCCATTATGGCTGCAATTTGCGGTATATATCCCGAAGCTATAACCTTCCGGAAAAAAATTCCTCCACCTCCGTCGAGGGCCGTGACTCCTTCCTGTATTCGGACTCCGCCTGAATCGTTGAGAAATACTATTGGTTTCTTGGCAGCAATTGCCATATCCATTATTTTCCATATCTTTTTTGCATGCATCTCACCAAGACTTCCGCCGGCACTGGTAAAGTCATGAGATGCAACAAAGACGGTCCTGCCATTTACCGTGCCAAAGCCCGTTACAATTCCGTCACCCTTTATCTCCCTGTCCTTCATTCCGAAACGGGTTGAGCGATGTTTTACAAATAATCTGATCTCCTGAAAGGTATCCTTGTCGAATAAAAAATCAACTCTCTCCCGGGCGGTTAATTTTCCAAGACGGTGCTGTTTCGCTATCATCTCCTCGCCGCCCATGGTCATTAACCTCTTTTTTTCTTCCTGAAAGGCCTTTATCTTGTCGGCAATTATACCCATATCGATTATTTATCTCCTTCGCAATCTACTTGATTTATTCATAGATATCACGGATTTCAAAATTATTGCAATACAAGATTTACACGCTTGACCAAATTATGAAATCCGTACTATATATGGCTCCTGCAAGGAAACACATCAACCAGAACATCATGCGAGGAGTGGTTTATGAAATATCTGAATGAAGTGAATATCAAGGGGAAAAGGGTTCTGTGCAGATTTGATTTTAATGTTCCGATGGATGAAGATTCAACAATTGCAGACGACAGAAGGATAAGGGCGGCACTTCCGACAATCAATTATGTGCTTGATGAGGATGCAAAGCTCATCATTGCTGCTCATTTGGGAAGGCCGGCGGGGAAAGTGGTGGAACGACTGAGGCTTACACAGGTTGCAAGGAGATTGTCAAGGCTTTTGGGCAGGGAAGTAGTTCTTGAAAGGGACTGTATCGGAGACGATATACAATATCTTGTCAATAATATGACTCCGGGATCGATCGTCTTTTTGGAGAATTTACGGTTTCATAAGGGAGAAACGGAAAATGATAATACCTTTGCCAAGGCACTTGCCAGACTCGCCGATGTCTATGTCGACGATGCCTTCGGCAATGCGCATAGGAGCCACGCATCTAATGTCGGCATAACCAAGTACGTCAAGGAATGTTGTGGCGGCTTCCTTATGAAAAGGGAATTAAATTATTTTAAAAGCTCTTTGAAAAAACCGTACAGGCCCCTGGTCGCAATTGTAGGGGGATCAAAGGTGTCCGACAAACTTGCCGCCCTCGTTAATCTTGTTAACGTGGCCGACAAGGTGATTGTTGGTGGAGGAATGGCCTTTACCTTCCTTAAATCCCTGGGTGTCGAAGTGGGAACATCGCTGGTGGATGAAAGTCTCATTGGTATGGCGCAGAAAGTTATTAAGCAGGTCAGCAAGTCGGGTGTCAAATTCTACCTTCCTATCGACTGCGTTATAGCACAGAAAAAGAGCAAAACAGCGGTAACCAAGATTGTGCCCGTTCAGGAGATAATTCCCAACTGGATGGGACTCGATATAGGTCCGGCCTCAATCAGGCTCTTCAGCGAGGTAATAGGAAATGCACGGACTATCGTATGGAACGGACCGATGGGAGTTTTTGAAATAGATGCCTTCAGCAGGGGAACCTATGCGATGATACACCGTATAGCCGATGCTCAAGCGCTGACGATCATCGGTGGAGGCGATACGGATGTTGCAGTTTACAAGGCGGGTGAAACAGATAATATTTCCTACATATCGACAGGAGGCGGTGCATTTCTCGATCTTGTTGAAGGGAAGAAGCTGCCGGCAATTGAGGCACTGAAAAAGTGCAACAAAAGACAGCGAGGATGATAGTAACCTGTAACGAAAGAATGTTAAGGGGAAAAGGGTTAATCTCACTCCTTTGAGGTTAACCCTTTTTAATCGTTATAGCTCATGAGAAATATCAAGATAACTATTGAATATGATGGTACCGGATATCACGGATGGCAGCGGCAGCCAAACGGGATTTCGATCCAGGAGGTGCTTGAAGATAAATTGGCTCTGATAACGAACGGTGCGGTTCGATTAATCGGATCAGGAAGGACAGATGCCGGCGTTCATGCCGTGGGCCAGGTTGCCAATTTTAAAACGGAAACGAAGATAGAATGCAGTGGCCTTCTGAGGGGCATAAACAGTCTCTTGCCTATGGATATCGCCGTCAGCGATGTGATCGATGTTAATGATGAGTTTCATTCACGTTATAGTGCAAAAAGCAAGATATACAGCTACAAAATATACAATTCTCCTGTGCGATCTCCCATTTATCATAATCATTCGTGGCACGTCTTTGGAGAACTTGATGTGGAATCGATGCGGAGCGCATCATCGTGTCTCGTAGGGACACGGGATTTCTCTTCTTTTTGTGCAGCCGGAGGCGATGCAAAGACCTATACGAGAACCGTACTCAACTGTAGCATTGTCGAAGATGCTCCCATGATCGTCTTCATAATAGAGGCTGACGGTTTTTTACGTTATATGGTACGAAACATTATCGGTACCCTCGTTGATGTGGGAAAGGGAAGAACAACTCCAGAGGCGTTCCAGGAAATAATGATACGTCAGGACAGGACAAATGCGGGTATTACAGCACCGCCCCAGGGCCTTGTGCTCAGGGAAGTCAAATACTGACGAAATGGTTAGAACATTTTGAATTGAGAAGCGAGTGCTTTCACCGCTTTCTTGGGCGGGGTTAGCGACCGAATAAAAAACAAACATTTTCCTTAACAATCGGAGATTCCCCCGCAACTTGTTGTGGGGAGCTTCAATATATTCATAATACGTCAGACATAGTAGTAAACGGTCGGCTTCTATGATATTTTAGGCCGCAGTCGCAGGGATCTGGTGCTGCGGTTTTTTTGTTGATCGGAGATTCGCAGCACGGTGATGCGGGGAGATTCAATTGATCTAGATATTATTGTGAAAGGGGGTTGGTTGTGCCGAGAAGAATAGAAGTGATGCCCAGGGAACTTTCAAGCCAGATAGCAGCGGGTGAGGTCATAGAGAGACCTGCATCGATTGTGAAGGAATTGCTTGAAAATTCTCTTGATGCCGGGGCAACTGACATTAGGGTAGAGTTGGAAGATGGGGGGAAAACTCTCATCAAAATCGTCGACAACGGAGAAGGTATCCACAAAGACGACGTACCGCTTGCCTTTGAGAGGCACGCAACGAGCAAGGTATATACATTTGAGGATATAACGGATTTAGACTCCTTCGGATTCAGGGGGGAGGCGATTGCAAGTATTGCCTCTATCTCGAAAGTTGAAATGCTTACAAGGAAAGAGGATTCTCTCTCGGGTACGAGGGTACACGTTGAAGGTGGTGTTATAAAGGAAGTGGTTGATGCCGGATGCCCCGTTGGTACATCGGTAACCGTGAAAGATATATTTTACTCTACACCCGTCAGGATGAAATTTCTTAAAAAAGATGCCACTGAGCAATCATACTGCATTGAAGCGGTTACGAGGATTGCCCTATCGAATCCGGGTACAAGAATAAAGGTTGTCGCACGGGGTAAGACTGTATTTGATGTACCGAGGACCGAAAATATATTTGAAAGGGTATCGCTTGTACTTGGTAAGAATTTCAGACAGAATTCGATGAGGATCGAGGGAAAAAAGGAAAGCGCACGTCTTGAGGGGTTTATATCGACCCCCAATCTTACGAGATCAAACACAAAAGGCCTTTTTTATTATATCAATCGAAGATTTGTAAGAGACAGCCTTTTGAATCATGCATTGATGAACTCATACCGGTGGTTAATAGAACCAAGAAAATATCCCTCTGCTGTTCTGTTTTTCGATATTCCCCCTCAGGACGTGGACGCAAATGTACATCCAACAAAGATGGAGGTCCGGTTCAGAAACTCCAGGGATATCTATGACCTTGTCATTGATTCCGTAGCGGGAACGTTGGCAATGCAGGGCATTAGCCGGGATAAAACGTCTGAATCTGGTGAATTATCAAACATTTACAGGAAGAGGACAGAGGAGACACTAAAAAGGTACACAATTTCAGCGGACCCGAAAAGGTATTTATTTGAAAAAACTGGTCAAGCCTCTGAGAGCAGAACACTTTTTACCGCTCCGGGGATATTTGAGGGGGAATATGCGACATCGAGGGAGGAGATATCCTTTTCGTCGCTACATTATCTTGGTCAGACCATGGGAACCTATCTGATATTTTCAGATAACGACGGCGGCATTATACTGATGGATCAGCACGCGGCTCATGAGCGGGTTCTCTTCGAGAAGCTGAGAGAGAGATCATCGAAAGATGATCAAAAACAGAAATTGTTGATTCAGGAGATCATAAGTGTTTCTCCGGGGCATTTCGGTCTCCTTATGGACAATATAGAATTGTTGACGGATGTGGGAATCGAGATAGAACCTTACGGAAAAAACACCGTTCGTCTGAAATCGATTCCCTCGACCCTTACCGATGTAAATGTCGAGGTATTGATTCAGGATATTATCGAAGAGTTTATAAAGACGGGAAAGACACTGAAGTTAGATGAAATCAGGGAAAAGATATACACCCTTTTCGCCTGTAAGGGCGCCATTAAGGGAAATCACATATTGTCTTTCGATGAGGTTACGTCACTCTGTGAAGAACTGGATTCCGTACCCTTCGCCACCCATTGTCCCCACGGGAGGCCCCTTTATGTAAGGTTTGACAAGACAGCGCTGGAGAGGATGTTCAAGCGGAGATGACTATGAATGAAAGGGGTGAAGACCGGCCCAGTCTCGTAATAATTGTAGGACCCACCGGAGTAGGAAAAACGGGACTCGCGCTCAAGCTGGCAGAGGTATGTAAAGGAGAGATTATCAGTGCCGACTCCATGCAGGTATACCGGCATATGGATATCGGTACGGCAAAACCGATTGCTGAGGAGAGAAAGCGCATACAGCACCACCTTATCGATATTGTTGATCCCGATGAAGAATTCAATGCAGCACTTTTCGTGAAGAGATCTGAGAGGATAATAGAAACGCTTCATCATGAAAGAAAAAGAATATTTATCGTGGGAGGGACGGGTTTATATGTCAGAGCCCTCGTGGGAGGGCTTTTTGACGGGCCCGATGCCGACCATGATCTTCGCGATTTTTATCATGATATATGCGACAGGTATGGGAAGGTCTACCTGCACGAGCTCTTGAAAACAAGAGATTCTCTTGCTACCGAAAGGATCCATGTTAATGATACAATGAGGATAATACGGGCGCTGGAGGTTTTGGAGTCAACAGGAAAATCGATCATAACAATGCAGGGGGAGCATGCCTTCAAAGACAGAGTATATGATTACAAGGTAGTCGGTTTAAAAAGAGAAAGGGAAAATCTCTACGAGAGGATCGACAGAAGGGTCGATCAAATGATGGCCGAGGGGCTTGTGGACGAGGTGGAAAAACTGATTCGGATGGGTTACGGCGAATCGCTAAAACCTATGCAGTCGATGTGTTACAGGCATATTGTCGATTACATAAAGAGGCGCTGCGACAAGGATGAAGCTATACGATTGGTCAAACGCGATACGAGACACTATGCAAGGAGGCAGCTCACGTGGTTTAAGAAGGATAAGGATGTCATCTGGCTTGATCCGGAAGATAGTTCTGCCGTGAGTATCGAGGTGGAGAATTTCTTCGAAGCACATGCTATTTAGTATTTCAAGCAGGGAAAATGATGGAATGGTTGGAGGCTATCTGTTTGAAAATTACTTGACTTCGGGGGGTTTAGGAGCTATTTATCCACCTTCCAATGATTTAGCTACAAGGGCCGTATTTGCGGTGATGATAGAAGGCAAACTGAAAAAGAATGCGAGCGGCAGGAATGAATCGGTAAAGCATGAAGAGGAAGCATCACCCTATTAGGCTATGAAGATCAATCATTCCTCTTTCAGTGCGGAAACGATGGTAACGGATCAGGGAATTATGCATGCGAGAAATCTCACAACGGGTGAGTTCTCCCCCTTTGTACCCCTATCCGGCGTTGCGGCCCTTTTGATTGTGAGAAAGTTGAAAGAAAACTTGATGTATTATTGATGGAATTGAGGGCGTAAGGTTTTTGACTTGCGCCTTTCGTGTATAAATAAATATTGGCAGGTAGTAGTATGGATAAAGAAGCTTTGAGCAAAACCTATTCGCCCCATGTGGTTGAGGAAAAGTGGTACAAGTACTGGATGGAAGGGGGTCTTTTTGAAGCGGAAGACAAAAGCGAAAAAAAGCCTTTTTCGATCGTAATTCCACCACCTAATGTTACAGGCATGCTGCACATGGGACATGCCCTGAACAACACACTTCAGGACATCATTATCAGATATAAGAGAATGCAGGGATTCAATTCCCTGTGGATGCCCGGTACTGACCATGCCGGGATAGCAACACAGAATGTTGTCGAGCAGGCACTTGCAAAAGAGGGAATCAGCAGACATGACATAGGAAGAGAAAAATTCATTGAAGATGTCTGGAAATGGAGAGAAAAATACGGTGGCATAATTCTAAATCAGCTTCAGAAACTGGGATGCTCCTGTGACTGGAAAAGGGAGCGATTTACCATGGACGAAGGTCTTTCACGTGCAGTGAGGGAAGTATTCGTTAAACTCTACAACGATGGTCTCATTTATCAGGGAGATTATATTGTCAACTGGTGTCCGAGGTGTCATACCGCAATATCCGACCTTGAAGTCGAATATGAGGAAGAAAAAGGAGGGCTCTGGTACATCAACTATCCCTATGCGGAAGGGGAGGGTGGAATAGTTGTCGCAACGACACGTCCCGAGACCATGCTGGGAGATACCGCCGTTGCGGTCAACCCGAACGACGAAAGATATGAGGATGTGATCGGAAAGAAGGTAATCCTTCCTCTGATGAACAGGGAGATCGAAATAATTGCCGACGATTATGTGTCAAAGGAATTCGGCACCGGTGCCGTCAAGATAACCCCCGCCTCTGATCCCAACGATTTCGCGATTGCAGAACGACACGGCCTCGAAATCATTGTTGTTATAGATGGAAATGGCATCATAAATGAAAACGGAGGCGTTTACCAGGGACAGGATCGTGACACCTGTAGGGGAAACGTGGTCGAGGACCTTAAGAAGGGGGGGTATCTTCTTCGAGAGGAACCCTACCTGCACAATGTTGGACGATGCTACCGGTGCAAGACAATTGTCGAACCGGCCGTGTCGAAACAGTGGTTTGTAAAGGTAAAGCCACTTGCAAAAGAAGCCTCTGCGGCCGTGGTAAAGGGAGATACCAGAATCATTCCCTCCATGTGGGAAGGTACATACTTCGAGTGGATGGAAAATATTCGTGACTGGTGTATCTCAAGGCAGATATGGTGGGGGCATAGAATCCCTGTCTGGTATTGTGAGGAATGCGGTAAGATAATAGCGGCCGTAGAAGAACCCCATAAATGTCCGGATTGTGGCGGAGAGTCTCTCAAGCAGGATGAAGATGTACTTGATACCTGGTTCAGCTCAGCACTCTGGCCCTTTTCGACTCTCGGTTGGCCGGACAAGACCGAGGCCCTGGAGACATTTTATCCCACGTCTCTCCTTGTTACAGGATTCGATATCATATTCTTCTGGGTGGCCAGGATGATGATGATGGGGCTTTACATCATGAAAAAGGTTCCCTTCAATGACGTCTATCTTCACGCCCTTGTGCGAGATGAAGAGGGTGATAAGATGAGCAAGTCCAAGGGGAATAGTATCGATCCCCTAAAGATGATTGACCGGTACGGGGCGGATGCGTTTCGTTTTACCCTTGCTGCATTTACGGCCCAGGGAAGAGACGTGAAGATGTCGGAGGCACGTATCGAGGGCTATCAGCACTTCGTAAATAAGATATGGAATACGGCGAGATTTGCCTTCATGAACCTGGAAGATTATAGGGGGAATGGGGGAGAAGTCAAAGATAGTGAGTATTCCCTGGCAGACAGATGGATCAAAGACGCTCTCAACCGAACAATAGGGGAGGTTTCGCGTTCCCTTGATGAATACAGGTTTAATGATGCCTCGGGAGCGATATATCAATTTGTCTGGCATGAACTCTGCGACTGGTATCTGGAAATGATAAAACCGGTTCTTTATAGCGATAATTCACCCGAGAGGAGACTCGCTGCCCAGGAGACACTTTTTGACGTATTTGAGAAGACGATAAAACTTCTTCACCCCTTTATTCCTTTCGTAACGGAAGAGATATGGCAGAAAATGACGGAGGAGAAAGGGTCTTCCGTCATGGTGAGTGAATTTCCCGCGGAAAGTGAAATATATGAAGATGGAGAGGCCTTTCATCGAGTGAACGTTCTAAAGGAGATAATAGGGAATATACGAAATATACGGGGTGTAATGAACATACCGCCCCCAAAGAAGCTCAGTGTTCTTCTCTCAGTTCCCGACAGGGAGTTACGCTCAATT
>CAYSHT010000038.1:0-17629 GCA_964430915.1 uncultured Syntrophaceae bacterium
TTTCGACATTACCCTCCTCGGTGGCAATACGGAGCGCCTTATAGGCATTGGCAAAATAGGCCAGCTGTATGGCGTTTTTCGATCCGGAAGCAATAACACCGATAAAAAGCTTGATAAAGGGGAGGCGCAGCTGCTTCGCGATATCACGGGCGTTGAAAAAGGCCGCCGGCAGATTGAGGCCCCGTTTCAGCATCCTCTTGGCACCCCTCTCGTCCATGACACGGCACCAGAGCCCGTCAAAACGTTTTGAATAGAGGGTGTCATAGACGTCTTTTTCTATGGAAAGCCTCTTCACGCGTCCATGAACGGCACTCTCTTTTGTGTTCATAAAGCGTGTCCCCATTGCAATGGCCTCGGCACCGAGCGCCAGTGCCGCAGCCAGTCCTCTCCCGTCGGCAAAACCTCCCGCTGCAATTACCGGAATCTCCAACGCATCGGCGAGACTCGGGATAAGGAGTAGGGATGTAACGGCCTCTCCATGCCCCGCCGCCTCATTACCCGTTGCAATGACGGCATCGGTACCGTAATCCTGGGCCTTCTTTGCGTGACGTGCATTGGTGACGGTGGCGATTACCTTCCCGCCATACGCATGAGCCTCTTTTACCAGCCAGTCTCCCTTTCCCAGAGCAAAATTTACAACGGGAACCTTTTCTTCCAAAAGCACCTTCGCATTCTCGCTTCCACCGGGCAACATCAGAGAGGCATTGACTCCGAAGGGCTTATCAGTAAGTTTTCTCACTTCACGTATCGATTGTCTCGTCTCGTCGGGATTCAGCGGTCCCGTCGCAAGGATACCGAGGCCACCTGCATTTGAAACAGCGGCAACAATTTCAGGAACACTTATCCAGCTCATACCGGAAAGCAGAATAGGATAGTCAATTTCAAAAAGCTCGGTGATACGTGTCTTCATCGATATTTCCCCCTCCTTTATTGTTATTCCAGATAATCCCTACCATCAAAATATAGATATGTATATTGGGAAAATGCACATCGTCCATTTTTTGTTTTACCCCAGTCACTGAAATAAAAAATCAATTAAACCTTGCCAAAATATTTTTATTCCAATAAAATCAGCAACAAACCAAGAGGAATGCCACAGTGATCGTCAAGGTAAAAAGCAGCACAATAATCGGAATCGATTCCCACCCCGTTGATGTTGAAGTTGATATCTCATCGGGGCTCCCCCAATTTTCGACGGTGGGATTACCCGATATGGCGGTGAAAGAGAGCAAAGACAGAATAAAGTCCGCCATAAAAAATTCGGGCTATCCATTCCCCAAAAACAGGGTAACCGTCAATCTCGCACCGGCGGATATCAAAAAAGAAGGGACGAGTTTTGACCTTCCAATCGCTATCGCCATCCTGGCCGCTGAAGGAATCATCAAAAGCGAAACTATTCACGATTATAGTATCACGGGCGAACTGTCGCTGGATGGAACCATAAAGGCGATACATGGTGCCCTTTCCTCCGCTTTTCATGCAAAAAAGACGGCGCTCAAGGGAATCATCCTCCCCGGGAGCAATGCGGGAGAGGCGGCAATGGTTGAGGGAATAGATGTTATTTCGGTTGATTACCTCCATGAAGTGGTGGAATTTTTGAACGGAACGACAGATATTTCTCCGATAAAAATTGATGCATCGACAATTTTCCGGAAAAGCCGTCGCTATCCCTTCGACTTCAGTGAAGTAGGCGGTCAGGAACAGGCGAAGAGGGCCCTCGAGGTCGCCGCGGCAGGCGGGCACAATGTTATAATGATCGGACCGCCCGGTTCAGGAAAGACGATGCTGGCACAGCGGTTCCTGACGATACTTCCTGATCCCTCCTTTGAAGAAGCCATCGAAACGACAAAGGTGCATTCCGTGGCGGGACTCCTCAAGAAGGGAGAATCACTCCTCGGAACACGCCCCTTTCGATCTCCCCATCACTCGATCTCCGACGCGGGTCTCGTCGGGGGTGGCCAGGTACCCAAACCGGGAGAGATCACCCTCGCCCACAACGGTGTCCTCTTTTTAGACGAGCTTCCGGAATTCAAAAGGAATGTCCTCGAAATGCTGAGACAACCGATGGAAGATGGAAGCGTTACGATTGCGCGATCCTCTGCCACGGTTATCTACCCTGCCAGATTTATGCTTGTGGCAGCCATGAATCCCTGCCCCTGCGGCTACTTCACGGACCCGAAGAGGGAATGTAAATGTACGCCCAACCAGATACGACAATACAGGGCCAAGATCTCCGGTCCTCTCCTCGACAGGATTGACATACATTTAGAGGTTCCTTCCATACGCTACAGGGACCTGGCAGAGAGAAGCGGGGCAGAGAAATCACTATCCATTAAGGAAAGGACGCAGAAAGCCCGGTCTGTTCAGCAGGAGAGGTTTAATAATAGGACACGGTGCAATGCACTCATGACCAACAAGGAAATAAAGGAATACTGCCAGATTGATGATGCCTCTCAGCAACTGATTGAAATGGCCATCGACAAGCTGGGTCTCAGCGCCAGGGCATACACAAAAATACTCAAGGTGGCTCGAACCATTGCCGACCTGGAAGAAGAAAAATCGCTACAATCACATCACATTTCAGAGGCCATTCAATACAGAAATCTTGATAGAAGAATAATTTAGTGATAGATTATCAAGTTATATTTTACTATGGTTCCTGAAACCCTGTCCCCATACTCTATGGAGGGGGAGTAGTAAGTAAATCTGAAAAGGAGAGTTCGAACATGGAGATAAAGGTCACCACAATAGCCCCGGAAAACATGAAATCAAAGCCACACGACGAATCGAAGCTGGGGTTCGGAACATTAGTGACGGATCATTTTTTTACAATGAAATTCAACGGTGAAAGGGGCTGGTACGATCCTGAAATAGAGCCCTACAGACCTCTCGAGCTCGATCCCGCCTCCTCGTGTCTCCACTACGGGCAGGAGATCTTCGAAGGAATGAAGGCATACCGGGGAAAGGACGGCTCTATCTACCTTTTCAGGCCGGAAGAAAACATCAAAAGGATGGGGGTTTCCGCAGAGAGGTTATGCATGCCCGAGCCGGATAGCGAACTTTTCATGGAGGCATTGAAAAAACTTGTACTCCTAGAGAAGGACTGGATACCCTATGGAATCGGCACGTCTCTCTACATCAGACCGACTATGATCGCCACCGAGGCCGCACTCGGGGTGCATCCCTCAGAGAGCTATCTCTTCTTTATTATCGTTGGGCCCGTGGGTGCATACTATCCTGAGGGATTCAGCCCCACGAAGATCTATGTGAGCGAAGACTATGTCAGGGCATCACTGGGCGGTGTCGGATACTGCAAGGCGGCAGGGAACTACGCTGCGAGCCTTTACGCCAGCAAAAAAGCAAGTGAGATGGGTTATACGCAGGTTCTCTGGCTCGACGCCATCGAGAAGAAATATCCCGAAGAGGTGGGCACAAGCAATATCTTCTTCTTTATAGGAGATGAGTTAATAACGCCGCCCCTGACGGGGAGTATTCTTTCCGGCATTACACGCGATTCTGTCATTCAAATTGCGAGGTCATGGAATATCAACGTCCTGGAAAAATCGATCTCAATGGATGAGATCCTGAAGGCCCATAAGGAAGGCCTTTTAAAGGAGGCTTTTGCTTCGGGAACCGCCGCAATAGTCTCCCCCATTGGACAGTTTTATTTCAGGGATGCTGAGCACATAATAAATGATGGAAAGGTGGGCCCCCTGACGGAGAGGCTCTACAATGAAATACTCCAGATACAGTACGGCGAAAAAGAAGATCCCTTTGGGTGGAGGGTAAAGATAGCGTAGTGAAGCTTCTCGCCCACAGGGCGGAGCTTCCCGGCAAGGAATAGTTTAATTATAGTGCGCCCCCGGTCAACAGAACTGTGGATAACCCTGTTGACAAACCTGTTTATAAAAAATACGAGTTCCCTGATGTCGATGTTTTATACCCTAGTGCACAGGAAACGGGCAATAAATAGAAGTAATTATAACAATATGTTAAGAATTATTCCGCTGGTGTTGACGCGTCGGATCAGCGGATGATCGCAGGCTACTTTCATGCTTCGTTATCGAAAAATATGTTACCTTACCGTCATAATCGCGATTCTTTTTACCGTTACCCCCTCATTTTCCGAACCTCTCGATATCGACGCATTGATATCAAAAATCCAGGGGATTTATGAACAGACGGGGGATCTTCGGGCCGAGTTCATCCATCAGGTACCGCTTCAGTTGACGGGTAAAACATTCACCGAGGAGGGTATATTTTATTTCAAAAAACCAGGGAGGATGTGCTGGGATTACGAGAAGCCACCACTTAAAAAACTTGTCATCAACCCTGAAAAAACGTGGTTTTATATCCCCGAAGACAACAGGGTCTACATACAGAAGACAAAGGACATTCTCATCTCACAGATAGCCATAAGATTTTTCTCAGGCATCGGCAATCTCGGGGAGAATTTTACGATAACCTACTCCTCGCCACAATGTCGCGACGAAGATGAAAACTATCTGATCACACTCAAACCGAAAGAGTATGACGAAGGCATACAGGAGCTTGAACTTCTGATAAGCGGCGAGAGTTTTTACGTCATAGGTTATAATCTCAAAGATATGTATGGGAATTTGAACAGATATACCTTTAAAAACATCAGGGTCAACAATGACCTTCCCGAAAGTCTCTTTCACTTCACTCCGCCTCCGGGCGCGGAGATCCAGAAAACCTTCTGAAACGATTCATCGCCGGTTTTGAAACAATAAAAAAAGAGCGTCCCGATTATAACGACTATGAGACAGGTCACCAGGGGTGAGATAACATGGTTCAACTCCAGAGAAAGGGTGTATTCCGATCGAAATCGGGGACGATCTGATCGTCGCTTACCTCCTGCACAAAGATATTCACGAACCCCATATCGAGGGCCTCATTCACCACGCGTTCGTACTCTTCCTCCGTTATCCTCCGTCCCATAAGGGGATGTCCCTCGAGGGCGGGAATCGGTGTATACTGTGACATGATACTGAGAGAAACCGACGTGGATATATTTTTTTTGATCAGTTTCAGAACCTGAAGGCTGTTTTCGATCCTTCCCGGCAATACCAGGTGTCGTATGATGATTCCCCTTTTCGCAATCCCATTTGTCATGTCCAGGGAATCACCCACCTGCCGTACCATTTCTTTGAGCGCCGGCACCGCGAAGGAACAATAATCTCCGACAGTTGAGAGGAGACGGGCATCATTTTCATTACCATATTTGAAATCGGGGAGGTAGAGATCCACTATTCCATCGAGAAGCTTTATAACATCGGGGTTTTCATAACCGCTGCTGTTATAGACGATCGGAATTGCAAGCCCTTTTCCGCAGGCATCGTCAAGGGCTTCGGTAAAACCGGCGAGGTGAGGAGTGGCGGTAACGACATCGATATTGTGGCATCCCCTCTCCTGAAGTGAGAGCATAAGACCGGAAAGTTCCTGGAAATCGACAACTCTCCCTTTTGCCCTGTGACTGATCTGGTAATTCTGACAATAGATGCACCTGAGGTTACAGGATGAAAAAAATATGGTACCCGCTCCGCGGCTTCCCGATATGGGTGGCTCCTCACCATGATGGGGAAGACCACGATCCAGAATGACAGAGCCGCCAAGGCCACAAAGGCCTCTCTCCCCTGAAAGCCGGTCCACGTGACACTTCCTCGGGCAGAGGGTACAGTCCCTCATGAGACGGGCCAGCGTATCTGCCCTCTTTCTTAAAACACCCTCTTCATAGAGTCTTTGATAGCCCGGCTTCATCCTATAACTTTTTCACGAGGGTGCGTATCTTTCCGCTCTCCGCCATCTCCAGGAACTCTTCACCCAGGGTTTCGGACATCTTGACTGCCTTTCGCCAGTTTTCCATCCTTGTTTTCGGATCATTGACAAAGGTCTTGAAGTCCTGCCGGTTGGGCACCTTGCCACCCGGTAATTTCTGAACGAACCCTTCCGACGGATAGACCATCAATAGATTTTCCAGATTTTCACCGAGGGGTTTTCTGTAGGTTAATTTCTTGTCCATCCACCCGGGGACTATTCGCCGCTGATGGCTGAAGAGAAGGGTCACATCATCTTCCTTGAAGGCATAGCGCTGATTGAGGTGATAATCAGTGAGCCCGCCATCACGATAGATTCCATTTTGTGCCCCGTAAATATCCCTGACGCCGTCAATAACAAGGGGGATTGACGACGAGGCCATGATGACATGTTTGAAATTCACCACATCCAGGGGGACAAAAGTCCCCTTAAAGCCTTTTTTCAGACAGAACGGGGGGGGTATGGCCCCGCCGTAGAAGACCACCCTCTGAAAAAAGAGTTGAATCCATGAGCGATGAAGCGCATTAAAAAGAAAGGCCGCTCCCATACCTAATCCCTGGAAGAGCACCCTTTCGGAAGCTGTCATATTTCTAGCTCGCGCCGCTATTATCGCAAGCCTGTAGCGCCTGCTGGTCAACGCAAAGGGGAGGGCATCGTCTTCGATGTAATCATTGATGATAGTGGAGATTGCCCTCAGGATCGACCCGGAATTATCCCGTCTGGTGAAGGTCATTGAAACGTAGGCTTCCATCAAATTCCTGTAGCTCTTCTCATATTCGGGCTGAATCCAGGCGGCGAATCTCAGCGCCCCGGCGGAAGACCCCACAAGCGTTACGGGAACTCTGTTTCCAAGTACCTCATTCTTTAACAGTGTCAGGTCAAAACCGGACGCCATAAGCCACCGTGGCCCCGCTCCGGGACCGATATAATGGGTGACGCGGTTCCAATCGAAGCCGCCGTCCTTTATCATATCGAAAACAGACCTGCCTGCCCTCACAACTATATCGCTCATAGACACTCCCGACAACATGGATAGTGAAAGTGAAAGACCCCCATCAATCTTGACAGGGAATTTCATATACTATAAAGTACCTTCTCTCAATATAAAATGTTAATATATTAAGAATAAAACAGGAATATTGATTATCCGGGGAAACCACGAGAGGAAAATTCATGGATATAAGGACTCAGGTCATAGATATTGCTAAAAATGGAAGGGAAGCGGCTAATACCCTGGCACGCACCTCTTCGGAAGTAAAAGACAGAGCGCTTCTGAAAATGGCTGAAAAGCTTGTTGAACGGGAAGCCTATCTCATAGAGGAAAACGAAAAGGATCTGGCATACGCACGCGAAAAGGGCCTTTCCGACGCCATGATAGACAGACTCACCCTGAGTGCATCAACCATAGAAGGAATCGCCGAGGGATTGAAAGAAATTGCCGCCCTTCCCGACCCGGTGGGGAAAGTTACCTCCATGTGGAAGCGGCCGAACGGCCTTTTAGTAGGTAGGATGAGGATTCCCCTCGGCGTCATAGGAATCATCTACGAGTCAAGACCCAACGTCACGGCCGATGCGGCGGCCCTCTGCATGAAATCGGGAAATGCGGTAATCTTGAGAGGGGGATCAGAGGCGATACATTCCAACCTTGCCATCGCCGGCATTCTCCAGGAGGTTTTACGAACCGTCGGCATACCCGGGGCCGCCATTCAGATCATCCCTACCACGGATCGACAGGCGGTCAATGAAATGCTCTCGCTGGAAGAACACATAGACCTCATCATTCCCAGGGGAGGCGAGGACCTGATACGGGCGGTGGTAAAGCAGTCAAAGATACCGGTGCTCAAGCATTACAAGGGAGTCTGCCATATCTTCGTTGACGCCAGTGCCGATTTCACTATGGCAACAGCGATATGTATAAATGCCAAGACACAGAGACCGGGGGTCTGCAATGCGATGGAGACCCTTCTCGTGCATAAAGATATCGCCGCACGATTTCTTCCCGTGATGGCAGAGGAGTTCAAAAAGGCGGGCGTTACCATGAAGGGGTGTGAAAAAACGAGGGCGATCCTCCCGGAGATAGAAGAGGCCACAGAGGATGATTGGTACGAGGAATATCTCGATCTCGTTCTGTCTCTCCGCATCGTCGATGATATAGGGGAGGCGATCGCGCACATCGAGAAATACGGATCGCTCCATACCGAATCGATCATCACCGAAAGCTATAAGAATTCCCAGCGGTTTCTGAATGAGGTCAATTCCTCCACCGTTATGGTCAACGCCTCCACCAGATTCAGCGACGGCTTCGAACTCGGACTCGGCGCAGAGATCGGCATCAGTACGACCAAGCTTCACGCCTTCGGTCCCATGGGACTTGAGGAGCTTACCACGACGAAATTCATAATCCACGGTGACGGGCAATTACGGACATGAAGTGGGGACTATTAGGGGGCACATTTGATCCCGTCCATCTGGGACATCTGAGATGTTCAGAGGAAATCCTCGAACTTTTCGACCTGGACAAGATTATCCTGATTCCCGCATCGAGACAACCGCTGAAGGCGGAAAAAAGTGTTACCCCCTTCGTTCATAGAAAAGAGATGGTACGGCTGTCCATCGAGGGGAATGCGTCCCTTTCCCTCTCAGAGATGGAAAACGAGAGAGAGGGCAAATCGTACTCCGTTGATACGGTCAGCCATTTTCTCAAAAATTACAAGGAAATAACTAATCTTTATTTCATCGTGGGACAGGATGCATTCCAGGAAATACAATTGTGGAAAGACTGGAAGAGGCTTTTGTCACTCTGCAATTTTGTCGTAATGACGAGGCCGGGCTACGAGACAAAGGGTCTCGCCGATCTGTTCCCCCCGGACTTTGCCGCACAATTCAGATACAATATGAGCCTGGACGGATACGAAGGACCGACTGGACATTTTGTCTTCTTCAGAAGACTGACCTTTCTCGACATATCTTCTACCGATATCAGAGAGAGGGTACAACGGGGGGCATCGATACGATACCTCGTCCCCGACACCGTTAGCGATTACATCAAAAAAACCTCCCTTTACCGACAAAAAAGCTGATACAATCACCCTATGATAAAGTATCAATACCTATGGTCGACAGTTGCCCTCGTCATACTTCTCTTTTTTGTGGAATCACCCCTTCGGGCTGATGTCTATCGGCATGTCGATAAAGACGGCATCCCCTGTTTCACCAACTACATCCCGGAGACACCCGACTACAAGCTCTTTATCAAGGAGAGGAAGAAAAGGAAGATTTCCTCTACGAACAGGTACGATGCCCTCATAAAAGAGGCATCACAAAAACACGGCGTCTCCTTTGCTATCCTGAAAGCAATAGTGAAGGTGGAGTCTGACTTCAATCCCAAGGCTGTCTCGAAAAAGGGCGCCATGGGACTCATGCAGATAATGCCCGAAAATTTCAAGTCACTGAGAGTGAAAAACCCCTTCAATCCCCGGGAAAATATAATGGCGGGGGCATGGTATTTTAAACAGCTCCTGAATCGTTTTGACGGGAAGCTTCACCTGGCACTTGCGGCGTACAACGCAGGCCCGGATAATGTGAGCCGCTCAAAAACCATACCCCCGATAAGAGAAACAGAATTGTACGTTAAAAAGGTTATTCGATACTACAATTTCTTTAAAAAGGGATAGATCGACAGTAACTACTGACTCAGCATCTCTTTCTTCAGACTCTTCTGTGCCGGTTTATCACCAAGCCAGATACCGAAGAGCGCCTTTTTGAATTCAAGGCCCTTCGTGACGGATGCAAAGGTTCCATTTTTGTAGGTTTCCACACCCTTCCCCGGGACATAGATCAGATCGTAGACGTCAGTCTTCTCAATTTTTTCCTTGAAGACGGCGATAAACGTGTCTATCTCATTCTGAATGGACTCGGTATTTCCACCGGTGGCATTTTCGAATCCCTCACGGGTGGTCTTTTCCATTTTCTCGCTTGTAATCAGGCCCGATATAATCTGTAGTTTGATTGCCATCGGTTCGTCCGCTGCTACTATCTCCGCGTCATCCATTCCTTGCTCTTTCACATAAAGCCCCCCCACATAGAGGTCCATGAAAAACTTTGTCCTCACGCCTGCCCCGTTTAAGAGGAGACTGTCCTGCCCTGCCTTTATCGAGTCGGGCACCGCAACACCTGCCACCTCAGCCGCACCGCATAGTGAAACCATCATGAAAAAAACCAGAAGTCCCATCAACAATTTCTTAAGCATTTCCTACCTCCTCACTAATAATTTGATAAATGGCTTTCTACCAATACCTCCGACGGAGCCGATAATGGCTTTACCACCATTTACCACGGCTCCCATATCACATTTTCAAAGGCATCGTAAAGCCCGTAATCACTATCGGTTGGTATTAACTCCCAATTTTGCATAGAGCGGACAGTGCCCGGACATGACACTGGAGAGAAGCATGCCGCTACCCACAGCCAATATCAACCCGACCACGCCCGAGATCCAGCCAAGGAGATGGGCGATAATAATCGCTAGGGCAATGATAACCCTCACTATTTTGTCGAGAAGGCTCACATTTATTTCCATTTTTTACTTCCCCCTTTGAAATTTTTTCATAATTAACATCCATGACTGTTTTCATACTATCATAAAAACCTGCCTCGTCTGTTTATCGGTAAAAACATTTATTCAGACTTTTTGTTTTCTTACCTACTGAAGCTCCCCGCAACAAGTTGCGGGGAATCTCCGATTGTTAAGGAAATATTTATTTTTATTCGCTCGCTAACCCCGCTGCAAGCAGCGGGGTTAGCGCTCGCTGTTCAATTCAAAACGTTTTCCCGCCCCGCCGTGAACTAATTCCTCACCAAGTGCGAGACGTACAAGATTGCTCAGCATATAGGGTTCAAGCCCGTTCGCCTTTGACCGGTTTCTGAGGCCAAGGGCGCACATGGGGCATAAAAAGACCATGGCTTCGGCTTCGGCGTCCTTTGCATCCATAATATTTTTCATACGCCACCCGTTCAGCACTTCTTTGGGCACATCGGCCATGGCGGCCATTGCCCCACCGCAACAGAGCGAATCCGAGCGATCGAATTTTCTCTCCACCCTGGTAACACCAATGAGATCGAAGAGCTCGTCGAGCATCCCATCCTTTTCAAAGGTGTAGCGTGAGGCACAGGGCTGTTGATAGGCCACCTTCATGTTCAATTTCCTCACATTTTGCGGGTGATCTTTCACGTAATCTCTCAAATATTCTATTATATGGGTTACCTTGAAGGGGACCTCTATTTCCAGTTCCTCCGCCTTTTTAGCAAGGACGACATAGCAGTCATCGTGGTAGCAGATAATCTCTTCGGCCCCCGTAGCGGCCAGATTGTCCACGAATTTCCGGGCGTTTTCCTTCACCATGCTCGGTTTTCCTACGTGTATCCATCCGACATAACAGAAGTAATCACCCCCCTTGATAAGCGTCAGCCCGTCGAAGAGCTGCCCGTCGATAACGCCGGGCAGGAAATCCCCCACGGAGCAGAGGTTCATGGCTGGTCTTCCGGGATCCCCCTCTATGACCTCTGAGGGAAGTTGATCAGCCATCCCCATCATGGCAAGAGCCTGTTCGGTAACCTTGAAAGTTCCCGTTTCCTCCTGCCGGTCATTAATGAGATCAAAGGGATTTGCCCCTTCGGGGCAGAACATATTGCAGGCGGCGCAGGTAATGCACTCGGCCGTAATAGGCGTCGGTTCACCATCTATCAGCTTTTTGAACTCCATTTTCGCTTTTTCCTCGGGATAGGCGAGATAGGGACACTTGACAAGACAGTCTCCACACAGAGTGCATCGTTCTTCGTAAAACATAACAAACCCTCCTTTAACAATGAAAATTATTGAAAAGCCCCACGGCAGATACCGCAGCGCACCCACTTACACGGAAAATTCAGCGAATCGAAGATCCCCGAATAAGAACGTCGAGGCATCTCCGTCTGCCACGATACATTTCTTTTTATATACATTTGCAGGTTCCCACTACTTTGAAAAACCGAGCATCTCACCCGACAGGGGTGCGTGCATTTTTCCATTTCACGTACCGGTTCATGTGTCCCAATGCCTTGATCGCCTTCTGGTTGGTCGAGAAAAAGGGTATGCCGTATTGCTCCGCAAGCACCGCCATTTCTCTGATATAATGTTCTGATGCTCCATAGGACCACAAGACGATCGGTTTTGTCCTCTTTTTACTCATTGTTTCGAGGAGGCCCTCATACGATTGCGGCAGCAGCAGGTTGTTTACGTAGGTATTGAGGTAGATGGCGTCTATGTTTTCGTCTTCAAGGAGCACCTCGAAACTCCTGGTGTAAAAGTTGAATACCTCCGCCCCCGCCGCCGCAGAAGCGGGGCCAAGGTCTATTGGATGACCGTTCAGAAGGTGACTTACTTCCAGGAGTCTTTTCTTACTTTTCTCACTCAATTTCCCCAGCTCAAGCCCAACACCCTGGGCAGTATCAACACAATGGATGCCGATGGCGCCGGAAAAGGTGATGATACCGAGCCTGTTTCCCGCGGGAAGGGGCTGGTAGATGAAGACCTTCGCCAGATCGAGGAGGTCTCTGTATTCTTCAACTCTGATAAGACCGGTCTGATGAAAGAGTCCCTCATACAATCTGTCGTCACCCGCCATCGACCCTGTGTGAGAAGCCATCGCTTTCGCCGCTTCGGGAGATATACCTCCCTTCAAACAGAGGATCGGTTTTTTCATCGAGATCCTCCGGGCAACATCGAGAAATCTCTGCGGTCGTTTCGTATGCTCGATATAGAGGGAAATGACTCTGGTGTCGGGATCATTCTCGAGATATTCGAGGCAGTCAATCTCATCCAGGTCGCACATATTCCCAAGATCGATGATCTTGCTCACCCCGAAACTGTAATCGTCGAGCGCTATTGCCTGAGGACCGTACATCCCCGTCTGTGTCACAATGGAAAGGGGGCCATTTTTTGCGTATTCATATCCCTTTTCGTAGGGGATAGTGGTAAAACCTTTCGCATTATTGAGTAACCCCAGCGTGTTGGGACCGATTATTCTCATGTCAAAAGAGCGGGCCCTCGCAAGAAGCTCTTCCTGCATCTTTCTCCCCTCGGCACCCGCCTCTCCGAACCCGTCGGAGACGACAACTGCCGCCTTTACTCCCTTTTCACCACATTGTTGTATTATATCGCTGACGTATCGGTAGGAGGTGATGACGATGGCCAGATCTACTTTACCCTCTATCTCTCCGACAGAATGATAGACCTTGAGACCGTAAATAGACTCGGCGCTCGGATGTACAGGATATATGGCTCCCCTGTAACCGATATCCTTCAGATCTTTAATAATCACACCGGGGCCGAAAAACCACCCTTCAAACATGCTCCCAAATATCGCGACACTCTCAGGATAGAGAAACCGATCAAGGCTTTGTACCTTCATCCCAATGAACTCCCCCTTTTTTAACAGGGGCACATTACCACCAATAATTTTTCATATCAAATAAAATGGAAGTATCCGAGATGGAAAGACATCCTGGGAAAGGACATACAATGACGTTTTAGGAGGTGGCCCTCCGGGAACCGTTCGACAGGACCTTTTTCAGAAACTGACCGGTGAGAGATTTTTTTACCTTGACGATCTTCTCGGGAGAACCGGCGGCAACGATCCACCCGCCGCCGTCTCCACCTTCCGGCCCAAGATCCACGACATAGTCGGCACACTTGATGACATCGAGATTATGCTCTATCACGACAACGGTGTTTCCCATCTCCACCAGTCTCATCAAAACGCCGAGAAGTTTTTCTATATCGGCAAAGTGAAGGCCAATGGTTGGCTCATCCAGTATGTAGAGCGTATTGGTGGTAAGACGCTTTCCCAGCTCCCTCGCCAGTTTTACCCGCTGTGCCTCACCCCCCGAGAGGGTCGTTGCCGATTGACCGAGTTTTATATAGCCGAGCCCCACATCGGAGAGAAGCTGCAGCTTCGTCTTTATGACCGGAATATTGCTGAAAAAGGAAAGCGCCTGATTGACCGTCATATCGAGAACTTCGGCGATACTCTTTCCCTTGTAGAGTATCTCGAGGGTATCCCTGTTGAAGCGTTGTCCGTGGCAGACATCGCAGGTTATGTAGATATCGGGGAGGAAGTGCATCTCTATCCGCTTCAGGCCATCTCCCTCACAGGCCTCGCATCTTCCGCCCTTGACGTTGAAGCTGAATCTGCCCGGTTTGTAACCGCGCATTCTCGATTCGGGAAGGCGGCTGAAAAGATCGCGGACATAGGTGAGAACTCCTGTGTAGGTGGCTGGATTTGATCGAGGAGTTCGCCCTATGGGCTGCTGATCCATGGTAATGACCCGTTCTATGCCTCCGTAATCTCTTATTTTATTATACTTTCCCGTCTTGCCTCTGTATCTGTTCAGGCTCCTGCGAAGGGCCTTGTAGAGCGTCTCGATAACCATGGTGCTTTTGCCCGAGCCCGACACCCCGGTCACGCAGGTAAAGACACCGACGGGTATCTTTATGTCGATATTCTTGAGGTTATTTTCCGAGGCCCCCTCGATGAAAATAAATGTATCCGAAATTGACCGTCTCTTTTCGGGTATAGGAATCGACAATTTTTCCGACAGGTATTTTCCCGTCAGCGATGTCTCGGAGGCGCGAATATCCTCGGGCGAACCCTGAAAAACAACCTCTCCCCCATGCAGACCCGCACCGGGGCCCATATCGATAATATTGTCGGAGGCATTCATTATATCGGCATCATGCTCCACCACGAGCACCGTATTCCCCATATTTTTCAGCCGTTTCAGGGTTGAAATGAGGCGGACGTTATCCCTGGGATGAAGGCCAATCGTCGGTTCATCAAGGACGTAGAGCACCCCCACGAGACCCGAGCCTATCTGGGTTGCAAGTCGTATACGCTGCCATTCCCCGCCTGAAAGCGTGCCCGATGAACGGGCGAGGTTGAGATAATCCATCCCCACGTCAAGGAGGAATCTCAATCGTTCCCTGATCTCCTTGAAAATCCTCCGGGAAATCAGGATCTCTCTCTCGGTGAGAATGAGGTCATCGAAAAATTTCATGCACTCACCGATCGACATCAGGCAGACTTCATGGATATTTTTCTCCCCCACGGTGACGAAGAGACTCTCCTTTCTAAGCCTCGCCCCATTGCATGCAGGACAATCCCTTATATTCATAAACCTTGCAAGTTCCACTCTCAGGTCATGAGAGTCGGCCTCCCGGTAACGCCGCTTGAGGTTCTGCATGACACCTTCAAAGGGTTTTGTGTAAAAATGCCGCTTTCTCTTCCTGTCAAAGTAAAATTCGATCTCCTCAGAACCGGAGCCGTAGAGAAGAATATTTTTTATCCTCTCAGGCAGCTGATTATAGGGGGTATTGATATTAAATTCGTAGTGGTTTGAAAGGGCCTCTAGCATCTGGTGAAAGTAGAGGGAATGTCTCTTATCCCAGGGTGCAATTGCCCCTTCCCGTATGGAAAGCGAGGGATCGAGTATTACAAGACTTTCATCGAAAAACACCTTTGTCCCGAGGCCTCCACACTCTTGGCAGGCCCCGTAGGGACTGTTAAAGGAAAACATCCGCGGGGCAAGCTCGGGCATATTGATACCGCATATGGGACAGGCATAGACCTCGCTGAAGAGGATCTCCTCGCCCCCCACCACTTCTACCTTGATAATATCATCGGAGAGCCCGAGGGCGATCTCGATGGAATCTCTCAAACGCCGCTCTATTCCCTCCTTGATTACCAGCCTGTCCACGACCACGTCAATATCGTGCCGCTTGTTCTTATCAAGAACGATTTTCTCGGAAAGGTCCCTGGTTTCCCCGTCTATTTTGACCCGTGCAAACCCTTCCTTCTGGAGTTTTCGCAACTCCTTTTGATATTCGCCCTTCTTTCCCCTAGCGATGGAAGAGAGTATGTTAATCTTCGCTTTTTCCGGAAGGAGGAGCACCCTGTCCACCATCGATTCAACGGTCTGCGACGTGATTTCTCTGCCGCATTTGTAACAGTGGGGCACTCCCACCCTCGCATAGAGGAGGCGCAGGTAGTCATAGATCTCGGTAATTGTCCCCACCGTCGAGCGCGGATTATGGCTTGCCGTTCTCTGTTCGATCGCTATCGCTGGAGAGAGGCCTTCGACCAGTTCGACCTCCGGTTTGTCCATCTGACCGATGAACTGGCGTGCATAGGTTGAGAGGGACTCGACATACCTCCTCTGCCCCTCTGCATAGATGGTATCAAAGGCAAGGGACGACTTGCCGGAACCGCTGACACCGGTAATGACCACGAGTTCGTCCCGTGGAATATCAACATTAATATTTTTTAAGTTGTGCTGTGACGCACCCCTTATTTTTATACATTTCATATTGCGAATTTTGAATTGAACAGCGAGCATTCCCCGCTACTTGCGGCGTGGTTTGCGAGCGAATAAAAAAACAAACATTTTCTTTAACAATCGGAGATTTCCCGCAACTTGTTGCGTGGAGATTCAATGTAATGCCTCAGGTGAGGAGCATATTTTGATACTTCATCTCGCGAGACCTCAGACTGAAACCTCAAACCAGATTACAGTCGTATATCGATATGTGATTTTTCTCTCAGCTTCTTGAACCACTCCTGAAATTTTTCTTCTATTTTTTCTTCGCTTATTCTTCCTATGATCTCCTCGCGGACCTCTTCAATCGGTTTCACCCCTGCGCCCCTCTTGTCGAGAACCTTGATGATATGAAACCCGATCGGCGACTCGACGACACCACCCAACTCACCCTTTTTCAATCTGAAAGCCTCTTCGTCCACTTCAGGATACATCATGCCCTTCTCCAGAAATCCGAGATCGCCGCCTGATTTTGCGGCAGGCCCCTGCGAGTAATCGACTGCCAGGGCTTCAAAGGGTTCACCTTCAACCAGTCTCTTCAGGATCGTTTCGGCCTTTTCCTTCAATGCCGACACAGTTTTCTGATCGGCTCCTTTCGGCTTTACAATAAGTATCTGCTGTACCCTGTTTGCCTCTTTTCCCTCATACTGATCCCGGTACTTTCCGTAATAATCGCCTATCTCTTCATCGCTGACGGCTATTTTGTACCGTATTGTTTTCTCTACAATCTTTCTCGTAAGAAGATACTGGCTTATCTCTCCTTTATAATCATCAAGGGTCATACCCTCTTTCTTCAGGGACTCCCTGAATTCATCAAAAGAGATATTTCTTCTCACCAGCATATCATTCATGGTCCTGCTGATCTCTTGATCGGAAATGACGATCTTCAGCCTGCTCGCTTCCTGCTTGAGCAAAACTCCATCGATGAGCTTGTTCAGCGACGCCTTCCGTGCCTCTTCAATAATGTCTTCTCTTTTTACCGACGGTTGACTCCGGGCGACAACATTCAGGAAAGCCTCAACGGCCTCATCCAGCTCGGAAAGCGTAATCGCCTCATTGTTCACCACGGCAACGATCCTGTCTTCAAAGGCATGTGCCGGAAGGGCAAAAAATAGTAATAAAATAAAGGCAATGACGCTAATTGTTACACGTTTCATTCTCGTTCCCCGCTTTTTAAAAAATCTTCGATATTTTCAGTCACAATGAATGATACTAACAGAATAACTACGACTCTTCAATTACTAATAACGACTATTACCCTCGTGACAGTTTTCTCTTTATCAGTAAAGCTCCCCGCCCACAGGGCGGGGCTTCCCGGTAAGGAATATGTTTGTTTTATATTGCGCCCCTTACCCCGCCTACAAGGCGGGGCTTGCGGGTG
>CAYSHT010000039.1:0-17275 GCA_964430915.1 uncultured Syntrophaceae bacterium
ATCGCGGGCCCCGCTGTCCGAAGGCAGGGTCTCTTTAAAAAACCAGTCATACCAACACCTCCTCTTTTTTGTCAGTTTGCTTCTCTTTCCTCCTTTTAACCGTTTTTATCAAGAAACTTTACATAGAAATCCGCTGTTTCAGCCGGTCTTTCAAGCATTGGGGCATGGCCGCAGTTTTTCAGTATGACCGTCTCGGCATGAGGTATGTGCTCTTGATACACTTCGACGGTAGACACATGGAGTATGCGGTCGCTGTCTCCCCAGATGATAAAAACGGGTAGATGAAGACGGGAAAGGAGATCAAGTGCTTCTTCTCTGTGTCCCCATATATCATTCCACATCTTCTGATTAAACCGGCCACGACTCATATATTTTTGCGCCACCACAGAGCGCATGGGCCATGGAAGAAAGGGTTCTTTGTAAAAGGCGAACTGCATCAAACGGTCGAAATCATCACTCGAGTTTACAATAAGGGGGTTGTCCCCCTTTTCAAGGGCTAATTGAAAATCGCTGGGCTGTGGTGATAGGAGGCCGGCCGAATCGAACAGACCAAGGGTGATTACCCTCTCCGGATTTTCTACCGCATAGATTTTTGACACATATCCCCCCATGGAGTTGCCCGCCAGGTGGAAACGCTTCAGATTAAGCTTCTCGATGGTCTTCGCAAAGCCCTCGGCGATATATTCAATGTCGTAAGTTCGATCGAAATCACGACTGTTATCACCGTGTCCCGGCATGTCTATAGCCAGTATGCGGTACTCCTTCGGCATTTGCCTGGTAAAACGGACCCAGTTGTCTTTGTCTGCGGCAAAACCGTGAAGGAGCACGATGGTTTCGCCCTCTCCTTCACGTTCGAGATAGGAAATATCCTGATCATCGATGGTTACCTTTTTCAAATCCATATCGGAGATGCATCTCTCGGCCGACATGGAAATTTCAAAGAGCGATTGTTGTACAGAGGCGCAGCCGCCTACGAAGAAGATCACTATGAATATAAGAAGTCCCCTGAGAGTCCTGTTCATGATTCCTCCTTTCGATGTTCCCTCGAAATTAACACAGTACAGGCGATATGCAAAACATTTTCAACATTTACTACATAGATATTATTGAGATGTTGAACCGAATTGTCTTCCCGCAAGCCACCCCGTGGAAAATGCCGCCTGCAGGTTGTAGCCCCCCGTATCTGCTGCAATGTCGATGACCTCGCCGGCAAAATAGAGTCCCTTTACCAGACGCGACGCCATGGTACGCGGATCGATTTCTCTCGTATCCACACCGCCAGCAGTGACGATTGCCTCTTTGAATGGGCGGTACCCCGTGACCTCAAAGGTAAAGTTTTTGAGCCATCTCCTGAGGCGTTTCCGTTTCTCCGCCGTAATCTGATTTCCCGGTATTTCGCCATCAATACCGGTAAGTTCGAGACACAGGGGAATCAGTTTCCGGGGAAGGAGACCCCCGAGGAGTGTCATGAATGGTTCCTTTCCCCTTCGATCCAGATCGCGGAGAATACGTGTATCCAGTTTGGCGTGGTCGAGGGCGGGTTTCAGATCGATTGAAAGCTCAACCCGTTCGCCGCTTATGAGGAGATCTACCACCCGATGGCTGAGCGACAGGGTGACGGGACCGGAAAGACCGAAGGAGGTAAAGAGAAGCTCTCCGAATGCATCGGCGACCTTTTTCCCCCTGACCAGTATCTGGACGCCGACGTTCCTGAGATTGAGATCTTCGAGGCGGCCTGAAACGTCACCGGCCGTTTCCAGGGGAACCAGTGCGGGCCGAATCGGTACGATGGTGTGACCCACCGATTCGGCAAGACGATACCCGTCGCCGGTTGATCCCGTATCGGGATAGGATGCCCCTCCCGTTGCGATGAGAACGGTATCGGCGTAGTAGCTTTCTGTTTTAGCTGCAGGCGATTCCCCCCCCCGGTACAAAAAGGGGGAAACCTTGACCCCTGCCACCTTTCCCGTATCCACGATCAGGCGTGTCACCCTCCGTTCCTCTATTGTTTCAACGCCGCTTTTTTCAGTCCAGTTGAGGAGGGAATCAACAATGTCGAGAGCATTGCCGCTTTTCGGGAACACCCTTCCGCCCCGTTCGACGATGGTGGGAACCCCAAGTTCTTCAAAAAAAGCAAGAAGCTCCTCTGAAAAGAACCGGGAGAAGGCGTGTCGTAAAAAGCGGCCCTGTGTCCCGAAATGTTGTGTGAATTCATCTAAGGGCGTAATATTAGTAAGATTGCACCTGCCCTTACCGGTGATGGCGAGCTTGCGTCCGGGGTGTTTCATCTTTTCGATGAGAAGTGTTTTTGCACCGAGGCAGGCAGCCTGTCCCGATGCCATAAGGCCCGAAGCGCCTCCCCCGATGACGATAAAGTCGTACCTGCTCATTTGATGCGTTGATATATCTGCGAGATCACGATTTTCCCTGCTTCCGGAAAGGGTGTCGCTATTTCATATACCACTTAACATCTGCCTTTGCCTTCAGGTTTGAAAGGTATATCGGTGTCTCTTTCTTCACCTTTTCATTTTTGAGGTACTGCTGCAACTTTTCGCTGATATCACTGAAGGGAATCGTACTGGCAGGTTTTTTATCAACGGATTTGATAAGATGATATCCGAACGGGGTCTCCACAATTCTGCTCACCGTGCCTGGCTCCAGGGCAAAGGCGGCATCCTCGAAGGGTTTTACCATCTGTCCCCGTTCGAAATAACCGAGATCGCCGTCCCTTTCACTGCTGGGACATTCGGAGAACTCTTTTGCAAGGGCGGAAAAGTTTTCTCCCTTTTTCAGACGTTCCTCAATTTCTTCTATCTTTTTCCGTGCCGCTTCCTTGACGGATGCATCTGCCTTCTGGTCGAAGGTGATGAGGATATGGCTGGCCTGAACCCTTTCAGCCTGACTGAAGGAGGCGGGATTGTTGTCATAATACTCCTTCGCTTCTTTTTCCGTAATGGCTATTTTTTCAACAATTTCTTTATCGATAAGCTGTTTGATGGCCATTTCCTCTTTGATGCGGGACGTTAATTCCTCTTCGGAAAATCCCATCTGTAGCAGCCACTCTTTATATTTGCCGTCATCGGGGAACCTTTTTTTCAATGACTCGATCTGTTCCGCCACCGATGGGTCATCCACGGTCATTTTTTTATTCACGCTTTCCTGGAGAAGGAGCTCGCGATCTATCAAAGTTTTCAGTACTTCCTTTCTTATCTCTTCCGTCTGAGACGTGCTCGGGGTCTGCCCCGCGGCCTGAATCCGCCCGTTTACCCTGCTCATCTCCGAATCAAATGCAGTCTTCGTAATGACCGATCCGTTTACCTCGGCCACTTTGTTGTCCGATGCCTTTTCCTCCTCCGCCGGAACCGTTGCGGAGGTAAATAGTAACGCAAGTGCAAAAACTATCGCTAAAAAATAAATGCCTCTTTTCTCTAACATTTTGTTTCCCTTTCTTTTTATGTGGAGAGATTCTTCTCGGAAGATCATCCGTCACTTTTCTACAGACTTTTTATATGAATACAAGAGTAAATCAAGTCTTTTTTCTCTTTTTTTGTCCTTTGCATTTTCCTTTAAAGATAAAGGGAATTATGAGCGGAGCGTGGCAACGAGACGGAGAGGGTGGCTGAGAAGATTCAATGCATCGAGAATGTTTGTGGTAACAATATCTGCTGCGGCAGTTGCTCCGGTGGCGGCGCCTTCCTTCTGAATAACTGCGATTCCGAGAGCAGCTTTCTTTAACATGAGGCGGTCGTTTCTTCCGTTGCCTATGCAAACGGTGGTTTCGGGCCCGAGTTTTTCGATATACCTGAGTTTTGCACCGTCCTGGTCATCGGGTGAAATTATTACGAGATTGCACGGTGTCACGGAAAGTTCTGTCGCGGCATCACCGAAGGTATCGGCTGTGAGGACATGAATCCGAAACTTTTCCGACACAACCTTTAATAACGGTGCGATTCCCTCTATCAATGTGCCGTCTGAGGCCAGCGTTCCGTTGAAATCAAGGACGAGGTCTGTAAGGCTGAATGTCCCGTATCCGGGTATGGTAATTTCCATCATTTGTAATAAATGTATAAATGTACGGCTGTTCAATTCACCGTAATTGCTGAGAAAATACTACCCTTCAATCGCCAGGAGAGCAGCCGCTTCGGCGTGAATCTTCGTTGTATCGAAAAGGGGAACCGGGCTGTCTTCATCACTGGTGAGGAATCCTATCTCGGTACATCCCAGGATGATGCCCTCGGCACCTCTTGCCGCGAGGTTTTCCATAACAGTGATAAACCGGTCCCTCGATGATTGTTTGATTGTGCCGAGACAAAGCTCGCCGAATATGATGTCGTGGATGATGTCCCTTTCTCCTTCTTCTTCCGGAATCAGGACCTCGAGGCCGTGGTTAGTTATGAGGCGTCCCCTGTAAAAGGGCTCTTCCATAGTGAACTTTGTTCCCAGAAGGCCGATCTTTTTGATTCCCTGCTCCTTTATCGTCTCGGCGGTGACATCGACAATGTGGACAAGTGGAATGGTGACATGGTCTTGAACCTCATCGGCCATCAGATGCATCGTGTTGGTGCAGATGAGAAAAAAATCCGCACCGCCTTTTTCAACACGCCGTGCCGCATCAATCATAAGGTCCGTCGCCTCGTCCCATTTTCCCTGGCGCTGGCAGGTCGCGATCTCCTCGAAATCGACTGAGTACATGATACATTGAGCCGAGTGCAGCCCCCCCAGTTTTGACTTTACGACTTCGTTGACGATACGGTAGTATTCAAGGGACGATTCCCAGCTCATGCCGCCTATAAGGCCGATTGTCTTCATCAATGACTCCTTAGTATGTGTGATCTTCGATAAATATTTTCATTAGTAGCGCCTTTACTAATTGCAGGTCAAATTATTTATGATATTTTTAAGTGTTTGATTTATCTGCGGGTAAATGACAATAATCTTGACTCGATAGATGAATCTGTCATATCTTCGACCGGGGGGGGTGTAGAGTTTCATACTATCGAGATGATGAAAAGAACGATCTACGTATCTCAAGGGGAGTGAATCGAATGGCGAAAAAGCCCACATATGAGGAGCTGGAAGAAAAAGTAAGGGATTTGGATAATAGATGTCGAGAGCTCGAGATAAATAAAGTCGATAGTGAGGACTTTACTGCTCGGGCTGAGAAATCCTCTGACGGCATTACGGTTGTTGATCCCGAAGGGAGGTATCTCTATGCGAACGGGAGCGCGGCGGAAAGTCTCGGCTATAAGAGTCCAGAACTTTTAAAGATGGTCTTCAGGGATCTGGTACATCCCGGTGATCTCGATATGGTGAGCCGAAATTTCGCAGAAAGGACTGACGGAAAAACTACTCCGAGTATCTATGAGGCACGATTCGTTCACAAAAATGGCAGCACCGTCTTTCTGGAGGTATCGGGCACAAAAACGATGTGGGACGGAAGACCCGCCTCTCTGGTTATCGGAAGGGATATAACGGAGCGGAGGGCGACAGAGCGAGCACTGCTGGAAAAAGAAGAGATTCTCAGAGCCACACTCGAATCGACGGCGGATGGTGTATGCGTGGTCGGCGAGGATCAGAAGATGTTGATCTATAATTCGACCTTTGTTTCTATGTGGCGAATACCGGAAAGAATAGTGAAGCAGAACGATAATCGAAAAATTCGTGCTTTTGCTATTGAGCAGATTGAGGAACCGGAAAACTTTACATCCAGGACGGTTGGCCTCTATGGAACGAGGGAGAAGGTCTTTGACACGTTATTATTAAAAGACGGCCGTGTTTTTGAGCGCAGGTCCAAAGCCCTCATTGTAAGAGGCGAACTTGAAGGGAGGGTATGGAATTTTCGTGATGTCACGGAAAAAAGATTGACGGAAAAAGCCCTAACTGAGGTAGAGGCAAAATATCGTGATATCGTTGAAAGCTCTGGAGAGGGCATCTTCCAGACGACCCCGGAAGGACGGCCTGTTTTTGCGAATCAGGCGATGGCCGCGCTGCTCGGATATGATTCTCCCGAGGATCTCATGAATTCCGTTTCCGATATTGGTACGGATATATATGTGAGACTGGAAAAACGAACGGAGGCCATAAGGCGTATTGCGGAGCACGAGTTTTTAGATGGCTTCGAAGCAGAGCTCAAACGGAGAGACGGTACTGTCATATGGGGTTCATTGAGTTTTCGTGGTGTCTTTGATGAGAAGGGGAACCATGTTCAAAATGAAGGTACGATACGGGACATTTCCCTCAGCAAAAAGATGGAGAAGGAATTGCAAGAATCGGAGGCACGGTATCGAAATATCTTTGAAAATACCGGTACGCCTATGGCCGTAATCGACAAGAATGAGATCATCGTCAGAGCCAACCGGGAGTTCGAAAAACTGAGCGGTTATCGAAAGGAAGATCTAGTAGGAAAAATGGTACTGGGTAATCTCTCGACCCCCGAGGAAACCGAAAGAATCAGGGGGGACAGTTACAAGACGTTGAAGCGTAAAGATGCTGTTCCCAGGCATTATGAAACCGTGCTTGCTACCCGAAAGGGTGAAAGACGTGATGTTGTCATGACGGTTTTTCCCATTCCGAAATCTTCGAGACAGATTTTGTCATTGATCGACATGACGGATCGCAAAACCGCTGAGAATGAGCTTAGGGAGAGTGAGGAAAAATACCGGTCCCACTTTGAAAATGTCGGCGATATGATATTCACCATGGATCGGAATCTTAAGGTCACGAGCGTATCGCCGAGTGTCAAAAAGGTGATCGGGTATGACCCGGAAAATTTTATCGGGAAGGATTTTTCCGAAGTAAAGATGGTGATGAATAAAAAAGAATACGGGGTCAGCTACCTCAATGCGAAGAAGATTCTTGAAGGTGAGATAATACATCTTTCGGAATACGAATTTACCGCGAGAGACGGAAGGAAGGTGTCTGCAGAGGTCAGCGGGCATCCGGTTTACAAAGACGGGCATGTGGTAGGAACGATATCGGTGGTTCGCGACATCACCGCTCGCAAGGCTGCCGAGGAGGCACTCAGGGAGAGTGTGGGGCGTTACGAGTATCTGGTAAAGCATGCCCCCGCCGGAATTTACGAAGTGGATTATGATAAGGAACGGTTCACCAGTGTCAATGACGTGATGTGCCTCTACACAGGCTACTCAAGGGAAGAGTTTCTGGCGATGAAACCCTTCGACTTTTTTGCCGAAGAAAGCCGACCACGCCTCTATGAGCGATTTGCAAAACTTCAACGCGCCGATGAAGTTCCCGAAAGTGCGGAATATCTTATTAAGACAAAGAATGGCGAGAATGTGTGGATACTTCTGAACTCGAGATATAACTATAAAAAGGGAAAACTGAAAGGGGCGACGGGAGTCATCTATAACATTACCGAGAGAAAGGAATCGGAGCTGGCCTTACAGGAGAGCGAGGAGCGACTCAGAAGAGTCCTCGAGAAGATGCCCATGATGCTCGTCGCCTTTGATAAATCGGGAAATATTATTGCGTGGAATGCTGAATCTGAGAGGATTACAGGATACAGTGCAGATGAAGCGGTAGAATCAATCGGCATATGGGAAAGGCTCTTTCCCGATAAAGACTACCGTCACTGGGTATTAAGCGAGATATCGAAACTCGAAAATCTGTTCTATGATTTCGAAGTCAAGCTTGCCTGTAAGGATGGGTCGGAAAAGACGATCTCCTGGTCAAATATATCAAAGAAGTACCCTGTTCCCGGGTGGTCTTTCTGGGGCGTGGGAATGGATATGACCGAGATAAAAGAGGCACAGGCAATTCTTGAGCAGGCGAATGTAAAACTTGAAGAAATGGTGGAAGAAAAGAGAAAGGAGTTAAACGAAAAGGCGGACAAACTTGATGAGCTCAATGCGGCCCTTAAGGTCCTCGTGAATGCCAGGGAAGATTACAAGCGGGAGCTTGAAGAAAACATCGTAGCCAATTTCAAACAACTGGTTATGCCGCACCTCGATATGCTCAAGAAGAGCCAGTTGAATACTAACCAGATACGCTACTTTGGTATTCTGGAGAACTATATGAATGAGATAATCTCTCCCTTTGCCAGAGATTTATCTTCAAGGAACTTCAACCTTACTCCCCAGGAGATCAAGGTGGCCGGTCTGATAAAGGACCACAAAACGACCAAGGAGATCGCCAGGCTACTTCACATATCACAGAGTGCCATCATATTTCACCGCCACAATATACGAAAAAAGCTCGATCTCATTGACAAGAAGGTAAATCTGGAATCCTACCTAAGATCTTTCGTGTAATGTTAGTATTTACCTAACATTAATCTGATAAATATTTAACACCACTCCCCCAAAAAAATGTGGTATAAAATACCCTATTTTAGAAGAACCGGCGGGGCTTTTTGTGTTTTTTCTCCTTTTTTTGATCGCAGGTTCCCTCAAGGGGGGTATATGCTTCCCTTGAGGGAACCTCCCGGTTCCTTTGGTGGCGGGGCCGGGAGGCGTATGTGTGGAAAGGTAATAATGTGAGATTCGCGTGGGTGGTAGAGGATATTTGTTGAGAGGGTACAAGAAGGTTTTTAAACTCTAAAGAGAGATTAAATATCGAAGGGAGATGCGCGAATATGAATAAGAGTGACTTGATCGCTGAGGTTCGAAAGTATCTGAAAAACAAGAATGATGCACAAGCCGTCATTGATTGTGTCCTTTCAACGATTGTGAGCGGCCTCAAAGATGACGAAAAGGTGATGCTTTCCGGTTTTGGAACGTTCAAAATTGTCAAGAAAAAAGAGAGACGGGGGAGAAACCCGCGTACAGGAGAAGAAATTCGGATCGAGAAAAGAGAGGTTCCCCGTTTCATTCCATCACAAATTTTTAAGGATGCGGTGAAATAAAAGAGCGATCAGGATTGTTGGAGTGAGGATAGATTCCGGGGCAGGAGAGGAATATCGTGTCCCAGAATTGAGGAGAATGCCCCCGCGGCAATTGATCGTCCGGAAGAATGTTCCAGCTCTTTATGACCTGACAGTGAATCTCCTGTAAGAGGGATGTCAGCTTTTGCTCTGACAGGTCCCGGGGAAATCTCCGACTGGTGCAGAAAGGTATCAATTTTTACCGGGAGCGCACCCGCAAGCCCCGTCTTATAGGCGGGGAGCTTCACATCCCCTCATCTTCTCAGATAAGAGAAGCCTTTCCATTCCCCACATAGAGCCCGAGCAGGTATGGCTTTTGACTGAGAAAGGCCATGGCCTGATCTCTCACCTCTTTTTCGGCAAAAGAGATTTTGTAGCGATATGTCTGATAATTAAAGGTTATGCTCCGTTCAAAATAGAGCGGTTTGAGCGCATTGATAAGCTCTTTTTTTACCTCCTCGGTGGCACCGTCGAAGAGGTAAAAGAGGCTGTAGACGATATGTGACCAGAGCGTAATATCAAGGTCGTAATAGTCCATGGAGTACATGTGCTTGGTTTTCTGGTAGGCGTAGGTATTGAGATACTGTTTCACCTGTTCGTGATATTTCAGATATTCCCTGCGACAATCATCTTTGAGCCTCACGATATCCTCGATCGAGAGGGCCTCCGGCTCTATCATTGTTTCGAGGCCCCGCCTTTCTACCTGGTGTACCTCCGTTTGCGAGGTCGATTTCAGATCCTTTTTCAGCCATTGGGATCGATGCTTATGGAGGGTTGTAAAGAGTGTATAGATAACCTCCTCAAACATCTGTCCCAGCTTGGGGGCACTGGCGTTATGATCCTTGGTTCCCAGGCCCGCCTGGCAGATACGGAAGCCCCCGAAGAGGGCTGAGAGTGTAATGAAGATATCGATGCCGTAGTGACGCACCATGTCGTTCCATTCATCCTCAAGCAGGTGGGAGCAGAGGCGGGAAGAGAAGGCAAAATCGCCCCCTATCGGCTGCCGGATATCTGTTTTCCCCAGGGAGAAGATAAGGGGATAACAGAGATGATTCGTTATGGTTCCGTCAAACTGGTGGCGTGAATAGAGGGGGGTAACCAGATCATGGCCCTCGGTAACGGGATAGCCGAGATATTGAATCCATTCCGGTTTTATTGACCGAAGGTCGGCATCAACGACGATTATAATATCGGCCTCGGCTTCCTTACAGTATTGAAAGAGATTCAGGAAATTATTTCCCTTTCCCTTCACGCCTTCGGGGGTACTGATATACTTTCTGTCAATTGTGTCGGGTATCTCCGCCGAGAAAAAGGCTTCCTTTGTGTCGTCCTGGCTGTTATTGTCGCAGTTGACTATGGCACATCTCTTATCGGGGAAGTAGGCGGCAAGTCCCTCGCCGGCGGTTCTGGCAACGTAACCGATAGTCCCGGCCTCGTTGTAAGAGGGGATACCGACCACCACATCATATTTTGAATTCATTATACTATTGTCCTTCCTTTTTTTTCTGCATATGTCGTATTAACCGCGTAATATACACCAAAATGGAAGAGACAATCAACACAATATTTCCATTTTTCCTATATGCAGCCTATATTTTTTTGATGCATGGAGAATCAGGAAAGCCCGGCGTGGGAGGCAAGGCTCATCAGATCGGGTAGCTCCATGTCGGGTCTGGCTTTAGCCTCCGGCGTGGCCCCGAACCCCTCCTTATTATGCCTGCGGTTTATCCATACCGTTTTCAGACTCACTTTTTCCGCCGGCTCGATGTCATGATAGAGACTCTGGGCAACGTGCAAAATCCTTTCCTTCGGGATACCGATCTTTTCGATGGCATGGTAAAAATTATTGAGGGACGGCTTATAGGACTTCACCGCTTCCGCCGTGATGACCCAGTCAAAGTCCGCTTCCAGGTGTTTGGCCGAAAAGGCGAAGAGGTCATCATCCACATTGGATATGACGGCGAGGCTGTATCTTTTTTGAAGAGAGTGGAGGGCCTCGACACTGTCATGGAAGGGAGGCCAGTCTTCGACGGATCGGGAAAAGGATTCAATCTCGCTCCGGTGAGGGATAAAACCCAGTTCCTCTCCGAACCCTTCCGCTACCTTCGCAAGGACGGTCTTATAATTGTGGAATTTGCCCGCCTCTATCCGGGACTCGAGCTTCGCAAAGAGCTCGAGAATTTCATCGTCGCTTATCTTTGCGCCGTGAGATGTGAGTATCTTCCCCATCGCCGAGGCGATACCCGATTCCCAGTCAATCAGCGTTCCGTAACAATCAAAGGTCATAACCTCAAACATCGCAAAGTCGAGCATAATCGTTCCTCCTGAAATGTGTCTCATATTTTCTATACCAGAAGTGGCAGAAGATATAGTAAAACACTCTCTTTTTGAAGGAAATAATTGTTGACACCCCTTCGGGCGATATTTTATTAGAGACATATGGATGACAATAAGGCAGGGAAAAATGATAGAAGATTAGAGGAGATAGCTGCCCGGTACGACCTTTCCATCGAAATCCTGAGAGAATATAATGATATTTTTCGTGAATACGGGATTCCCCTGTTCTCTCCGGAGAAGGAGGCGGAAAGAGCCGGGCGGATCGTGATGGCTTCCACCCACGGGTACTGGGGTGATCCACCTCCCGCCGGTGTGCCCGATACGGGGGGGCAGACCTATTACGTCCTCGAGGTATCGAAGGCATGGGCACGGCTGGGAAGAAAGGTGATCATTTGTGCCCGGTGGTTCGAGCCCTTCCCTCAGGTGGAGCGTTTTCATGAGAATCTGTGGCTTCTCCGCATTCCCGCAGGGGGTGACAGATTCATACGAAAAGAGGAAATATATCCCTTTCTCCCGGAGCTTGCGGAAAGGGCTGTCGCCATCTCCGCCCTCTTTGGCGCCGATGCCGCAATGGGTCACTATGCCGACGGCATGGCCATATCGCTGGAGGTTGCCGAGAGGCTCGGGATACCGAATGTGGTGATTCCCCACTCACTGGGCATCAACAAACTGCTCTCCCTCGGATTCGATCCGGGTAATCCCGAGTCGTGGATTGATGAAAAGTACAATTTTGGTACCCGGGAGAGCTTTGAGATTTTATCGCTCAAGGGGGCGAATCTCGAAATCGCCAATACTCTGCAGGAACCCGGCATACTGAATGAATATTACGGAATGTCCTTTCCCCATTTAATCATGCCCGCCGGCGCGGGGAGCAATTTTTTCGACGTCTCTAAAAATCCTGAAAGTGAAAGGCTCTCAGATTATAACCTTCTTCCAGGGAAATATCTCATATACTTCGGCCGGTTCTCGGAGGCGAAAAATGTGCCGGGGGTGATTGCCCTTTTTGGCGAGGCACGCCGCATCGAGAGAGAAATGATGGGGGGAATAAAACTTGTCCTCGTGGGAGGATCACCAGAGAATCGAGCGCCCGAAGAGGTGATCGTCGAAAATCAGATTGGAGAGGTCTTGAAGGAATACGGCCTGGATGAAAATGACGTGGTGCGGCTCCCAAGTCAGGAATGGAAGACCCTTGCCGTCCTGGCACATCACGCCCTTTCCTATGTGGGAATGCAGAAGATGGAGCCCTTCGGCATGGGAGTGGCAGAGGCCATGGCGTCGTCGGCACCGGTAGTTATATCGGATCGGGCCGGTATCACACGGTGGATTACCGACGGGATTGAGGGGATTGTGGTCGATCCCGATGATCCCGGAAAGGCTGCCGAGAGACTTGTCTCCTTCATGAAAGACCCGAAAAAACTGGAGGAGATTGCGCGAAGGGGCAATAAGATGTGCCGTGATACCTTCAGCTGGGATGCAATCGCCAGGGACCAGGGTGAGATCCTAGATGCCCTTTGCCGGCGAATAGCCCCGCCCGGTGTAAAGAGGGAAGGGTTCGAACCCATCTTCGCGAGAAGAACGGGGAGGGCCTATCAGAGGTCTGCCTTTACATGGCGCGGCGATCCCCCCGTTATCAGGGATAAACACAAAAAAGCGGCGAAGAGCCTTTTCCCCCATATCCTTCACGAAGTGCGGAATGCCACCGGCACAGGCAGGCGAGCGATCGTTGCCCTGGCCGGAGAGTCGGGGGCGGGAAAGACGGAGATCGCCGAATATCTGAGGTATCTCCTGAGAAGCGAAGGAATGTGGGGTGTCACCATATCGGGGGATGCTTTTTTCAGAAGGGTCCCATCGGAGAATCACCGCGCGAGAATCGATGCCTATGCCGAGGGGCAACTTGACAGATATCTGGGTCCCTCCGAGGTTGATCTGGAACAACTGAATTCTATTCTGAAAAGGGCGGTGAATAGGAGTGTGGGCCTGATTTCCGTTCCCTCCGACTGCAGGGCTCTGGGGTCACGGAGATATAACGATGTGCCCGTTGACCTCGAAGGGGTCGATGTCCTCTTCGTCGATCTTACCTATAGCCTCCTTCTCGAAAACGTTACCCTGAAGATCTTTCTGGAATCGGATTACAAGGCCCGGATCGATGAAATCAGGGAGCGAAACCTCGGCCGTGATCCCGACCAGGACTTTGCATTTATCTTGAAGGTTCTCGAGATCGAGCACGGCATAATCCAGGGACTGAAAAAAAGGGCGAACCTCATCGTCACGAAAAACTATGAGGTAAAGCGGTCGTAGGTTACATTCTCAGAAAAGCGGGGGAATAATCGCCCGTGTTCCCTTTATTCGGGCGGTGATAAGCGCCGAGAGTGAACTGACGGGATTGACCTGGGCAAGCTTGAGGGGTTGTACGCCCATGTGCTTGCAGAGCGCATAGACCGTATCGGCGAGATTATTGCAACCGGGACTCATGGTGACGTTTTTCTTCCCCAGGCGCCGTGTCAGTTCCAGGCCGTAATCCTGAATGGCGCAGCTTCCCGCGATATGGACGGGACCGGTGATCTTCCTGACCTCTTCGGGGTCGATATCCTTCCCCATGAGAATGGTAAAATCACCCCTTCCCTCATGATCGCAGTAGAATATCTCCACCACCGTTTCGGTATTTCTCCGGCACCCTTCCTTGCAGCAGCGTTCACGCCCCCTCAGGATTGTGAGACCCGGGGGGAATTTCTCGAGAAGCTCACAGGTGAGGTTTTTTTTACGTTCATCGAAGAGGGCTCGATTTACGATGGAAATATTTTCCAGATTCCCCTCGCCGATCCCCGTTTCTGCCGAGAGCCGCAGGTGTTCCACATCTTCTATGTCAAATCCGAGAAAGGCCGAGGCCGTAACGTCAACCGCAAGGGGATCGTCTCCACCGATGAGGCAGTTCATCGGTACGATACACTCGTCGGTATTGCTCTCGGCAACATAGTGTCCATGATTTGTCGCGATGAGGCCGTCGATCACGACGAAATCGGGCCGCAAGACACGATAGATGTCGGCGAATTTCTGGTGCAGCCTGAAGTTGTGATCGGCAATCCGGCTTTGCTGATGGATCAGACCGAACTGGTTTTTTATCGAGAGTGTGACCTGAGACATGGAGTGTGTCTTCAGTTTGGGAAGTGAAACGTAGAGATTTTTTTCGCGGTCTTCTATGAGACGCTCGTAGACGAAGGACGAGATGTCGTTGAATGTCTGGAGACCTTCAAGATAGATGGGGACAGCATCCGTTTCATCGAGATAGACGGGGATAGCACCAGTTTCTTTGCAAACTCTCGCGATCCCTGTCCCTTTGAATACGAGGCGCGTGAAATTGCTCTGCGTGCAGTTTTCGATCACATAGATATTTCTGGCCCCGTTGTTTTTGAAGTAGAGGATGACCTCCCGTATGACCTCCGGATCGGTGAAGCTGTATTTCTTGAGATCGACAGCGTTGACCTTGAGGTAAACATCCCTGCTCGGTTTCAGAAGCGTTGCTCCCCCCCCGAAGTTAGAAAAGACTTCATTTACCGCTGCTTCTATTCCCTGGTTCGTATCGGAAAATATTACATCACTTTTTTTGTCCATTGCAATGGTCCCCCTTCATCTGTTTTTTTCGGAGTGCAGTTTCGAAGCCGTGGTTCCTTCCTGTTGTTCGATGATACTATAAATCGTAGAGCCTTTCATCCACCTGCGGCCGCGGGCGTCTTTTCCCCCTCTTCGCCTTTCCATCAAGAGAAAAGGGCTCTTCGTTTTCGAAAATATCACCCATTTCCTCTTCTATCTTGTCGGGGTCCTCTCCCCTCTCGAGTCGGCTGAGGGCCTCTTCCATCCCTGCGCTCAGATTGAGCCCCGCCGCATCGGAGAGCTTTCTCATCATGGAAGCGGCCTGGCGCGGGTCGTCTTCATCGATGCTGCCCGCCTCCCGTGAGAGCATTTCCATCGCCTTTTCCATCCTCCCCTCATCAATGGGAGGCATGTTGTCGTCGGTATCTTCTCTGTCGCCGCTGATCGTCGAAAAAATAGACATCTGACGTGCCAGTTTTACCGTTTTGCAGCGCGGACAGCGGGGAGTTTTGTCCGTATTGACCGACTTGGAAAAGAAATTGTAGATGGTGTTGCACTTCCTGCAGTAGAATTCATAGATGGGCATGGTCTGACCTCAGCTGATTAAATCGACAACAAAAATAAATCGTTCCTTTGATTCTCCTCGGAAAATAGTAAAAAAGGCGATTCGGTGTCAAGATAATAATCGCCGGCGTATTTCGGACATTCCTCATCAGGGAGAAGACAGATCTTTTTCAATCATGCGAAGGTAGCCGATGCGTTCGGTGAGCGGAGGGTGTGAATAGTAAAACCAGGCGTAGATGGGATGGGGGTGGAGGTTCGCGAGATTGTCCTTCGCAAGGCGCTTCAGTGCGCCTGCGAGGTGCCGTGTCGTTCCCAGAAGATGCCCCGAATAGTTGTCCGCCTCCCGCTCGTATCTTCTCGAGATTCCGGCTCCGATGGGTTTCAGGAAAAACAAAAGGGGTGAGAAAACCGCCGAGAGGAGAAAAAGGCCCGCGTAGGGAATAGCGTTTTCGAAGCCGAAGGTCTGGTAGAGGTAGGGCCAGTCCAGGATCCTGAAGACGGCGTAGAATAGAACAAAGGAGATGACCTCGATTACGAGGAGCTGTTTTGTGATATGTCCTTTTTTCCAGTGGCCTATCTCGTGGGCTAGAACAGATACAATCTCATCATCGGTGTGAGATTCCAGAAGGGTGTCGTAAAGGACAATCCGTTTTGTCTTCCCGATACCGGTAAAGTAGGCGTTTGAGTGCCTGCTCCTCCTCCCCGCATCCACCCGGAAAACCCCACTCGTTTTCAGCCCCGCCTTTCCCATGACTGAAACGATAGTATCCTTCAGATTCTCGTCAGGAAGGGGTTCGTACTTATTGAAAAGAGGGGCGATGACGATAGGGTAGATCCACATAATAAACAGTTGAAAGGAGGCGAAAAAGGCCCACCCGAAAAGCCACCAGGTTTCCCTGGCATGGTGTATGAGGGCGAGGAGGGAGCCGAGGAGAGCTCCGAGAAGGATACAGGAGATAAGGGCGCTTTTTATGAGATCGGTGATCCACAGTTTCGCTGTGATGGTACTAAATCCGTATTTCTTCTCTATGACAAAGGACTCGTAGAGATTGAAGGGGATTCCCGATAGAAATCCTATTGCTCCAAGGGCGAGAAAGAAGAGGAGCCCCGATATGATGAAATGATAATCAATAGAAAGGATTGCATGGGAAAGCCAGGGGAGAAATCCGCTCATGAGGATCAAAAGTAAAAGGATACTTTCGAAAAAGGCCTCCAGGGAACCGAAACGGGAAGAATCTATCGTGTAATCCGTCATCTTAGAGAGGGTTTC
Organism: uncultured Syntrophaceae bacterium; assembly: GCA_964430915.1. Classification (GTDB taxonomy): domain Bacteria; phylum Desulfobacterota; class Syntrophia; order Syntrophales; family UBA2210; genus JAFGBH01. The sequence goes on from CAYSHT010000039.1 coordinate 16,641, forward strand.
GCCCTCGATCGCTCCCTCAAAGCCCTCAGGAACCTGATGCCCTTGCCGTCGAAGGTGGGTTATGTTCATCTGTGTGAGAATTAAGCGGCAGAATAAACTAGCAAGAAAAAGGGAGAGAAAACTATATAAGAGGAGATTGTACTGAATCATTGTAGGACTCACCCTTCCGGCGAATATGGTTAGGGTATGATTTCGCTCCGAAGCGAGGGGAATGCATCTTTTCCCCCTGCCATCATGAGGGTGAGGGGCATGACCCCTTTCGCGAGACGCACCATTGCCTCTGCCGTTTCCCTGATATCCCACTGGGCATGCCTGTCTTCGCGAAGACGTGAGATGTGGTAAAGCTCTCTCGCGTTCACCTTTATGGCGATCCTCTTTCTGTGTGCATTGGTAAGAATGTAAGGGGCCGCGGGAGATTTTACATCTTTCAATCTCCGGTAGAGCTCCTCCGTCTTTCCCATCATTTCACTGAAGGGGCCTTCCATATCCACCTCCCTAATGGAGGGGGGTATCGTGACGCCGAGGGCGGGATCGTAGTCTTGCGAGATGATCGTTGCCATACGGTGCCGTTTCATCTGGGCAAAACAACTTGAACTCAGTATGACGTCGAAGGTCAGATCAACGGTTTCAAACTC
>CAYSHT010000040.1:0-17150 GCA_964430915.1 uncultured Syntrophaceae bacterium
CATCCTGTTTGCTGTGTGAACGAGAACGAGAGAATCGTTGATTACCACACCGGAAAGGGCGACGAGTCCGAACATGCTCACGATGCTGAGATTGAAGCCCATGATTATATGACCCACGAGAGCGCCGACGAATCCAAAGGGAATTGCAAAGAGAACAACAAAGGACTGCAAATAACTGCGAAAGGGTATTGCCACGAGACAGTACATGACCAGAAGGGCCACGATAAATCCTGAGAAAAGACTCCCGAGCGATTCGCTTCTGTCTCTTCTCTCACCTTCTGCGGAATAGGAAAGACCCGGGTAACGCTCAAGGAGCTTGGGAAGTTCGTCTGTCTCCAGGGCCGTCATCACTTTGTCTGCACTTGTTTTATTGAGTGCAATGTCGGACGTGACGTAGATGGTCCTCCTCCCGTTTGTTCGCTTGATCGTGGTGTACGATGTGCCGCGCTCCACCGATGCCGCCTGTTTAAGAGGGATTTCCCCCCCCTCGGGGGTACGGAGTTGGAATTTTTCTATAGTATATTCAGAGGCCCGTTCGTTTTCGGGAAGGCGAACCATGATCTTTATCGTGTCCCGGTCTCTCTGCTGCCGGAGGGCCTCGGAACCGTAAAATGCACCCCGTACCTGTCGTGCGAGATCCGATGCCGTAAGCCCGAGACTCCTTCCCTCGGGGAGTATGGCAAAGTTGAGTTGAGGTTTTCCCTCGGCAAACCCGTCGTCGATATCGAGGGTTCCCTCGTAGGCTTTGATCCGCCCGGCAAGTTCCGCTGATGCTCTTTCAAGTGTGGCCATGTCATGATGGCTGAGCTGAATTGATACTGCCTTTGAGCGCGAAGGTCCGATAACCCCTGCCGAGAATCGGAGCGACTCAAGCCCGGGAACCTGTCCCACACTCTTCCTCCAGAGTTTCGAGAATTCCATAGCGCTGATGTCCCGCTGGTCAATCGGAACGAGTAATACAATTGTTCTCAGGTTGTTAGAGCCGTTAATGGTGGTACGGAGTCCCTTCGAAATCTCCGTCCCCCCGTTTTCCTCAATAACATCCCGTGCCGACATCTCCAGAAGCCCCCGTACCTTCTGGGTGTCTTTCAGCGATGAGTCGAAGGGCAGAGTAGCCTCGCATACGACCCAGTCGGCCTCGGCCGAGGGCATCATGACAAGATTTATCCTTCCGCCGGCCACGAAACCGAAGGCGATAAGGAGTACAGCAATTCCCGCGGCAAGACTTATCCAGCGGTTTTTCACCGCCCATCCGACCATGGGGCCATAAGTCTTATTTGCAAAAGTCACTATGCCTTCGGAGAACCATGACCGGAATGCCGAAAACCTTCCGCCCTTCTCTTTCCTGCAGATTTTATCATCACTCACGCCGCTGAGATGAGCCGGCAGAATATAGAGGGATTCGACAAGGGAGAGACCGAAGACAACAATGACAACGATAGGAATAATACGGAATACCTTGCCCCAATCGCCCTGGACAAAAAGCATGGGGGCAAAGGCGACCATCGTGGTGAGAACGGAAAAGATAACCGGTACGGCCATTTCCCGGGCTCCCCGAATTGAGGCCGTGATGCAATCCTCACCCCGCTGCCGGTGTTCAAAGATGTTTTCACCAATAATGATTGCATCATCGACAACGATACCGAGCGTCACAATATAGGCAAAGAGCGACATCATATTAATGGAGACATCCAAGAAGGGAAGAAACAGGAAGGAACCAAGAAAGGAGATGGGGATTCCCATGCTGACCCAGAATGCAACATTGGGCTGCAGAAAGAGGCCGAGGAATATTACCACCATGATAAGACCGATGAAACCATTTCGAACGAGGATATTAACGCGATCGCGGAACATGTCTGATCGATCTCGAAGGATAGTGGTTTCGACACCGGGAGGAAGTGAGTCAGCCACATGTTCTTGGTAATCCTTAACTGCGTCCGAGACTTCCATCGGTGTCTGCATTCCCACGCGGTATATCATGATCGTGGCGGCACGCTTGCCATCGAAGTAGGTGAACTGATCAATATCCTGAAATCTTTCGCTGATCGTTGCAATATGGCCGAGTTTGACCTCTGTTCCTTCTTTCCCACTGACAATGGTGATATCCTCAAACTCGGGGGCATAGTCACGTCTTTCGTAAGTGCGAAGGAGCACTTTTCCTGCATCGGTGGTAATCTCCCCTCCGGGGAGTTCAAGCACAGAGCGCTTCACGACTTCGGCAATCTGTTCCAGTGTGAGGCCGTAATTTCGAAGATTTTCCTGCGGCACCTCTATGCTGATCTCCAACGGGCGTATCGATTCCAGCTCTGCCTGAGAAATCTCTTCATATTCGAGGAGATCATCGCGAAAGCGTTCGGCAAGGTGTTTAAGCGCCACCTCTCCCACGTCTCCATAGATGACGAGACGCAATACCTCGTGACGGGTCGAGAGTATTTCCACCGTAGAATCTTCCGCATCGAGGGGAAAGGTGCTGATCCTGTCTACCGCGTTCTGGATGTCCGAGGCAACTTTCTGTTTATCAGCATCGGAGAAAAGTTCCGCACTGATAGCACCCAGACCTTCAGATGCCTCTGATTTTATTTCCTTGATTCCGTCGATGCCATCTATTGCCTCCTCAACGGCGAGAACAATGCCTTTCTCTACCTCTGTCGGAGAGGCTCCCGGATAGGGAACGGTAATCCTGATCACACCTACATCGAATTCAGGGAAGACCTCTTTTTTGGTGTATGACAAAAGGATAATAAGCCCGCCGATGATAAATACAAGCATGAAAAGGTTTGCCGCCACATGATTCTGAGTCATCCAGGCAATGGGACCCTGTCTTTCTTCCTTCATTTCATTGTTCCCTTAGTCTTTTTCATCGGGCATTGAAGCGGGGCTGTTTTCTCCTCTTTCTTCATTGCCATCGAAAATCTTCAGTTTCATGCCTTCAACAGGTGCCGGGATTCGGCTTGTGATGATCCTCATGGTTTCCTGAAAGCCGTCTTTTATAAATACGTCGTTTTCTCTGGTCCAGACGACCTCTACATCCATAAATCTTAATTTCCCTTCATCCGTCAGGAGCCAGACCCTGTTTCCTTCCCTCAGTGCGGACCTGGGGATTGTACATATGTTCTTTGAGAGCTGGCCCTGAATCTCCACCTTTACATAGGAGCCGAGGAGGAGGGGATATTCCGTTTTTTCCCCGGTTGAATTAAGACCGAGGGGATCTTTCACAGAGATAATGATGCGGGCCATTCTCCCCTTCGGGTCCACGTCTCCGAGAAGCTGCTTGACCTTCCCCTCTCTTTTTACATTGTAGTAGCCGTTTTTCTGGATGACAAAGGCGGGAGATCCCTCCGTCGAATTGACGCCCGGTATCTTGATCCAGGCGAGGTCACTCAGGGGAATCGATGCCTGAACCCAGAACTCATCCGTGCCGACGATTGTGGCAATCTTTGAGGCCGGCGAAAGATACTGTCCCATGTCAACGAATTCTTCGAGAATGAGGGCATTGAAGGGGGCACTCAGCGCTGTCCTTTCAAGATTAAGCCGGGCCTTCTCGAGGGAACTTTCGGCCGATTTGAGCGATGCCTGCGAATCTTTCTCCTGGGGGATTCTCAGGGCGAGCTCTCTCCCCTCATCGGTCGTTTCTATCTCACCCTTAAGAAGATTCCATTCCCGTTCGGCCACTGCCTGGAGCCCCTTTTCCGTCTTTAAAGCTACCTGGGCCTTTGCCACAGTCGCTTTCTGCTGCTCCAGGGCGAGAAGATAGTCCCGATCGTCGATGCGAACCAGGGGATTACCTTCATTCACATGAGCACCCGGCACGAGTTTGTCGCTCTGCCATACCACCGTTCCCGAGACCTGCGGCTGTAAAACGATTTCACGGGCGGGAATCAGCGTGCCCATGGCACTCACGATAATGTATTGATCCTTGAGGCAGGTTTCCATAATTTCAACCGGCGGGGTCACGACGGATACGGGTTTTCGCGTTGCCTTCGGTTTTGTCTGAATCAGCGTGATACTCACCGCCAGGCCGACCCCTATTATCAGGATAACAAGTAAAAATTTGTAAAATGATCTCACTCTTTCTCTCCTGTAGCGTTTCGTTTATCCGTATTTTTTTCCAGCCCTGATGTCCAGGTTCCCCCCAGGGCCCTGCACAGTTGTATGCGGTATGAAACAAGCTGTTTTTGTGCTGTGAGAAGACTGCTCTCGGTTTCCTGATGTGTCTGAAGTGCCGTAAGAACGGGGAGATAGTTCCCAAGGCCGTTGATATAGCGCTGTCGGGCTTCAGTGAGGGTTTTTTGTGCAAGCTCCCTCTGGATACCGAGCTTTTCCACGTAGATTCGCTGTTTTTCTTCCTGGATGAGGGCGTCTTCCACTTCCTTGAGAGCAGTAAGGAAGGTCTTTTCGTAGAGGGCAACCTGTTCCTCAAGAACGCTCTTTGTCCGTTTTACTTCTCTGTTTTTTCTGTGGCCGTCCCATACCGTTGCTGAGACACTCCCTGCGATGTTCCAGATCCAGTTGTCGAAAAGCTCGGAAAGGGATCCGGCAGTGTAGCCAGTGCCTGCACTCAGACGAAGCGCCGGAAACCGGTCGGCAATCGCAGCCCCGACTCGCTCATCGGCAGAGCTGACCCTCATCTTAGCTGCCTGGACATCGGGACGCCGCGTCAAAAGCTCGGCGGGTATGCCCGTTTGAGGCTGTGGCCAGAGCTCTGGCAGGAGCGATAATATGGGGCCTATACCACTTTCGGGTGATTTTCCGAGAAGGATGTTGAGCTGATGTTTCAGGACCCTTATTTGCGATTCGATAAGCGGCATTCGGGCCCTGAGAGAGGCCAACTGCTGACGCTGCTGATAGACATCGAGACTTGAAGCGAGTCCCCTGCCGAATCGGAGCTCGACTAAATCGAGATAGGTTTCATTCGTTTTTAGTTGTGATTGCAACAAAGTACGTTTTGAACTCTGTTCGATGAGAGCAACCCAGACCTCGGTAACCTGAGCTGCGATCGACATTGCCATTGACTCCAGATCCATCCGGGTAGCTTTCAAATCATAATCAGCGGCTCTGTCAAGGGATGCAATGCGACCCCAGAGATCGACCTCGTAGCTGGCACCGACGCCGAAGTCGTAATTTGTGGTTCGCTGAGGTGTTGACCCTTCGGCGGGTGACATTTTCGGAACGTTGATCCGTGTTTTTGATGCCCCTGCATCTGCGGTTATCTGGGGCCACCAGGAGGAAGAGGCCTGATCGGCAATGGCATGTGCCTGATCGAGGCGTGCCCAGGATCGTTTCAGATCGAGATTGTCTGAGAGGGCACGTGTTATCAATTCACTCAGCTTCCCATCGTTAAAATCCTCCCACCACCGGTCGGTAATGGGGCCGCTCATCGTTCCTTCAGCGTAGGAATCGGGAAGCCCTTCATGAAAGGCAATGTCCTTTTTCGCCCGATAGAGGGAGCACGAAGAAAGCGAAGCCGCCAGGAAAATGATAAGTATTATATTAGTGGTGAATCGATGTCTCGGCACGATTTTTGTAAAAATCCTTTCATCTATCCATCAGTGTACTATGACGTACCCGCGGATGATAATGTTGACAGTTAATTGTTTCGAGTCTCTTTTATTTTCTTTATTCCTCCCAATGAGAAGCGGGAGATATGTTCCGCCAGGTCCTCAACGTTTTCGATATCGGCCATGTACTCATGTGCGACGCGGTTTATTATGGGCCGGGAATGTCCGTAGTGCAGACACTGTCCTATTACACTGAGGGCGCACAATCCAACAGTTTTTATGTCTGCCTTTGGGCCAAGGAGATCGGAGATAATTGAAATGAGAATTTCCTTGTTTGGTCTCACATGTTCTTCAATGATCCAGTCGAGGGCGGGCGAAGGGTCACAGAGTTCGCGCATCAGCAATTGCCGGTGCGCTTCGTGGCCCGGTATCGTATCGCCGCCGAGGATTCTTTTCAGGAAAGACCGGATAAAGGCATAAAGCCGTTTCTCGGGAGACGCATCGGAAGTAAGCCCAGTGTCGGGAGGATATTTATCATAACCGGTGGACATGATGTCTTCCAGAACGGCCCTGTAGAGCCCCTCTTTGTCTCCGAAGTAATAGTTTATAGCCGACACATTTGTGCCGGCGAGCTTGCAGATTTCGCGGACTGTTGTTGCCTTGAATCCGTTGTTCCCAAACATCTCGGTTGCTGTTTCGAGTATGCGTCGTTTCGTATCCTGCGTGTTTTTTGCCATACCGCCATCCATATAATCAAACACCTGTTTGGAACATACGTTTAAAACAGGTGTTTGATTATGTCAAGTCATTTCAACTTTCTTCAAAAAGACGTTGTCTTTTTATTTTCTTTTGAGATACCCAACTCAGTGAATGGCTGTATTTGTCTTTTTGCTGAGGAAGGGGAGACAAAAAAGGCAGGGTGATGAGAATCAACAGGGGCTGTTTTCTCATGGCAATCCCCCACCCCGGATTCTCTATCTGATTTGGTCGTAGTCTATACTATTTTCCTTTCCCTGTAAGAGACGGAGTGCCCCGGTGGCCATGGCCTCCATTTCGTCCTCTCCGGTGAAGATGAAAAGGGGTGCGAGAAATCCTGTCCGGTCCGCAATCCAGTTCACGAGGAGATTAGAGTATGCTAGTCCCCCCGTGAGAACGATGCCGTCGACGACGCCCTTCAGGACCGTACTCATGGCGCCGATATCTTTCGCGATCTGGTAGGCCATTGCCTGATAGATCAGGCGAGCCCCTTCGTCCCCCTTTTCGATTCTGGTCTCCACTTCTTCCGCACGGTTTGTGCCGAAATAGCCCACGAGCCCGCCCCGACTGACCAGCAGAGTTCGCAGGTTCTCGTTCTCGAATTCTCCGGAGGAAATAAGGTCAATCATCTCGGACGTTGGGAGAGTACCCGCCCGTTCCGGAGTAAAGGGCCCCTCACTCAGGCCGTGTGTGCTGTCGACGACCCGGCCTTTATTGTGTGCGCCGATGGTGATACCCCCGCCAAGGTGTGCCACGATGAGATTGACGTCTTCGTAGTTCCTGCTCAATTTGCCGGCGGCCTTCCGGGCCGCGGTTTTCTGGTTGAGGGCATGAAAGGCGCTCTTTCTCTCGATATGGGGAATTCCGGAGAAGCGGGCGACGGCGTCAAACTCATCCGTGCTAGGCGGATCGACGATAATGGCCCTCAGGTTGTGTTTCCGGGCCATCGAAAGGGCTATGGCGGGTCCCAGTGCCGAGACATGCGTTCCGTATCTGCCCACCAGCATGTCGTCGCACATGGCAGGGGAAATGTCATATACTCCCGACGGTCCCGGTCTGCAGAGACCGCCCCGGCTTACAATGATGTCCAGTTTTTCCATGTCGATGGCGTGATCTTCTATAAAGGAATTAAGGTCTTTTCCCCGCTGCGGGAGCTGGGTTTTCAGGTCGGGGACGGAGGGAGCCGTACCCTCCTGTCTGTATACAAAGGTTTCCCTGATAACGGGTTCCGTATTACTATAGAGGGCGACTTTCGTCGATGTGGAACCCACGTTGAGCACCAGTATGTGAAATTCTTTTTTATTGTTTGTTGTTTTCATGGCTGATCAGGCTCGCAAGGGCGATTTCCGCCACCCTGTTTTTCTGCAACACAAAAGGCATCGTCAGAATGACCGGTTTTATTGTTCCCATAAGAACACTGATAGCGGACATCCTGCCGATAAAGACGAGCGTTTCAACGAAGGAATAGCCCGATTCGACATCGGGGACGAGGTAGATGTCGACGTCCCCCGTTACCATACTTTCGAGTCCCTTTCGCCTCGCCGCCACCTTCGCAAGGGCGCAGTCGATGTCGATGGGACCATCGATAACGGCCTTTCCGAATTGCCCCCGTTCCGACATCTTTGACAGAATAGCGGAATCGACGGTGGATTGAATTTTCGGGTTTACCTGCTCGATAGCGGCTAGTGCGGCTATCTTGGGGGTGTCAATATCGAGAATCCGGGCGAGTTCAATGGCCTGGTTCACGATTTGCTGCTTTTCACGGAGAGATGGATAATTATTGATGTAACTGTCGGTAATGATAAAGCCTTTCGCTCCGGGTGATGACTGGAAAAGGGCAAGACAACTCACCAGCTTGCCTTGCATGAGACCATTTTCAGGCCTGCACACCCCATCAAAGAAACGTTGCTGGTCATAATTACCCTGCATCAGGATGTCAGCACGGTCTTCTTTCATAAGGCGCAGGGCGGCGGAAAGCGCGGCGTCAGTATCTGGTGAATCAATTGTCTCGCAGGTCGCTTCCGGGTGGATGTCGGCAGTTAGAACCCCCTCACATTCCCTGGTGGTGCCGATAAATACCGGATGTACGAGGGCGATATCGGTGGCACTGCGGATGCTCGCAATATCTTCCTCCTTTCCCGGAAGAATAAAGGCGAGTCGTGAGGGCCCCTCTTTCCGGGCGCTCACGATGATGTCCTGAAAAGTGTCATACATGGTTAGGCGGCACCTCCCTTCATCCTGTCCGCCGCCACGACTCCCAGGGCCAGTTCTCCAATAATGCGGTCACAGGAATCGGATCGGGAGGGAATGATAACGGGACCCCTGACCGTCATCACCAGTGATCGACGGATCACATCGAGAAAGAAATCAAGCTTGACCAGAATGTTGCCCGCGTCGAGGTGGGGAATAAGGATGATGTCGGGCAGCCTCTCCAGAACGACATCATCGAAATTGATAAGAGGCCCGGTTTTGCCGAGAAATATTTCGGAAAAGGAGGTTTCTTCCAGTATCTCGCAGATACCCAGATCGCCCGATGCCGCCGCTTCCCGAAGCTCCATCAAGTCCCGGTACGAGGTCAGTGTGCCATCGATCTCTCTCTTTCCGGTAAGAGCCGCGATACGGGGCTTGGGGTACCCGAAAAGGTGAAAGAATGAGACGGCGCTCTTGAGGATTTCGACTTTTGCCTGCCCGTTGGGTTTGATATTCACCCCCGTATCGGTAAGGGCGATCAACCGGTTGAGCTTCGGGATCTCCCAGAGCGATATCACGCTGATCGTCCTGCTTCCGCCGGCACGAGCGTTCTCCCGGATAATGGAACGGTAGACGAAGGCTGTCGGAAGCTGGCCCTTACAGGCGATGTCGACTTCACCGGTAAAACACAGGGTGATTCCCAGGTTTGCGATGGCCTGCCGATCATCTTCAAAGATGGTCTCAACACCACTGATATCGAATGCGACCGCCTCGGCGACGCGCTCTATCCTTTCGCGGTTGCCGATGAGGACCGGTTTCACGATACCCTTCTGGGAACACTGTTTGATCGCATTCATGAATTCTTCATCTTCCGGTGCGAGCACAGCCAGCTTTTTGGGCCCACGTTCGTTGGCGATCCGGTCAATATCGCTGAAGGAGCGTATCTTAGTGGTATCGTGATTCATGGGTTATCTTTCCGCCCGTTCGAGTTTGCGCAGCACCGATTGAAAACGTATCCATTCGCCGGGAGAAAGCCGGCCGATAAATTCACCATTTACCTGGTAAAAAATGGAGAGGAGGGGTTCCCGGTGTGTGAGTGCTTTCCGGGTCAGGTGAATCCGGTGTGCCCGGCGGTCACGGGTATCGGGGAATCGTTCTATCCAGCCGTCACGTTCAAGGCGATCCAGCAGGCCCGTCGTCGTTGCACGGTCCATCTCCACTTTTTTTGCCAGTTGACTCGGCAGGAGGCCGTCCTCCTCGAGGACCGCCACAAGCATGAAAAATTGACCATGGGTAAGACCGAAGGCTACAATTTCACCGCGGTATTCTCTGGAGATTTTCCGTGAGACACGGTTGAGCTGAAAACAGATGCAGTCCTCAAAAATACCCCTTTTCATTCATCCATACCCACTGTAATCTTTGGTTGCCGATATGGTTAGCCTGCAGATAGTTTAAATGCAAACTAAAATATCTGACCATCACTTCAACATGCCTAAAAAAAGGATTGTCTTTGGCCTCTGTTTTCGATACGTTTCTGTGATGATCGATTCCATGTTAGGGAAGGAATGATAGCAGAGCCGGTGAGTTTTTTTTCGATACTCTTCATAGCCGTCGGACTGGGAATGGATGCCTTTGCCGTCGCGATCGGTACGGGAGTGACCATCAGGAAGCTCTCCTTCGGCCCGGTCTTTCGTCTCTCCTTTCACTTCGGTTTTTTCCAGTTTCTGATGCCGGTCGTCGGATGGCTGGCGGGAAGGACCGTGTCGGGCTATATCGCGGAGTATGACCATTGGGTTGCCTTCGGACTCCTCCTCCTTGTCGGCTCTAAAATGATTTTCGATTCCTTTAAGGATGTTGAGGTTAAGCGGAGTGATCCTACCAGGGGGCTTGCCCTTGTCATTCTATCGGTGGCGACAAGTATCGATGCCCTTGCCGTAGGACTCGGACTTGCCTTCTTGAATACGGGCATTCTCTATCCGAGCATCATCATCGGGATAGTTGCCTTTGTGATGACGATTGTCGGTATGGTCTTTGCCCGGGCCCTTGGCAGGCTTTTGGGGAGAAATGTGGAGATCATCGGTGGCATTATACTGATTGGTATAGGGATAAAGATACTGGTCGAACATCTTTGAATGAAAAGTGGGAAGATTTTTTATTGCTCACTTTCAAAGAGATTAGAATTATTATGAGTTGTGACGTCGATTATTCGATAGTCAGGGAGGCAGTCCTTTCACTCGAAGTGGATCTGATTTTTCCCAGCTTTTTTCGACACGTACATATTGGCATCCACCCTCTTCAGGAGTGTTGTTAGGTCTTCGCCGGAATTATACTCAGCAACGCCGATACTCACGGTTTTATGGGGTTTTTCGTATTTATTGGGGCGGAACACCTCGGTTTCGAATTCCTGTCTGATTCTTTCCGACAGGGTTGTGGCGGCGTCTCCATGTGTCTCGGGAAGGATTGCAGTGAACTCTTCACCCCCGAATCGATAGGCCGAGTCGGTCTTTCGAAGACACCGTCGAATTACCTCGCCCAGCCGTATAAGAACGGTATCCCCTTCGAGATGCCCGTAGGTATCGTTATAGTGCTTGAAGTTGTCGATATCGAGGAGCAACAGCGAAAGGGGGTGCGAATATCGATTTGCCCTGTCTATTTCAGATCTCAACTGACTGTAGAAACGCCGTGAGTTATAGAGTTTTGTGAGGGCGTCGGTAATACTGAGTCTCCGGTACCTCATTTCGCTATTTCTGAGCGCTTCCTCGGCGAGCTTGCGGTCCGTAATGTCTTCGAGTGTTTCGACGGCTCCGATAAGGAATCCGTGAGAATCCCTTAGGGCTGCTGCGGTAAAGCGGAGCCATTTTCCGTTCGTTCCGAGATCGGGGAAGAAGTCTGTTGCCTCATACGCATCTTCTATGAGCTTTGACTTGGTATATTTACTTTCGTACCAGATTGGTATTTCATCGAGGCGCTTGTCCACAAGCAGATCGGCCATGCAGGGCCTTCTTTCATCGTAAAAGGCCCTCCAGTGCTGATCCGTTTCTATAACCTCTTCGGCAATGATCCCGCTCATTTCCTCCAGGGCATTATTCCAGTATATGATCCTATGATCGGTATCGATGACAAAGGTAGGTATAGGCGAACCCTCAAGGATGGACTTGAGTCTCTGTTCATTCTCTCGAAGGGCCTCTTCGGCGATTTTACGGTCCGTCACGTCTTCAAGGGTTTCAACTGCCCCCACCAACTTCCCCCTTGAGTCTTTAAGGATTGCGGCGGTAAAACGGAGCCACTTTCCGGAGCTTCCGAGGTCGGGGAAGAATTCCGTTGCCTCATAGGCATCTTCAATCAGTTTTGATTTGGCAAAATTGTCTCCATACCATGCGGGAAGATCTTCCGGGCGATTACTGACAAGAAGATCGGCCATGCAGGGCCGTTCCTTTTCATAGAATGCCGTCCACTGTTTTTTCGTGCCTATTACGTCGTTGCCCTTTATTCCTGAAAGTTCCTCGAGTGCCCGGTTCCAGTACATTATTCTGTGATCTTCGCCGATAACGAAGGAGGGTATGGAGAAACCTTCCAGTGTAGATTTCAGTTTCTGCTCGCTTTCGCGGAGCGCATCCTGGGCGAGTTTCCTCTCGGTTTCATCCTCGAGTGTTTCGATGACACCGACCATGCTTCCTTCTGGGTCTTTCAGTGCTGCTGCGGTAAAGCGGAGCCATTTTCCGTTCGTTCCGAGGTCGGGGAAGAATTCCGTTGCCTCATAGGCATCTTCGATCAGTTTTGATTTGGTATACGTGCCCTCGTACCAGTCATGGAGTTCGTCTAATCGGTTATCCACGACAAGATCGGCCATGCAGGGCCGCTCTTCTTTGTAGAAGGCCATCCAGTACTTGTCAGTTCCCATGACATCGTCGGCCTTGATGCCGCTTAACTCCTCCAGGGCCCTGCTCCAGAATATTATGCGGTGATCCGTTCCTATGACGAATGCGGGTATGGGGGAGCCCTTGAGAATGATCCGGATTTTTTGGTCACTTCCACGGCGATACTTCTCGCTTATTCTTCTATTATCTGAGCTTTGAGACGGCTTTCCGGTCTCCTGGCTCTCCCTCTTATCGCCTCTCTTGGCCATTTCGGTGATTTCCTTTCGAGTTATATCTATTAGCGCCGCCTTCGAATTGAACAGCGAACGCATTCCCCGCTTTCTGCAGCGGGGTTAGCGAGCGAATAAAAAAGCAAGGATTTTTCTTAACAATCGGAGATTTCCCGCAACTTCTTGCGGGGAGCTTCAAATTCTTTAACCGACCCCGATTCAGAAAGCGTTTCACCCTTAGAGAAAAATGGAGTGCTCTCGGGGCCTGCCGGCAAACCTTGTTCGGTTACCCGACAGCATGTCTTTATCCTGATAGAGATCCGTGATACGAGCGCAGTGAGGTTGTTTTGACCGGGAGCGCACCCGCAAGCCCCGCCTTGTAGGCGGGGTAAGGGTCGCAATATAAAACAAACACATTCCTTACCGGGAAGCCCCGCCCTGTGGGCGGGGAGCTTCACTGATGATGAAGCGATAAAGAGAACACTTTCCACCGGCTTTCTTACGAATATCTCAATAAATATAGCAGAAAAAACAGACAAGTCAATAACGTATGTGGATATTTCAAAATCGATTGTACTGTTGTTTGGGATCAGTGAGCCCCGTGAATCAAACTTCTACCCATTGTTTTTTTCTTCTTAGTGATTATATTAAGGCGAAACGAAATTGACGCAACGTAATCATCGTTGCAATGTCATTCTGTGAGGTCTGAAATGGGAGAGATCCTTAGAAATAAATTCACAAGCATGAGCAGACGGTGCAGGCTCTGCGGCAAGACCGAGGGTGAAGATAATGATTTATTGCTCAGTGACCTCGAAGATATGGTCGATCTGACCGAAGACGAAGAGGCTGCCTGGGAATGGTTTGCTGAAAAGATCGGAGAACAATCACTTTCGGATGTCCTGCACTTCAAGGGAAGCTATACAAAGAAGGAAATGGCCCATGCCTTCGTACTTTCCAATCTTGTTGAAAGAATACTGGAGATTGAAACACTCTGCGAATCCTGTCATGTGAAAAATACGGAAGGAAGGGCACGTACCTGAGCGGTCATCACTGACCATCAATATCTGAAGAGGCCCTTTTCATATATTATCATGCTCTTCCCCGATGCAAGGCGGGCTGTGACGGTTTTGTCTTCCGTATTTACGAGATCCCAGTGGAGGGCCGAATCGTTGAAGCCGAGCCTCCGCTTCATCTCTTTTGTAAGTTCCGTGGCATTTCCCGCATAGGTATCCGAATAAGAGGCCCCCAGTGCTATGTGACAGTTGCCGTATCGGCCTCCGAAGTTTTCGTCGAAAAGAGTATCGGCCATAAATCTATCTATTCTCGAAAAGCGCCTGTCGGTAAGAGAAAATTCGCCGACCCTGCTGGCTCCTCTGTCCATGGAGATCTGTTTTACGACAAAATCTTCACCCTTCCCTGCCTTCGCCTCGATGGCCCTCCCCTTTTCAAAGGTCAGAAGGACGCCCTCCACATAGTTCCCGCTCCTGAATGAGGGCTGATTTGCCCAAAAATGACCCTTTGTTCCCCTCCAGTCAGGAGAGATAAATAGCTCGAAACTGGGTATATTGTGACCGGAAATACCGATCCATTTTCTCATCTTCCCCGGCGTAACTTTGAGGTCACAGCGCTCGGACTCTATGTGATAGTATGAGACGTCCATGCTGTTTAACCATTTTTTTACAGTACCCGCCTTTCTGTAAAGGGATTTCCATTCGGAAAGGGGATCTCTCCTGTCGAGGTAACAGGCCTTTATAATCTGCTTTGTATATGTCGCAATGGGAAGCCCTGCCTGTTTCGCGAGCTCTTCCGTGGGAAGAGTGCAGAGGGTCCATCCAAATTCTCCCGCTTCTTCTCTTTTTTCAAGTATTTCGCGAAGCGGTTTTCTCGAAACGGTGGCAAGGCCGATCTTTTTCGGGTCTATCATGCTCAGGTGCGTGAGTGATTCCGGTGCGTGGAGAAAAACGCTGCCATTCAGGCTTTCGCAGAGTTCTCTTTCTCCCGGCGTCTGGAAGACCAGTTGCCTGCGATCTGCCTTTTTGTAGAAGTTCTCCTCCATGGTGGAGGTGAGTCCCATTCGGGGGATGGCATGCATCCCCATATCGAGGATCCTGGCCTGAAGGATCTCTGCAAGCCTCACTGCCGCCGGATCGAAGCGGATCAACACGATATCATTTTTCCGATATTTCTTTGTTCTCGCGGTTTTCAGACCCCAGAGAAGCACATCGGCGTATCTCGCCAGATGTTTTTCCGTTAGATGCATTTTCCTGCCTGCCATGGTGTGAAAAGAAGAATTTTTATTCGTCAGCCTTGAACATGGCCTGGAAAAAAGCTTCCTTTTCCTTCGGGAAGTATATCGTTCTCCCCCGATCGACGATGAGCTTGCCGTCGAGGTGGTCGACCTCGTGCTGGACAACGCGGGCGAGAAACCCGCTGTATCGCTTGTTTATCTTTTTTCCTTCTCTGTCAAATCCCTTTACCTTTATCGAGGTGGCCCTGACCACATCGACGCTGATATCGGGGCATGAAAGACAGCCTTCTTTCTGCAATTCCTTGTCCCCTCTGTACTGTGTGATCTTGGGATTGACCAGCACCTCATATTCGTCTCCGTGTCGCTGAATCTGCGTATCCGCTGAAAAGCCCCTGGTTCTGAAGACAATGATCTTTTTACTGATTCCTGTCTGCGGTGCGGCGAGTCCCGCTGCGTCATCCCTCTCCAGAAAGGAGTCAACTACTTTCATGATATCCCGCTTTCCCTCTTCGTCAAAAGGTACGGGAACGTCGTCGGCTACCCTTCTCAGGAGCCTGGTTTCACTCTCATTAATTTTTTCGTCTCTCCATAGTGCCCACGTTTTCGACATCAATTTTTTCTCCTCTGTACTTAAATTTCTATAACACCATAAAATGATTATTTCAATGATGTTCACACAAAGCAGAAATCTTGATAGTTGCCGAGTTATCTGTTAATGTCGGTCTCGGTCCGGATGCCCTGTACCGCTAGTTTGGATTGAACTGGAAAGCGAGTACTCCACGCTGCTTGCGGCGGGGAAAGCGAAAATATTTAATTGACTGTACTCACTATTCATCTCGGCAATAGTGAAGGTGAAAAGACTTGATTGAAGATTTGATTGCAAAAAAGGCGAAGCGGGAGTTTTCCCGTTCCATACGGTTCGAAGAGGGAAGCGGGACCCTGCTCCCCCGGGGGGCCGGAGAAGGTAGTCGTCTGCTCTATCTGCATATTCCCTTCTGTGAGAGCCTGTGTACATACTGCTCCTTCAACAGGATCCTTTTTAATGAATCGCTCGCAAGACAATATTTTACCGCCCTGAGAAAGGAGATAACTCTCTACGGGGAACGGGATTACGATTTTGAGGGGATCTATGTTGGCGGTGGCACGCCCACGATCCTCATGGATGAGCTGATAGAGACCCTTTCTCATGCCAGAGAGAGTTTTAAAATCAGGGAAATTTCCGTGGAGACCAATCCGAACCATCTCACCGCGAAAAACCTCGAGGTTTTACGGAAGGCCGGAGTAAACAGGCTTTCCGTTGGCATTCAGAGCTTCGATGACAGCCTTTTGAAGGCGATGGGCCGATATAACAGCTACGGGAGTGGAAGTGAGATTAGGGAAAGGTTGATAAACGCAAAGGGATATTTCGATACCCTGAATGCGGACATGATCTTTAATTTTCCTATACAGACTAGGGAAACACTTGAAAGAGATATTGATATTCTTATAGAGACGGAGGTGGATCAGGTTACCTATTATCCTCTTATGGTTTCGGATTCCACCCGAAGTGCCGTGGAGCGGACCCTGGGCAGGGTCGATTACAAGAAGGAACAAGACTTTTATCATCTGATATCAAGGAGCCTGACCCCCCATTACCATTTTTCCTCTGCCTGGTGTTTTTCCAGAAAGGACGCTATAATTGACGAGTATATCGTGGACTACGATGACTACGCGGGCCTGGGGAGCGGTTCCATAGGGTATCTTGACGGCAGGTGTTACGCCAATACATTTTATATACCGGAGTATATCGAACGTCTGGAAAGGGGAGAAATACCCCTTATGGCATCACGCGATTTTTCTCTTCAGGATCAGATTCGCTACGATTTTGTCATGAAACTCTTTGGTATGGAGCTCTCCCTTGATACTTTAGTTGAAAAATACGGCAGGCGAGCGTTTTTATACCTCTTTCCCGATATTGCCGCCTTTTTCTGTGCCGGCGGTTTGCGGTATAGCGAGGGTGCTCTCCATCTGACGGGCCGCGGCAGGTATTACTGGGTGATAATGATGCGGGAGTTTTTTACTGCCGTTAACAACTTCAGAGACTTTTGTCTCAATTCCCGAGGAGCATAAAAGGGACATGGACGACAGACTCAAGGAATCCTTGAAGAATCTCCCCAAGATCGACGAGATACTTATAATCCTGGAGAAGGATGGAATTTCCAGAGAATTTCCGAGGAATGTGGTGGTGGATACCTCTCGTTCCCTCGTTGGCGAGATGAGAGATGCCATCGTTGCTTCAAAGGGTAAGCCGCCTCGCCTCTTGTCCGCGGATAAGGCCGCAGAGGAGGTAAAAAAGAGGCTCCTGAAACTGCGTGAATTCAGTCTCAAGAAG
>CAYSHT010000041.1:0-17130 GCA_964430915.1 uncultured Syntrophaceae bacterium
GCCAAGACGGTCTGACAATCGGAGCACCAGTTGACCACGCCGCCCTTTTTATAGACGAGACCTTTTTCATACATCCAGACAAAAAAGAGCTGTTCCCATTTGTAATATTCGGGTTCGCAGGTGGACAGCTCTCTGTCCCAGTCATAGCAGAATCCCATGCGCTTAAGCTGTTTTCGCATGTGTTCGATATTTTCATTGGTCCAGACAGAGGGATGGATGCCGTGTTCAATGGCGGCGTTTTCAGCCGGCATGCCGAAGGAGTCCCATCCCATCGGATGAAGGACGTTGAACCCTGTCATTTTCTTGTAACGGGCCACGACGTCCCCTATGGTGTAATTTCTTACGTGTCCCATATGGATATTCCCCGAAGGATAGGGAAACATTTCGAGGAGGTAGTATTTTTTCTTATCAGTGTCTTCAGTGACCTTGTAGGTCTTTTCTTTTTCCCAGTATAGTTGCCATTTATCTTCAATTGCATGGGGATTGTATTTTCTATTCATTAATCTCTCCGATATTTGTTTTGTCGATAGCGTGGAATTTTACCAAGCGGTTTTCTATCATAAATTTAGAGACAATCAAAGCAAGATTGTAATCTTTAATGGATTTTTTGAAAAACGGGGGGTGAAATTTCTTTTTTGTGGTGATTTTGAGAAATGGTGGCGGGTGTGTGCCCGCCACCATTTCTCTATATAAACCGAAAGGTCTGAAACCCAAGAAAAGCTGTTATGCCGATGGCAATGAGAGTGACACTTATAATGATTATCTGAATCCACCATCTCTTTATGCTGATATTAAAAGAAGTTGCTTTTTGCTTTTTGTGAGTATGGGTATATTCGGACATCCACTATCTTCTCAACTATGCATATTAGATTTGAACGATATTTTCTGTTATGCATGTTACAACAATTTCTACAACTGATGCACCTATTCATTGGCAGGCAACAATTGTTAAGGAAAATGTTTATTTTTTATTCTCGCTTCCCCCGCCGCAGAAAGCGGGGAATGCGCTCGCTGTTCAATTCAACGTATCTCATACACAGGGCAAGGGAGTTTTTTGTTTGAGTTGTTTGACATATTCGAAAAAAAGTGGTCTAAATATAGCGTTATTGAGAAAAGATGGGGCATCAACGCTTTTTTCCTTCTGAAAAATATTGTTACTCCGGGACGAATGTATGCAAAAGGCCTGTCGGCGTTTTATTTCTAATTCAGAAGCGCTAACTCTTATCGAACTTCTTATTGTCATTTGTGTAATAGGTCTATTGATAGCGATAGCGGTACTCTCGCTGTACCGATACACAAGCAGGGCCTACGATGTTACAATAAGGTACGATCTCAATCAGTTCGTCAAAACCGAGGCGGGTTACTTCGCCGAAAATGGTAAGTATTACGGTAGCATGGGCGATTTCATCGTTGGTGGTACTTCCGGAGGTGGGCTGAATTCTGCGGTGTTGGGTTTTACCCCTTCAGAAGGGGTAAAGATCGAAATAATTTCGGGAGATGGCGCACATCCACTTACCACACCTGTCTTTAAGGCTGAATCCAGTCATGAAAATTCCAGCGTGACCTTTATCTATGATTTCTCGACAGACGTGACGACCAGGAAGGAAAAATAGCAATGGAGAAAAACAATAAGCGGAAGTTTAGAAATTATCTTATCAATAAGGATCTTCAGCTCAGAGTAGTGTTCAATACCATAATATATATGTTACTGGTTATCCTCCTAACTGTAGGTGTTGTTTTTTCACCTCTCGTTGGCAAGATGATTTTCTCCGACGATATAGAGATCCAGTATCGCATGGCCCAGACCTTTCTTATATTAATAAAGTGGCTATTGCCGGCTATTATACTCATAGTTATATTGTTTGTTATCCATCATATTATCGTAACCCATAGAATATGCGGTCCACTCGTCAATTTTACCCATACCTTTAAAAAAATGGGCGAGGGTGACCTGACACGTAAAGTCTATGTCCGTAATCGGGACTACCTGAAAAAAGAATGCGGGGAAATTAATGAGATGATAGATGGACTTTCAGCTATCCTCAATCGAGTCAGCGAAGATCAAAAGGCTCTCCTCTCAGAACTGGGAAAAATTATGGCTAATGTCGAAAGCCTGGATACACCGGAAAAAATCAAAACTTCTTTACATGTGATCGAGACCAAGGCGCGTTTAGTCAGTGAGCGGTTGTCCCTTTTTACTCTTAAGGAAGAAAACGAAGTTCCCGAACAGTAAGCTTAAAAAAGTCCAGCACGTACCTCGGAACCTTTTTGTTGTTTTGGTGTCTGAAGACTTCAGAGTATTTCGTGTATCCGTCCTATTTTTTCCAGAACTCAGGTATGAAAAGAATCATAACAGTATAGATCTCAAGTCTCCCCGCAAGCATGCATAATGAGAGGACCCATTTCCCCAGATAGGGTATCTCGCTGTATGTTGAGGAGGGGTTTACCGCTCCGAATCCGGGCCCGACATTACCGATGGTCGCAGCAACGGACGAAAAGGCCGTCATCACGTCCAACCCGAGAACGGTAAGGATGATAGCGGCAATAACTGTCACCGCAAGATAGAGTATGAAAAAGCCCCAGATGCTCGCCATTGTTTCCGGGTACACGATCCGCTTTCCGAGCTTTACTGCCGTCACCGCATGGGGATGCACAAGCCTGTAGAGTTCTCTGTAACTGTGTTTCAGGATAAGGAGGATTCGCAGGCACTTGATGCTGCCGCCTGTTGATCCCGCCGATCCCCCTACAAACATGAGGAGAAGGAGAATAATCTTAGAAAGTGAGGGCCATTCACTGAAATTGGCCGTTGTAAATCCCGTTGTTGTCAATATTGAAATGACCTGGAATGATGCGTATCTCAGGCACGTTCCTATTTCGTCAAAGACATGTAATCTCAAGTTGATGGTAACGATGATAACTGCGGTCAGTGCAATTCCCAGGTAGAAGCGGAGCTCGCTATTCGTGAGGACGGCCCTGAAATTTCCCACGATCAGACTGTAGTGGAGGGTGAAGTTGATACCGGCTATGAGCATGAAGAGGGTTATCACTCCGTCAATATAGGTACTGTGAAACTGTGCAATACTCGCATCACTTGTGGAGAAGCCGCCGGTAGACATCGTGGTAAAGGTATGGCAGAGAGAATTGAAAACGTCCATTCCGCCAAAGAGAAGCATGATAAACTCTACCGTTGAAATGATGATATAGACAATCCATAATGTCCGGGCTGTTTCCGTTATCCGTGGTGTGAGCTTATCCTTCACGGGACTCGGGAGTTCGGCCTTATAGAGCTGCATTCCCCCCACACCGAGGAGTGGAAATATGGCAATGGAAAGTATGATGATTCCCATTCCTCCCAGCCACTGGGTGAGTGAACGCCAGAGAAGTATGCCGTGAGGGATGCCCTCGATGTGTGATATTACGGTCGCCCCTGTGGTCGTAAAGCCCGATATTGATTCAAAGAAGGCATCGACAAAACTCGGAAGAACTCCATGAATCAGGTAGGGCAGGGAACCGAAGGTTGCGGCGAGGAACCAGCCGGAGGCAACAATGATAAAACCTTCCCGGTGAGACAGGGTCAGGTCTCCGTTCGAGGGCTTGAAGAGATAAAAGAGAAGGAGCCCCGTAAGGGATGTGATTCCCATTGAGACGCTGAGAGCCTTATAGTCCGCTTCTCCAAAATAGATGGAGCACACCAAGGGTAAAAACATGGTGAGCCCGAGGAAGAAGAGGAGAGCTCCCAGGATGTATAAGATATTTTTGACGCTCATGCAAAGTAGTCCATTTTAACGGTCAGGATTTTTTCGAGCTGAGGAATCGTTGAACGAAGCGTTACAAGTATGACACGATCCCCCGGTAGTATTACGGTATCGCCCCATGGAATGATTACCTCGTCATCCCTCAATATAGCCCCTATAATAGTGCCTTTCGGGAAATTTATGTCCTTAATGGGTTTGTTCGTGATATCCGATGTTTCGAGCGCAATAAACTCAACGGCCTCGGCCTTCTCGTCACGGAGAGGAGTTGCCGATATAATTTTCCCCTTCCTGATAAAATGAAGAATCTTGCCGATCGTGGCATGTCTCGGATTCATGATACCGTCTATACCTATGGAGGGAATGAGATGGGCATAATCGATCTTATTGACAAGCGATATTACCTTTTTTGCTCCTAATTGTTTTGCCAGAAGCGATCCAAGAATATTTGCCTCCTCATCGTTGGTCACTGCAATGAAGTAGTCGGCATCCTTTATGTTTTCCTCTTTTAAAAGCTCCTGAATCGTACCATCTCCATGGAGGACAACGGCTTTATTCAGCCTGGAGGCCAAAAACTCGCACTGGCCCTGTTTCTTCTCTATGATTTTTGTCAGAATTCCTCTCTTTTCGAGGGCCTGGGCAAGCATAAAACCGGTGTTGCCCCCGCCGAGAATGAACACCCGCTGAGGAGGTTCCGTTTCCTTTCCGAAAAATTTCAATATACGTCTCACGTCCCTCGATTTGGCAAAGAAGAAAAGGTGATCATTCTTTTTGATGACCGATTTGCCGGAGGGTATGAGTGGTTCGTTTTTGCGTGTGATAGACGCGATGAGGATGTCTTTTCCGAACATCTCTTTAATCTTTTGGAGGTTTTTCCCAACGGCAATGCAGCCCGCATCCACATAAAATGCCACAAGCTTTATATTTCCTTCTGCAAAGTCAATAACTTCCGAGGCACCTGAATATTCCATGAGATTAATGGCGTTCACGACCGCCTCTCTCTCGGGATTAATACAGAGGTCTATGTCGAGATGCTCTTTATCGAAGAGTATGGAATCCTTGTTTAAATCCGGATTTCTTATCCGTGCAATCTTGAGAGGACCCTTCGATTGTGTGGATGCAAGAAGGCATGCAACGATGTTTGTCTCATCGCTGTCGGTGACGGCGACAACCATGTCGGACTGGTCCAGTTTAGCCTTCTTGAGGATCTGCGGACTGCTTCCCGTTCCCACAATGGTCTGTACATCCAGGTTTTCCGAAACGCTCTTCAGACGTTCCTCATCCTTGTCAATAATGATGAGGTCGTGCCCCTCTTTGGACAGAATGTCCGCGATATTAAAACCGACTTCACCGGCTCCTATCACTATCACTCTCATTGTATTATAGCCTCTTGGGATTTTCAGACGTGCCTGTGTTCTTTACCCTGGTGAATTTCGACGGCTGTCCCCTTTTTCCCGTCTACCTTGAATTCATGTATCCCCAGAGTGATTTCATCTATGAAAACCTCTTCTCCCAGTATGCAGGAAGACAGGATGCCCCGTTTCTCGGGGTGATCTGTAAAATAGTCCCACAAACCGGATAGTAATGACTTTGCCATCTTTGATACCTCAAGAGTGCATCTTCCTGCACCGGGAATATCCAGGGCAAAATCGTCACACCTCATTTCGCTTAAGGTTTGTGATACGTCGTATCCTGTATGGTATAGTTTCTCATAGTCTAAGTGAGTTGATTTCCCCAGACCAAAAAGAAAGATTTTGGGTGGGGGGATTCGATAATTGGTATGAATAAGAACTCGTTCCATTGATGAGCCGGTAATGGTGCCCTTTGCTATCAGTTTTGATATCAGGCCGTTTAAACGCCAGTCAGCATGGCCACAGTAACCCCGTGGCGGTCGTTCATCTGAGAAGAACCCTAAAGCAAGGTTCTCGTGAGTCAGATCGTCAATCGGTTCCGAAGATAGTGTTATCTTCATCGTCCTTCCGCAATTTTACATATAAGGCATCAAGAATACCGTTGATAAAAGAACCTGAATTTTCGGTACCGTAGCTTTTTCCGATATCAATAGCCTCATTGAGGGTTGCCTTTGGCGGAATATCTGCGCAGTAGAGAAGTTCGTAGACGGCCATCCTCAGGATGTTTTTATCTACCCGTGCCATTCTGTCCAGGGTCCAGTTCTCCGAACAGTTACTGATGAAACTGTCGATTTCCTCAATATGCAGACGTGTTCCCAGTATGAGTTCGCTGGAAAACTCCTTTACGTTATCCTGTATATCGAAGTTCTCACAGTAAAGCTCAATCGCCTCCTGGGGATCAATTTTCGAGACATCGACCTGATAAAGAACCTGTAAGGCAACTTCTCGTGCCTGTCTTCTGTGACCCATTAACTCCTCTGACTACAGCATCTTGAATAGATTTGCCATCTCAATGGCAGATATGGCAGAGTCCCACCCCTTATTTCCTGATTTCGAACCGGCCCGTTCTATTGCCTGCTCCAAGGTGTCGCTGGTAATCACACCGAACGCAATAGGTATGCCAGTATCGAGCGTAGCCGTTGCGATTCCCTTGGATACTTCGGAACTTATATACTCAAAATGGGGGGTGTCGCCCCTTATAACGGCACCGAGACATATTATCGCATCGAAATCGCCGCTCTTCGCGAGTTTCTTGGCCACAAGCGGTATCTCAAAGGCGCCGGGAACTCTCACTATCGTAATAGTTTTCTCATCGGCACCCGACCTTTTCAGGGCATCGATGGCACCCTCTATGAGTTTTCCGCATATAAAATCATTAAACCGGCTTGCTACAATACCGAACTTTAACCCCTTGGCTACTATTTTTCCTTCAATGATCTTTGGCATAATAGTTTCCCCGTTTTTCATATTTGTAATAGATGTCCCATCTTATCCTTTTTTGTCTTAAGGTATCGGATGTTTTTGTCATTCGGTTTTATTTCTATGGGGACTCTCTCTACAATCTCAACGTCGTACCCTTCAAGTCCCACTATCTTTTTGGGATTGTTCGTCATCAATCGCATTTTTTTTACACCGAGATCAACGAGTATCTGGGCGCCGATACCGTAATCTCTTAAGTCATCCTTGAAACCGAGTTCAATGTTTGCCTCTACCGTATCCAGTCCGTTTTCCTGGAGATGATAGGCCTTTATTTTGTTCGCAAGGCCGATTCCCCTCCCTTCCTGGTGCATATATACGATGACTCCCTTGCCCTCCTTTTCGACCATACTCATGGCCGTATGGAGCTGATCGCCGCAGTCGCACTTGAGCGATCCGAAGAGATCGCCCGTGACGCACTCGGAATGAACTCGTACGAGCACCTCGTCATCGGGCTTTATATCCCCTTTGACAAGTGCTAAGTGTTTCATGTCATCAACGTCGTTTTCGTAAACGATTATCTGAAATTCCCCTCCGTATTTGGTGGGGAGGTTGGCCGATGCCGCTCTTCGTATAAGGCGTTCATGCTGCATTCTGAAATCGATCAGGTCGGCAACTGTCACAATCTTCAGGCCGTGCTCTTTTGCGAAAATCTCAAGATCGGGCATTCGCGCCATCGTTCCGTCATCCTTCATGATCTCACAGATAACCCCGGCATTTTTTAACCCTGCCAGACGAGCCAGGTCTACTGACCCCTCCGTCTGTCCCGTTCTTACCAGGACGCCACCTTTTCTGGCTCGTATGGGAAAAACATGACCCGGACTTACCAGATCTCCCGGCTTAGCCTCGTCTGCAATTGCCGTCAATATGGTCGTTGCCCTGTCGTGGGCTGAAATCCCAGTCGTTACCCCCCTTGTGGCCTCAATGGAAACGGTGAAGGCCGTGCCGAAACGCGACTTGTTGTCATTTACCATGAGGTGAAGGTTCAATTTGTCCGCAATTTCATTCGAAAGGGAAAGGCAGATAAGCCCCCTTCCGTATGTTGCCATGAAACTGATTATTTCCGGTGTAATGTATTCTGCCGCCATACAGAGATCGCCTTCGTTCTCTCTGTCCTCATCATCGACCAGAATGACCATTTTGCCCTTCTGGATATCTTTTATTGCTTCTTTGATAGTGCTAATCATTCGTTACCTTCTTCCCACCATTTATTTTATAAATCCATGCTCCGACAGAAAAGCCGTATCTATTTCCTTATCGGGATGGACGAACCGTTCCACATACTTTCCGAGTATATCCGTTTCAACATTTACCGCATCACCCGCGTTTTTAAATCCAAGAGTCGTTTCTCGGGCCGTAAGTGGAATAATGTTAACATAAAACCTGTTTTTTTCACACCTGTTTACCGTGAGGCTGATGCCATCAACGGTGATGGAACCTTTCTGCACGATATACCTGCCAAGCTCCTTATCAATTTCAAATCCAAATAGTATCGAGTTTGATCTGACGGACTTTTCACAGATTGTTCCGATACCGTCCACGTGTCCCAGCACAAAGTGTCCTCCCAGGAATGAGTCAATCCTGAGAGCCTTTTCAAGATTTATCCTGTCCCCGGTTGTCGAAGATTTAAGGGTTGTCTTTGCCAGGGTTTCCGCCGAAACGTCGGCCGTAAATGTTTCCTTTTTGATATCGATAACGGTAAGACAGGCGCCGCTTATGGCTATGCTGTCACCCACCTTCACATCATCGAGGTTCATCTTTGTAGCTATTTCCAGCTGGGCGTCACTACCTCTTTTTGCCATCTTTTTCACGATGCCCATATCTTCGATTATACCAGTGAACATCAGGATTTCTTCCTCTTTTTGCCTTTCGCTTTCAAGAGGTCTTTCAATTCGTCAAGAAAATCATTTACATCCCTGAATTCCCTGTATACCGAGGCAAATCGTACGTAGGCAACCCCATCAAGATTGTGGAGTTCCTCCATGATCCTTTCCCCTACTATTGAACTGGGTATTTCCTTCAGCTGATATTCCTGGCAGGCCTGTTCGATTCTCTCCACTATGTTTTCAATGACATCCATGCTTATAGGGCGTTTCTGGCAGGCCTTTTTGATACCCTTCAGTATTTTAACCCTGTCGAAGGGCTCTCTCCTTCCATCCTTTTTTATGACAACGGGAAGCACCTCTTCCACATACTCGTAGGTGGTGAATCTCTTTCCACAGGCCTCGCATTCTCTTCTTCTACGAATGGCGTCCCCGTCCTTGCTTAATCTTGAATCGATTACCCTGTTTTCACTGTTGGAACAGAATGGACAATTCATATCTTTCTTGCCTCGATACCCGCTTCTTCTAACATCTCTTCGGCGAGTTTGTCACTGTAATCTTCACGGTATACAATTTTAGTAATACCCGAATTTATTATCATCTTTGAACATATTATACAGGGATGATTTGTGCAATATATCGTTGCATTTTTCGTGGTAACCCCGTGCAGAGCGGCCTGTATAATCGCATTCTGTTCCGCATGGAGACCACGGCAAAGCTCGTGGCGCTCACCAGAGGGAATTTTCAGCTTGTCTCGCAGGCAGCCGACTACTGCGCAGTGAGTGATTCCGGTCGGCGGTCCGTTGTATCCCGTGGCAAGTATTCTCTTCTCTCTTACAAGGACAGCACCCACTTTTCTCCTCAGGCAGGTGGACCTCTTTGAGACAAGATCCACAATATCCATGAAGTATTCATCCCAGCTGGGACGTTCGTTCTCAAATTGTTTTTTTGAGTTCAGAGCTTCGGATTTCGCGTCCATTTTATCCCACTTTACGCCCTAATATAATCATTTGGTTCTTCGAAATCAAAGTATTACTTTAAATTTCCGATTGAATCTCCCCACAACAAACTGCGGGGGAATCTCCGATTATTAAGGAAAATGTTTATTTTATATGCGCTCGCTGTTCAATTCAATGCCTTAAATTCTCTCTCTGTAAAGCGGAAAATTATCACAGAGTTTTTTCACTTCGCTTCTTACGTCAGCAATTAACGATTCGTTTTCTATATCATCGATAACTGAGGCAATAAGGCCGGCGATGATTCGCATCTCCTTCTCACACATGCCCCGTGTGGTGAGCGCCGGAGTTCCCAGTCGTATCCCGCTTGTGACCATGGGACTTTTCGTGTCAAAGGGAATGCCGTTTTTGTTAGTGGTGATACCCGCCTCGTCAAGGGCATCCTCGACGTCTCTGCCGGTGAGCCCCTTGTCAGTCAGATCGATAAGCATCAAATGGTTGTCCGTTCCACCCGAAACGAGACGCAGACCGTGGGATATGAGTCCCTCTGCAAGGGCCTTGGCATTTTTCACGATCTGAGACTGATATACTTTAAATTCAGGTTTTAGCGCCTCTTTAAATGCCACCGCTTTTGCCGCGATTATATGCATCAGGGGTCCTCCCTGGCTGCCGGGGAAAACGCGGCTATTTAGAACCTTTGCGTAATCCTCCTTGCACATGATCATGCCACCCCTGGGACCGCGAAGAGTTTTGTGCGTCGTGGTCGTGACAAATTCGCATACCGGTACGGGGGAAGGATGAAGCCCGGCAGTAACTAAACCAGCTATATGGGCTATGTCTGCCATGATGGCGGCTCCCGTCTTGTCCGCTATTTCTCTGAATTTCTCGAAATCAATTATCCTCGGATAGGCACTTGCTCCGACGACGATGAGTTTCGGCTTATGTTTCTTTGCCTGATCCTCGACCTCGTTAAAATCAATCGTTTCCGTTTCCTTGTCCACGCCGTAAGAAACGACGTTGTAGAGTCTACCCGAAAAATTCACCGGACTTCCATGGGTGAGATGCCCTCCGTGGGAGAGATTCATTCCCAGGATTGTATCACCCGGTTGAAGTGTGGCAAAATACACGGCCATATTCGCCTGGCTCCCGGAATGAGGCTGTACGTTGATATGATCTGCACCAAAGAGTTCTTTGGCCCTCTCGATGGCGAGTTTCTCTGCTACGTCCACGTATTCACAGCCGCCGTAATATCGTTTGTCGGGATATCCTTCGGCATATTTGTTCGTCATGATGGATCCCTGTGCTTCGAGAACTGCCTCGCTGACGAAATTTTCCGAGGCAATGAGCTCCAGTTTGCCCGCCTGCCTCCTCGTTTCGTTGAGTATTGCCTGGGCAATTTCAGGGTCAATATGTGCAAGTCCTGACATTAAAAAAACCTCCTCGATGAATTCATGCTATTACGCTTCCCCGGCTATGAAATCCTTTGTGTTATCGTGTGCCGGATTCCATATCGTCTATTTTGTCAAGTCGCCGCTGGTGGCGGCCACCCTCAAATTCAGTTTCAAGCCATGCCGAAACGATTGACTCGGCCGTTTCGATATCCGATCTCCTCCCTGCGAGGACGAGAATATTGGAATCGTTGTGCTTCCTGCTCAGTATTGCCGTTTCCGTGTCAAGACTGAGAGCAGCTCTCACGCCGGGAAATCTGTTTGCCACTATTGACATTCCCACACCCGATCCGCAGATGAGAATACCCCGTGTTATTTCGCCTGTCGAGACACGATGTGCGACTTCCATCCCGAAATCAGGGTAGTCCACCGATTCTTCACTGTGGGTACCCATGTCTGCTATCTCCATATTCCTCTGGCTCAGGTATTTCTTAACACCTTCTTTGAGGGCAAACCCAGCATGATCGGAGCCTATAGCAATTTTCATGGCAGACTTTCCTAATTTTCGAATTTTTTAAATATGAGAACCGAATTGACACCGCCAAAACCGAAAGCATTTGACATGACAGATCGGAGGTCCCTTTTTATTGCCCCCTGGGAAACGTAGTCGAGATCACATCCAATATCGGGGTCTTCCAGATTAATTGTCGGCGGAATGGTGCCTTCCTGAATCGCCTTCACAGAGAAGATGGCCTCAACTCCTCCGGCAGCACCGAGGAGGTGACCCGTCATCGATTTTGTCGAACTGACGGCGAGGGTTTTACTGTGCGAACCGAAGACCTTCTTTATCGCCTCTGTTTCATAGACATCGTTAAGCGGTGTCGATGTGCCATGTGCGTTGATGTAGTCAATATCAGAGGGTTTCATGCCCGCATCCTGAAGGGCAACCTTCATACATCGTACCGCACCTTCGTGTCCCTCCGGCGGCGCGGCCATATGAAAGGCATCGCTTGTTAAACCGGTGCCCGCTATCTCTGCATATATGTCTGCTCCTCGCTGAAGGGCGTGAGACAATTCCTCAAGTATCACGATGCCGCATCCCTCGCTGACAATAAAACCGTCTCGACCTTTATCAAAAGGCCTGCTTGCCTTTTCCGGTTCATCATTTCTGGTGGACAGCGCCCTCATGGCATTAAATCCGGCAATGGTGAGCGGGCAGATTGCCGCATCGGTTCCACCCGATATCATCACGTCCGCGTAACCGCAGGCAATCGTTCTGAATGCGTCTGCAATCGCATTATTTGAGGCAGCGCATGCCGTGACGGCACAGCTTATGGGTCCCTTGAGGCCGTATTTTATAGAGACGTGACCGGGCGCGAGATTTGCAAGGACCGCTGGAATTGCAAAGGGGGAGATTTTTCTTGGTCCCCCATTCAAGAGAGCTCCTTCTTCTTTCTCCATCGTGGAAAGTCCACCGATGGAAGAGCCCAATATGACGCCAACGCGCTCGGCGTTTGAATCGTCAATGGTTAGTCCCGAATCGGCAATGGCCATATCGGAAGCCGCGAGGGCATAAATGATGAAATCATCCAGTCTCCGGCATTCCTTGGCGCTGACATACAAAGTGGGGTCAAAATCCTTTAATTCTCCGGCGATGGTCGTTTTGTAACCCTCGGTGTCAAATTTTGTTATCTGTCCGATTCCCGATTGTCCGGCACAGGCATTTTTCCAGGTATCCTCAACATTATTGCCCAAAGGATTCACGGTTCCGAGTCCCGTTACCACCACTCTTTTTTTCGATGAAATCATGGTCTATTCCACCCTTTGTTTTATGTAATCAATGGCATCCTTGATAGTTGCGATCTTTATTAAATCCTCGTCGGGAATTTCAATGCCGAACTCATCCTCAAGGGCCATGAGAAGCTCAACTATGTCGAGAGAATCGGCTCCCAGATCGTCTATAAAAGATGCCTCGGGAATGTATTCTTCCTCGGCTATATTCAGCTGATCCATGATGGTTACTTTTACTTTTGCCTCGATATCGATGTTGCTCATTCAATACACCTCCTTATTTTGATAACAGTAACACGGTTTACATATAAAGACCGCCGTTAACGTGAATTACCTGACCGGTTATATAGCCTGCTTTTTCGGACGCAAGGAATTCAACGACACTTGCCACATCATCAGGTGTGCCGAGCCTTGCGAGCGGAATCAAATCAACAAGTTTCTCGCGATTTTCCTCTCCTATGGAGGCGGTCATGTCAGTTTCTATGAATCCCGGGGCAACTGCATTGATGCATATATTTCTCGACCCGATCTCTCTGGCAAGAGACTTCGTGAGGCCGATTATCCCCGCCTTTGATGCCGAGTAGCATACCTGTCCGGCATTTCCCGCCTCGGCAACAACCGATGTCATGTTAATGATGCGTCCCCATCTCTTTTTCATCATGTAGCGTATTGCCGATTTGGAACAGTTGAAAACCCCCTTTAAATTGGTATCGATTACATCGTCCCAGCTTTCTTCTTTCGTTCTCGCGAAGATTCCGTCAAGGGTGATACCTGCATTATTAACGAGTATATCCAGGCTCCCCTTTTCAGTTGCTATGTCTGTTATGGCTCCCTTGACCGCATCGGTGTTCTTTACATCGAACTGTAATAATGTGCCCTTTCCACCAACCTCTTCTATGATCTTAAGGGTTTCTCGGGCGGCCTTTTCGTTTTTCGCGTAGTTAATATAGGTAAAGGCCCCCTGTTTGGCAAGTTTTACCGCAATTGCCCTTCCTATTCCTCTCGACGCACCTGTCACGAGGGCTATTCTGCCGGCCAGACTTTTTTGTTTCAAAGTTTCTGTTTCCATATTATCTCAGATCGGAATATTTTTTGTTACGGATTTTACTGTCTGTTTTTAAGGAATTCTGCCGCCTTTTTCAGGGAATCGCTGTCTTCGACATTGATGATTCCCATAGTGGGGGCTATCCTTTTTATAAGGCCGGAAAGAACCCTTTTAGGACCCACCTCAACTGCAGTGTCTATTTCCCTTTGAGCCATTTTTTCCACCGTCTCCTGCCATCGTACGGGAGAATAAAGCTGACGTTTTAAAAGGTCTCTCGTGTTTTCCTTCGAGTGTAGCACATGAGGATCACAATTTGGAATTACCTCTGAAGAGAATTCCCCGATTGTTATTTCTTTGAGGTTTTCCTCAAATCTGTCTGCCGCATCCCTCAAGAGGCTGCAGTGGGAGGGGATGCTTATGGGAAGCATGATCCCCATTCTGGCCCCTTTGTCTTTGGCCATCGCAATGGCCTTTTCCACGGCCTTTACATGTCCCGATATCACAAACTGGTTCGGAGAATTCATGTTTGCCAGTTCGACTATTTCGCCATCACCGCTTATATCTTGGCAAATTGCCTCAACGGATTCCCTTTCAATGCCGATTATTGCCGCCATGGAGCCTTCACCTTTGGGAACGGCTTCCTGCTGGCAGCGAGCCCTTGAGTGCACAAGCCTCAGGGCATCTCTAAATTCAAAGGCACCGCAAGCACAAAGGGCGCTGTATTCTCCGAGGCTGTGTCCCGCCATTATCGATGGTTTTATGCCTGTCTCGGCCTCAAATATTCTGTAGGCGGCAACACTGACGGTAAGGAGGCAGGTCTGGGTATTGACCGTGAAGTCAAGGGCCTCCTGGGGACCTTTGAAGCAGAGGTCCTTTATGTCTGTCTTTAAAACTTCCGTGGCTTCGGCAAAGGTGCTCCTCGCTTCTTCAAATCGATCGAAGAAGTCCTGTCCCATTCCTATATATTGTGAGCCTTGGCCTGGGAAGACAGCGCCTAATTTACCCATTACCTTTCACCCTTGAGTGATCTATTCGGCTATAGAGATGACTTCCTTTCCCTTGTATGTTCCGCAATTGAGACATGCGCGGTGCGGCAGCTTGGGTTCGTTACACTGGGGACATATAGATGTCGTCGGGGCCGTGAGTGCATCATGAGATCTTCTCTTGCCTCTTCTCGTTTTCGAATGTCTGCTTGTTGGGTTTGCCATGTTAATTCTACCTCTTTTTGACTTTTAAATTTTTCAAAACAGCAAAAGGATTATCGATTCGTTCCTTTTCATGGTCACAGTTTTCTTTATTCAGATTGATCCCGCAAATTGGGCAAAGCCCTCTGCATGAATCGCTGCAAAGGGGCTTGATCGGAATCTGAAGTATAATCTGCTCTGCTATTACCTGGTCAATCTCGATAACGTCGCCCACATAGTAGGCAAAATCTAAATCTTCATATGTTAATTCAATCTCTTCATCAAGCGTATGGGAGGCCTGTGTAAAGGTATATTTAAAGTTCTCCTCCACCGG
This sequence comes from uncultured Syntrophaceae bacterium, assembly GCA_964430915.1. Lineage (GTDB taxonomy): Bacteria > Desulfobacterota > Syntrophia > Syntrophales > UBA2210 > JAFGBH01. The sequence goes on from CAYSHT010000041.1 coordinate 15,162, forward strand.
AAGATCAAATTTTGCAAGGCATCTGCAGCATTCGAGTTCTATTCCGGCCCTTATACTCCCCTTGACAGTTACGTTTTTTAAAACTCTCTTTACCGAACAGTCGACATCGACACTTCGAACGGAAAAATTTGCACTGTCTTTTTCAGGCAGGATATGGGAGAACCACCCGTCACCCTTTGAGAACGTAAGCTCCAATCCCTCTTCGGGAATATTTGCAATATTTATCTGCAAACCAGGACCTGCTAACTAAGCCTTCGAATAAAGGATGTGAGATAATTACAAATTTGCTCTCATGTCAAGAAAATTATGCGTTTCCGAGACTTTGTTTCTATTATAGCAACCTCTGTGACGATGAGCAAATATCATACCATAAAATCTGCCGAACTGAAATGTTGGAAAAATTGTAATGATAGCAAAACCTCCGGCGGAGAAACGATGCGGGGAAACGGATCGGTATCGCACGGCATACTCTGTGAGAGAGAGGATACTGTTGCAAAAATAACACACATTGGTTGATTTTCAGACGATGATTCGGTGGGGTCTGTCTCTGGTGGAATTTAAACCTTGACTTTTTGAAGGTAATTGTCTATGCGGGAACCTTCAAAAAATAGCTTTCGTGGGGGATCGTCTAGAGGTAGGACTCAGGTCTCTGGAATCTGCTACCCAGGTTCGAATCCTGGTCCCCCAGCCATGGTCCCATCGTCTAGCGGTTAGGACGCTGGCCTCTCACGCCGGAAACCGGGGTTCGATTCCCCGTGGGACTACCATGAATTGAACAGCGAGCACATTCCCCGCTCTATGCAACGGGGTTAGCGAGCGAACAAAAATAAACATTTTCCTTAACAATCGGAGATTCCCCGCAACTTATTGCGGGGAGCTTCAATTTTAAAAGGGGTTTTGTGGATGACACGGCCCCTTTTCCCATAAAAAATAAATACGCTGATCCTTATTCGATCCTTTTGAGTTCGAAAAAAACGATGAGACAAAAAAAGCCTCTTCCTCCGACCTATATATTTGTATCGATTGTGTTCATGCTGCTTCTTTATTTCCTTTTTCCCGTGGTCAAGATTGTCCGCTTTCCCTGGAATCTTCTCGGCGCAGTCCCTCTTTTTGCGGGGATTTTCATCAATCTCGTTGCCGACGACGTCTTTAAGAAACATGATACAACGGTAAAACCCTTCGAGACATCAAATGTCCTTATCACGGATGGTGTATTTCAGATTACCCGACATCCGATGTATCTAGGGATGGTGTTTATCCTTTCCGGCATTGCAGTCCTTCTGGGAGAACTTTCGCCCTTTGTCGTGGTTCCGATCTTTGTCTATCTCATGGACGCAGTGTTCATAAAGGCCGAAGAACGGATGATCGAAGAGCAGTTTCCCCATGCCTGGCGGGAATACAAGAAAAAGGTGCGGCGCTGGATTTAAATTGATCCCGAATTTCAGGGGCACGCGTCGGAATTATTAAGGGAGAGAAGATATATGCAGAAAGACCTCGAAACCTATCATGAGATGGGAAAAAAGATTGAGAAATATATCAGACCGGCCACGTTTCCCCTCGCCGTCAGGATAATTGGTTCTCCCTCAGAGATTCAACCGGGATATAAGCGACCTCTAAAAGATATGAATGTGCAGAACTTCCTGTGTCAGAACTTTAAGATGTCGAGGTCCTACGGCTGGACCATGGCGATAACCGAAGAGGATATAAGCTGCAAGATGGCCCGTGCCATCTACGGGTGGGATTCCATTACCGAAGAGTCAAAGGAATGGATGAATCTCTTCAGTGTTGGTCTCTATGCAAAGGATGCCGAAGTATCGGAAAAAATGCAGGAGCATCTCTATTGCATGGAAGATAGTTGTCATGGCCTTGTGATTTCTCCGCTGGCGAGGACAAAGGTGATTCCCCATGTGGTCCTGATATACTGCCTTCCCGCTCAGGCAATGCGTCTGATTCAGGGATTTCTCTATTG
>CAYSHT010000042.1:0-17000 GCA_964430915.1 uncultured Syntrophaceae bacterium
CACCGGACTCCAAATCCGGGTGTTGGGGGTTCGAGTCCCTCCTGGCCTGCCATTCCATTTTACCGGGTCGCGTGCATGGATAAAATTAAGGTAATTATTGATAAGATCAGGCAGTTTTTACGTGAATCGAAGGTCGAACTTAAAAAAGTAACATGGCCCACGCCGAAGGAGGCGCTTGCCTCGACTTCTGTCGTGCTTGCGGTGGTCATTATTGTTTCCATATTTCTCGGTATGGTTGATTTCGGCCTCACAAAGATAATTAGGGTATTCTTAGGGTAACTATGTCATTTCGCTGGTATGTCGTTCATACATATTCAAGCTTCGAGAACAGGGTCAAACTATCCCTCGAGGAGAGGATTGCGACCACCGGTATGGAGGAGTATTTCGAAGACGTCCTTATACCGGAAGAGGACGTGGTGGAGCTGAAAAAGGGTGAAAAAAAGACCACCAAGAGGAAGTTTTTCCCCGGCTACATTCTTGTGAAAATGGAGCTGAATGATGACACCTGGCATCTGGTAAAGAATACGCCCAAAGTTACCGGTTTTATCGGTGCCAATGAAAAACCCACACCCATACCCGACGCTGATGTCGAGGTTCTCAAGACCAGGATCGATGAAGGGACGCTCAAGCCGAAACCCAAATTCCAGTTTGAAGTGGGGGATCACATAAGGGTCGTTGACGGCCCCTTTACGAACTTTGAAGGGGTGGTCGATGAGGTAAAACCCGAGAAGGGTAAATTAAGGGTTATTGTGAGCATCTTCGGCAGATCGACACCGGTGGAACTGGATTTTATTCAGGTCGTTCAGAATTAGGAATTGAAGCCCTCAGTGGACAGTAAATAGGAAGTAAGGGGATCGTAATGGCTAAAAAGATAATAGCAAGCATAAAACTTCAGATACCGGCAGGAAAGGCAACGCCGTCACCTCCGATAGGACCGGCCTTGGGCCAGCACGGTGTGAATATAATGGAATTCTGCAAGGCCTATAATGCACTGACACAGAAAGAGGAAGGTACCATCATACCGGTGGTGATCACCGTTTATGCCGATAAATCCTTCACATTTATTACCAAGACACCGCCCACAGCTGTACTCTTGAAACAGGCGGCAAAGATTGCAAAGGGTTCGGGTGATCCCAAGAGAGAAAAGGTGGGTACGGTAACAGCGAAACAGCTGAAGGAAATTGCCGAGTTGAAATACAAGGATCTGAACGCCGTCGATGTGGAAGGCGCACTCAAGATTGTAGAAGGAACCGCCCGATCAATGGGCATTGATATTGTTTAATAAATTTATGTCGGAGTTAAGTGAAGATGGCCAACAGGGGTAAGGGATATTTAGAAAAGAAAAAGGACATAGAGGCAGAGAATCGGTATTCACTGCGTGAAGCGGTGGAGCTTGCCGTATCCTCTGCGAGGACAAAGTTTGATGAGACCGTTGATGCCGCAATCAGATTGGGTGTCAATCCCAAGCATGCCGACCAGATGGTGCGGGGGAGCGTGGTACTTCCGCATGGAATCGGGAAAAAGGTAAAGATACTGGTTTTTGCGAAAGGCGATAAGGAGAAAGAGGCCCAGGAGGCAGGGGCGGATTTCGTGGGCTCCGATGATCTCATTGAAAAGATCAAAGGTGGATGGCTCGAGTTCGACAGGGTCGTTGCCACCCCCGATATGATGGGCAATGTCGGAAAACTGGGAAAAATCCTGGGGCCGAGAGGTCTGATGCCCAATCCAAAGGTTGGTACCGTAACATTCGATGTGAAGAATGCGGTAGAAGAGCTCAAGGCAGGTAAGGTTGAATTCAGGGTGGAAAAAGCGGGAATCGTTCACAGCCCTGTGGGAAAAGTATCTTTTGGGGCGGACAAGTTGATTGAAAATATCTTGTCGTTGATTGAAACGATTGTTAAGTTGAAACCTTCGTCGAGTAAAGGAACATATCTGAAAACCATTTCTCTTTCAACGACTATGGGTCCGGGAGTGAAGGTGGATCCTGTTGATGTCAGGAATATTTTAAAGGCTGTTTAGAAAATAATATAGAAAAAAAGTCAGAGACAGCAGGTACAGGATGTTTAAACGAATGCTTTTATGGCCTGCCGAGACAATATTAGTGTTTAATATTTCTTCCTGTAGTGCGGTCTGGCTTTCTGAAAAACTTTGTTAGTCGTAAATGCAGGGTTTTTTGAAAATTTAAAGGTGAAAGGAGGCCATGGCTTGGACAGAAGTACGAAAAAACAAGTTGTAAAAGAACTTCATGAAAAGCTGAAAAGCGTAAAATTGGCTGTCCTTGCTGATTACAGCAGCATGGACGTTGCGCAGATGACTGATTTAAGAAATCGGCTGCGCGATTTCAACAGCGAGATGAGGGTGGTTAAAAACAATCTCCTGAAGATCGCTTTGAAGGATACCGATTTTGAGCTGCTTGACGATCATATCAAGGATCCTCGGGCGCTTATCATGAATTTCGGTGATGTGGTTGAACCGACAAAGGCACTGGTTGAATTTGCAAAGAAAAATGATAATCTTGAAATTATCTCGGGTGTGCTGGATGGCAAGGTTCTAACCGGTGAAGAGCTCAAGGTTTTGGCTGAACTTCCGAGCAGGGAAGTTCTTCTGGCCAAGCTGCTCTCCGTCATGGTGGGTGCGCAGACTCAGTTTGTGACCGTTTTAAGTGGTGTGCAGAGAAGCTTTGTACAGGTGCTTGAGTCGTATCGGTTGCAGAAAGAAAAGGAAAATTAAAAAGTATACAGGAAGGAATAAAAGAAATGGCAACAGCAAAGAAGATTACGAAGGAAGATGTCGTAGAATTTATCGAAGGGATGACCGTTCTTGAACTGTCAGAGTTAGTTAAGGAACTTGAGGAAAAGTTTGGTGTTTCTGCGGCGGCACCGGTAGCGGTAGCAGCAGCGGGACCGGCACAAGCGGCCCCGGAAGAGGAAAAGACGGAATTTGACGTTGTTCTGACGGGATACGGCGAGCAGAAGATTCAGGTAATCAAGGTAGCCAGGGCTATTACGGGCCTGGGACTGAAAGAAGCAAAGGAACTCGTCGAAGGAATTCCGAAGGCAGTGAAAGAGGGAGTACCGAAGGCCGAGGCCGAAGAGATAAAGGCAAAATTAGAAGAGGTCGGCGGTACTGCAGAGATCAAGTAAGCTCTGTTTTTCAGGTACCATTTATATACTTTCAGGATTGATATGGGATTGTGTATTCATGAGTGTAAAAACTTTTTGATGCGCAATCCCGACAGCGTTTCAATGGTAGAAGTGTTTCTTTCGTTTCGGTGATGACATTCTGTCTTCTTGGAGTTTCTGATGGGCGCAAAATCAGGCAAAAAAATTACTCGCAATGGATATTGTGAGGAATGATTAATTACAGGGATCGTTATGTATAGAAAAAACTTTGGACGTATAAAAAAGATAGTAGAGATACCGAATCTCATCGAGATTCAAAAAAGATCCTATGAAAAATTCCTTCAGGACGATACGGAACCTGACAAAAGGGGTAACTCTGGTCTTCAGGGGGCCTTCAAGAGCGTCTTTCCCATAACGGATTTCGGGGGAAAGTGCTCCCTCGAGTTTGTCAGTTATAAAATCGGGAAGTCGCGCTACGATGTACACGAGTGTACCCAGAAAGGGATGACCTTTAACGCGCCCCTGAAGATAGTGGTCAGGCTGGTCGTCTTCGATGTCACTCGCGGGAACGATCAGAGAACTGTCAGGGATATCAAGGAGCAGGAGATTTATTTCGGCGAGATTCCCTTGATGACCGACAAGGGTACCTTCAATATCAACGGGACCGAACGGGTTATCGTCAGTCAGCTTCACCGGTCGCCCGGTATCTTCTTTGACCATGATAAGGGAAAGACCCACGCCAGTGGAAAGCTCATATATTCGGCGAGAGTGATACCGATACGGGGCTCTTGGCTGGATCTCGAATTCGATCCGAAGGATATTCTCTATGCACGGATAGACAGAAGAAGAAAAATGCCCATGACGATACTTCTCAAGGGCATGGGTTACAGCGACGAGGAACTGATCCAATTCTTCTACAACAGGGAAACAGTTCTTATAAAGAAAGACAAGCTCTCCCTTATGGTTGATGAAACCCTCGTGGGAGACAGGGCTCCGGAAGATATCGTCGATAGTAAAGCCGATGAAGTATTAGTGAAGAAAGGAAGAAAGGTAACCAAGACCGCCCTCAAGAAGATGATGGATGCGGGGATTACCATTATATCGGTCAACAAGGAGTATGTCATTGGCAAGGTCCTTGCATCGAGCATACAAGACCCCGAAACTGGTGAGATACTGTTCAGGTGCAACGATGAGATAACCGAGGAGGGGCTTGAATTACTCCAGGGTAAAGGTATCAAGGAAATTGAGCTTATCCAGCTCGAAGAGGACGGGTCGAATGCCTATATACGAAACACGCTCCTCATCGATAAGGTGGATACTCAGGAAGATGCGATCATCGATATATACCGGAGACTGCGACCGAGCAATCCGCCGACGCCTGAGACGGCACAGAGATTTTTCAACAGCCTCTTCTTTTCCAATGACAGTTACGATCTCTCCGATGTGGGGAGGGTCAAGATAAATTATAAGCTCCGCCTTGATGTGCCCGCGGACCTGACGGTTTTGCGCAAGGAAGATGTACTCGAGTCGGTCAAGTACCTCATTAACCTGAAAAACGGTGTGGCCGATTACAGCGTTGACGATATCGATCATCTCGGCAACAGAAGGGTACGGGCCGTCGGTGAGCTGATTGAGAATCAGTACCGAATAGGCCTGGTACGCATGGAGCGGGCCATAAAGGAGAAGATGAGCCTCCTGGACGTGGAAACCATGATGCCCCACGACCTCGTCAATGCCAAGCCTGTGACGGCAGTGGTGAACGAATTCTTCGGGAGCAGTCAGCTGTCCCAGTTTATGGATCAGACGAACCCGCTCTCTGAGATTACCCATAAGAGGCGTCTTTCGGCACTTGGGCCCGGCGGGCTCACCCGTGAGAGGGCGGGTTTTGAGGTACGAGATGTCCACAACACCCATTACGGCAGGGTATGTCCCGTGGAAACGCCGGAGGGACCCAACATTGGGCTGATTGTCTCTTTAAGTTCCTATGCCAGGGTCAACGACTTCGGTTTTATAGAGACGCCGTACAGGGTGGCGAAGAACGGCAGGGTGTTCGATGAAATCAGGCATCTTACCGCCACTGAGGAAGAAGATTATATTATTGTCCAGGCGAATACGCCGATCGATGCGAAGGGCAAATTTACGGAACAACTCGTCACCGCGAGAAAAGGTGGCAATTATGTGATCGTTGATCAGACCGATGTTAACTTTATGGATGTTTCTCCCGATCAGCTCGTGAGTGTCGCCGCAGGGCTCATTCCCTTCCTGGAGCATGATGATGCGAACCGCGCCCTGATGGGTTCCAATATGCAGCGGCAGTCGGTGCCCCTTCTGAAACCTGAGGCTCCCCTGGTGGGCACGGGGATGGAGAGGATTGTTGCGAGGGATTCCGGTGCCGTCATCGTAGCAAAGAGATCGGGTATCATCGAGGATGTAGATGCCTCCAGAATAGTGATAAAATGTGATGACGACGATCAGGATGAGTCCGGAATCGGCGTGGATATCTATAACCTGATAAAATATCAGCGTTCAAATCAGAACACCTGTTTTAATCACAAACCGATCGTCCTCAAGGGTGAAATAGTAAAGAAAGGCGATATCATAGCCGATGGTCCCTCCACCGAATACGGAGAGCTAGCCCTGGGAAGAAACATCCTTGTCGCCTTCATGTCATGGGGAGGGTACAACTATGAGGATTCCATCCTGGTGAGCGAGAGGATAGTCAAGGATGATATTTATACCTCTATCCATATCGAAGAGTTTGAGACGGTAGCGAGAGATACGAAGCTTGGCAGAGAAGAGATTACACGAGATATCCCCAACGTGGGGGAAGAGGCGCTCAGTAATCTCGACGAAAGCGGTATTATCAGGATGGGTGTCTCCGTGAAAGCGGGAGACGTTCTCGTGGGTAAGGTGACGCCGAAGGGTGAAACCCAGCTCTCCCCCGAAGAAAAACTCCTTCGGGCGATATTTGGAGAGAAGGCGGGTGACGTGAGGGATACATCACTTCGTGTTCCCCCGGGGATTGAGGGGACCGTTATAGATGCCAAGATATTCAGCCGCAAGGGTACGGAGAAGGATGTAAGATCTCAGAGAATGGAAGATGAGGAGATCGAATCCCTCCTCAAGGACAGAGACGATGAGATCAGGATCATTGCCGACAGCGTACGAAAGAAGCTTTCTGATTTACTAATAGGAAAAAATACTGCCGCACGGCTGGTTGACACCCAGAAGAGAAAGATCCTCGTGAAAAAGGGAGAAACGATTACCACTGATATCCTTGAGAGTATTCCCATCAGCCTCTGGAAGGATATAGCCCTTGAAGAATACGAGGCTGAGGAAAAGGTAAGGGCAATACAATCGTCGCTTTCGAGCAAGATCGAGGTTGTCGAGGCCTTTTTTGCCGACAAGATCGACAAGGTGAAAACGGGTGATGAGCTTCCTCCCGGCGTGATCAAACTGGTCAAGGTCTATATCGCCATCAAGAGAAAACTCTCGGTGGGTGACAAGATGGCTGGAAGGCACGGAAACAAGGGTGTCTTATCACGGATACTTCCCGAGGAGGACATGCCCTTCTTCGAAGACGGGACTCCTGTGGATATTGTCTTGAATCCTCTCGGAGTTCCTTCCCGTATGAATGTGGGGCAGATCCTTGAGACGCACCTCGGTTGGGCGGCAAAGGAATTGGGTGAAAAGATTCAGGCGATTATCAATGAAAAGTTCAGCATAGATGATCTGAGAAACGAATTGAAAAAGATCTACGCTACACCGGAATTTGAAAAGTATGTCGACGGGGCGGGTAAAAATGAAATTCTAAAACTTGTTGGTCACCTGAAGAAAGGTGTTCCGATGGCTTCCCCCGTTTTCGACGGTGCCGAGGAGCAAGAAATAAAGAGTATGCTCAAAATGGCTGAGTTGCCCGAAAGCGGTCAGACAGTATTGTATGACGGCAAAACGGGTGAAGCTTTCGACCAGAATATTACAGTGGGAATGATCTACATGCTGAAACTCCATCATCTTGTGGATGATAAGATGCATGCCAGGTCAATCGGTCCCTATTCCCTCGTGACCCAGCAGCCCCTGGGAGGGAAAGCGCAATTCGGCGGTCAGAGGCTCGGCGAGATGGAAGTATGGGCCATTGAGGCATATGGAGCTGCTTATTCATTGCAGGAATTTCTTACGGTTAAATCTGATGATGTGGTCGGTCGAACGAGGATATACGAAACTATCGTGAAGGGGGAACATACCCTGGAAGCGGGTCTGCCGGAATCCTTCAATGTTCTTATGAAGGAGTTGCAGGGCCTGTGTATCGATGTCGAGTTGCTTGAGAATGCTTAGATTTTTATAAGGCATTCATGGATTGAAAAAGTAAGAAATTAAGAGGAGTTATATCCAGTGGAAGACATTTATGGTTTTTTCGAGAAGCCAAAGGATCCAATAAAATTTAATGCTGTTCGGTTATCAATGGCCTCGCCGGAGAGGGTGTTGTCCTGGTCTCGCGGAGAGGTAAAGAAACCGGAAACGATAAATTACAGGACCTTCAAGCCGGAAAGGGATGGACTTTTCTGCGCAAAGATATTTGGTCCCGTCAAGGATTATGAGTGTCTTTGCGGCAGATACAAGAGAATGAAGCACCGCGGCATGGTCTGTGAGAAGTGCGGCGTTGAAGTTATTCAGTCAAAGGTCAGAAGGGAAAGAATGGGACATATCGTGCTGGCGGCACCGGTGGCCCATATATGGTTCTTGAAGAGTCTTCCAAGCAGAATAGGAAACATTCTGGACCTCACCCTGAAGCAGCTTGAACGGGTTTTGTATTTCGAATCCTGGATCATACTGGATCCGAAAAACACACCGCTGAAAAAGAAGGAACTCATTTCCGATGAGGATTATCTGCAACTGAGGGAAGAGCATGATGCAGATGATTTCGAGATTGGTATCGGTGCCGAGGCCATACGGAAACTTCTTGAGGAAATTGACCTGGATGAACTGGACAAGGAACTCAGAACCGATCTGAAAGAGGCCACATCGGAGACGAAGAGGAAGAAACTGGTGAAGAGGCTGAAGGTCGTAGAGACGCTTCAGAAATCGGGTAACAAGGCCGAATGGATGGTCCTCACCGTTCTGCCGGTGATACCGCCCGATCTGAGGCCGCTGGTTCCCCTCGATGGGGGGCGTTTTGCCACATCCGACCTGAATGATCTCTACCGACGGGTCATTAACAGGAATAATCGCCTGAAGCGGCTTCTGGAATTGAACGCACCGGAAATCATCATACGAAACGAAAAGCGAATGCTTCAGGAAGCTGTTGATGTCCTTTTCGACAACGGCAGGCGCGGTCGTGCCGTAACGGGCTCGAACAAGAGACCATTGCGCTCCCTTTCGGACATGCTCAAGGGAAAGCAGGGAAGGTTCAGGCAGAACCTCCTCGGCAAGCGGGTCGACTATTCCGGGAGATCGGTTATTACGGTGGGTCCCGATTTGAGATTGCATCAGTGCGGCCTTCCCAAAAAGATGGCCCTCGAGCTCTTTAAGCCCTTTATCTACAACAGACTTGAGGCGAAGGGCTATGTCACAACGGTAAAAAGTGCCAAGAAAATGGTGGAAAGAGAGGCCCCGGAAGTATGGGACGCCCTCGATGAGGTTGTCCGTGAGTATCCCATTCTCCTGAACAGGGCACCGACACTTCACAGGCTCGGTATTCAGGCATTTGAGCCGGTCCTGATCGAAGGCAAGGCAATTCAGCTCCATCCACTTGTCTGTGCGGCCTTTAACGCGGATTTTGACGGCGATCAGATGGCTGTCCACGTGCCGCTTTCCATTGAGGCTCAGGTGGAAGCGCGGTGTCTCATCATGTCGACGAATAATATACTTTCGCCGGCAAATGGAAAACCGATCATTATTCCGAGTCAGGATATTGTGCTCGGGATCTATTATATGACCCGGTCGAAGGAGTATGCCCCAGGCGAAGGAATGATTTTTTCGAATCCTGATGAGGTTCGATATGCCTTTGATGCAGGTGTCGCCGGTCTGCATGCCACGATAAAAGTCAGAATCAATGATGAGTTGGTCGATACCACCGTGGGAAGAATGCTTCTCTATGAGATCATTCCCTCGGAGATTCCCTTTGATTTTGTCAATAAAGTCATGAACAAGAAGGAACTTGCCAATCTGGTAGACTACAGCTACCGGACCCTCGGAGCCAAGGCAACAGTTATATTGGCGGACCGCCTCAAGGACCTCGGATTCAAGCACGCCACAAACTCGGGAATGTCGATTTGCGTTGACGATATGAAGATCCCCGTTGGTAAAGATGATATTGTCGATAGAGCCCAGAACGATGTGTTGGAAATTCAGAAACAGTATATGGACGGGCTTATCACCGACGGGGAGCGGTACAATAAGGTTATTGACATCTGGGCCCATGCGACCGAGAAGGTTGCCGACGAGATGCTGAGAGATATCGGAACGGAAGAAAGAGAGAGAGAAGACGGCATCAAAGAAATGGTCGAGAGCTTCAATTCGATTTATATGATGGCCGATTCAGGTGCCCGCGGGAGTGCGGCTCAGACGAGACAGCTTGCGGGCATGAGGGGTCTCATGGCCAAGCCCTCGGGTGAGATTATTGAGACACCGATTACGGCTAATTTCAGGGAAGGCCTTACGGTGCTTCAGTATTTTATTTCCACCCATGGTGCCAGAAAGGGTCTCGCCGATACGGCTCTCAAAACGGCAAACTCCGGTTATCTGACACGGAGGCTTGTCGATGTGTCCCAGGACTGTATTATTACGGAAGAGGATTGCGGCACGATTGATGGAATTCACGTTTCCGCCCTCGTCGAAGGTGGTGAAATAATAGAACCGGCGGGCGAGCGCGTACTCGGAAGGGTTGCTCTAGAGGATATTACCGATCCTTTTACGGGTGAGATTCTGGTACCGGCGAATCAGGAAATAGATGAGGCGCTGGCGGAAAAGATTGACAAGGCGGGTCTGGAAAGGGTGCTGATCCGGTCCGGTCTTACCTGTAAATCAAAACATGGAGTCTGTGCAAAGTGTTATGGACGCGACCTGGCCCATGGCCATCTTGTGAACATTGGCGAAGCGGTGGGGATTATCGCCGCGCAATCCATCGGTGAACCGGGCACACAGCTGACGATGAGGACCTTCCATATCGGTGGTACGGCAAAGTTTGAAGAACACTCCACGCTCGACTCACGTCACGACGGGACGATCATGTTTGTGAACCTCCACGGGGAAAAGGACAGCATCGGAAATGATGTGGTGATGACCAGGAATGGGGAGATCCACGTCTTAGACGAAGAAGGAAGGAACCGCGGTAAATATCCGCTTCCCTATGGTGCCCATCTGAAGATGAAGGATAAGGAGGAAGTAAAAAAAGGCGACCTCATTGGCGAATGGGATCCCTACTCCATTCCCATACTCTGCGAAATTGACGGCACGCTTAAGTTCGGTGACATTGTAGAGGGAAAGACAATGCAGGAGCTGGTGGATGAAGTAACCGGTCTTTCCAGGAAAGTTATCGTCGAATACAGGACTCTGGATCTGCGTCCACGTGTCTCGATAAAAGACAAGGACGGCAAGACGGCGAAGGTGCCAGGTTCGAGTACCATCGCACGGCATCTCTTGCCTGTGGGGGCAAATATCGTCGTTTCCGAGGGTGATTTCATCAAGGCGGGAGATATTATCGCGAAGATTCCGCGAGAGACGACAAAGACAAAGGATATCACCGGTGGTCTTCCCCGGGTGGCGGAACTCTTTGAGGCACGGAAACCGAAGGAGTACGCCGTCATATCTGAGATAGACGGGTCGGTGGAATACGGAGACGATGTCAAGGGGAAGAGAAGACTGGTTATCTCTCCCGAAGTCGGTGATCCCAAGGAGTATCTCATACCAAAGGGAAAACACATCAGCGTTCAGGAAGGCGACAGGGTCGTAGCAGGTCAGTCGCTTATGGATGGGGCAAGTAACCCCCACGATATTCTGAGCATTAAGGGAGAGAAAGAACTGGCGCGATATCTCGTTGATGAAGTGCAGGAAGTATACCGGCTTCAGGGAGTCAAGATTAATGACAAGCATATAGAGATAATAGTCCGTCAGATGTTACGGAAGGTGAAGGTGGCAGATCCCGGTGATACGACGTTCCTCACGGATGAGCCGGTGGATAAAATTATCTTCCAGGAGCGAAATGAAGCGGCGATAGAACAGGGCGACAAGCCGGCAACGGGTGTTCCCATGCTTCTGGGAATTACCAAGGCATCGCTGAGCACGGAAAGTTTCATTTCCGCGGCATCCTTCCAGGAAACAACCCGTGTCCTGACGGAGGCCGCAATGGCTGGAAAGATAGATTATTTAAGGGGTTTGAAGGAAAATGTAATCATGGGGAGACTCATTCCGGCAGGTACGGGACTGTCCATGTATAAGAAGCTTGGAATATCTGTTGAGGATGATGGTGAGCCCATACCTGAAGGTGAGCAAATAAGTGAACTAAATGATGAGAAAAGTCTTGACAGAGAAGCCACGAATTGATAGACATTCCAATTTCTGCGCCATAATTTATTGAAGAGAGCGGAACCGGAATTTTGGAGGAATAATGCCGACGATAAATCAGTTGATCCGAAAAGGCAGGACTAAGATAAAGAAAAAGACAGCAGCACCGGCTCTTGCCAGTTGTCCTCAGAGAAGAGGGGTCTGTGTCAGGGTATATACGACCACACCAAAGAAGCCGAATTCGGCCTTGAGAAAAGTTGCGAGAGTCCGTCTAACCAGTGGTTACGAGGTTACTTCATACATACCCGGGATAGGACACAACCTTCAGGAGCATTCCGTTGTTCTCGTAAGGGGGGGCAGGGTAAAGGATCTCCCCGGAGTGAGGTATCACATTGTGAGGGGAACGCTCGATGCCATGGGTGTGCAGGACAGAAAAAAGGGCAGATCGAAATACGGAGCAAAGAGACCTAAGTAAGCAAGGATAGTTATATGCCAAGAAGAAGAGAGGTAGCAAAAAGAAAAGTAGTGCCGGACCCCAAGTACAACAGCGCCTTGGTGGCAAGATTTATCAATAACCTCATGAAAAAGGGGAAGAAGAGCACTGCCGAATCTATACTCTATGGCTCCTTTGATATCATAGAAGGGAAGATGAAGGAATCACCCCTCGATGTCTTTGAGAAGGCTGTGAATAATGTAAAGCCTGTCCTCGAGGTTAAATCAAGGCGCGTGGGTGGTGCCACATATCAGGTTCCGACAGAGGTTTTGCCGAATCGACGTATAGCCTTAGCAATCAGATGGGTAATAAACTATGCAAGGGCTCGTGCTGGGAAAAGTATGAAAGAAAAACTGGCGGCCGAATTTATGGATGCAGCAGGAAGCAGAGGCGCCTCCATAAAGAAGAAAGAAGATACGCACAAGATGGCAGAGGCAAATAAGGCCTTTGCGCATTACAGATTTTAGCGGTCTTAAATCCGCCCGTTGGGCCCGAATAGGTTAAGGTGAAGTAACTTGGCACGAGAAGTTCTTTTAAATGATGTACGCAATATTGGCATTATGGCCCATATCGATGCGGGAAAAACCACGACGACTGAACGTATTTTGTACTATACCCGTGTTACCCACAGAATGGGGGAGGTTCACGACGGTGCGGCCGTTATGGACTGGATGGAACAGGAGCAGGAGCGGGGAATTACCATAACTTCGGCAGCAACAACATGCAGCTGGAAGGGTACCCGGGTCAACATAATCGACACGCCAGGTCATGTGGATTTCACTGTAGAGGTTGAGCGTTCGCTGAGGGTTTTAGACGGCGCTCTGGCCGTCTTTTGCGCGGTCGGTGGTGTTGAGCCCCAATCTGAAGTTGTGTGGAGACAGGCCGATAAGTATCGCGTACCACGAATCGCTTTTATCAATAAGATGGATAGGGTCGGGGCCGACTTTATGAACGTTGTCTCCTCGATGAGAGAGAGGCTGGGTGCAAACCCGATTCCTGTTCAGATTCCCTGGGGGGCGGAAGGGAATTTCAGGGGTGTCATCGATCTTATTCAAATGAAGGCAATTACCTATGAGGCTGATTCTCTGGGATCTGAATTTACCGTTGGTGAGATTCCCCCCGAACTGGCCGATGAATCCGCTACCCATAGAGAGAAACTTATAGAGTGTCTCGCCGATTATGACGAGAACCTCATGAATAAATATTTAAACGAAACAGCTCTTTCAAATGAAGAAATAATAACGGCAATCAGAAAGGCGACACTTTCGCTGAAGATAACTCCCGTTCTGTGTGGCTCTGCTTTTAAAAACAAAGGAGTGCAGCCTCTTTTAGACGCAGTCATTTCCTTTCTCCCATCGCCGGTGGATATGCCTCCCGTAAAGGCACTAAGCTTGGACGGTGAAGAAGAGATGACCGTGGAGGCAAACGATGACGCACCCTTTGCGGCACTGGCCTTCAAGATTATGGCAGATCCCTATGTGGGTCAGCTGACGTATCTGAGGGTCTACTCCGGTATCCTGAAGGCGGGCTCCTATGTGTTCAATTCATCCAAGCAGAAGAGGGAGAGAGTCGGCCGACTCTTGAAGATGCATGCCGATAAGAGGGAGGAAATCAAGGAGGTTCGCACGGGCGATATCGTTGCTGTCGTAGGATTGAAGACGACAACCACGGGAGACACGATGTGTGATGCTGATCATCCCCTGCAGCTTGAAAAACTTGAATTTCCGGAACCTGTTATTGCCATAGCGATAGAGCCGAAGACCAAGCCGGACGAAGAAAAGCTCGACATCGCCCTTGGAAAGATAGCCCGTGAAGATCCCTCGTTTCGAGTGAAGATGAACAAGGAAACGGGACAAACATTGATATCGGGGATGGGCGAATTACATCTCGAGATTATCGTCGACAGGCTTTCCAGGGAGTTTGGGTTGGGTGCGAATATTGGAAATCCTCAGGTCGCCTACAAGGAAACGATAAGGAAAAGCGCGAGGGCCGAGGGAAAATTCATCAGGCAATCCGGCGGAAGAGGGCAATACGGCCATGTGTGGCTTGAGATTGAGCCGAATGATCCGGGTCGGGGTTTCGAATTCAACAACAAGATTATCGGCGGTATTATTCCAAAAGAATTTATACCTGCAGTCCAGAGAGGTGCCTTGGAGGCCATGGAGGAAGGGGTATTAGCCGGATATCCTGTGGTTGACGTACGGGTTAACCTGGTTGATGGTTCTTTTCATGAGGTTGATTCTTCGGAAGTCGCATTCAAGATTGCAGGTTCGATGGGATTCAAAAACGCCGCTAGAAGGGCTCACCCCATACTGATGGAGCCGATTATGTCCGTTGAGGTTGTGGCTCCGAAGGACTATATGGGTGATGTAATCGGCACCCTGAGTGCCAGAAGAGGGAAGATAGTTAGCCTGGAAAGCAGAGCTGCTTCAGAGGCGATACATGCGGAGGTTCCCCTGGCGGAGATGTTTGGTTACGCAACAGATTTGAGATCGAAGACGCAGGGTAGAGCCGTCTTTACAATGAGTTTTTTGAGTTATAATGCCGTGTCGGAAGATCTGGCAAAGGATATTATTGAGAAGAAGAATAAAGTTAAAGATTTTAAAAAGATTCATTAATAATAAAACCGATTATCCATTTTTTGACCAAAGGAGGTAATGGTTATGGCAAAGAAGAAATTTGAGAGGACAAAGCCACATCTTAATATTGGAACAATAGGTCACGTTGACCACGGCAAAACCACGCTGACATCGGCGATCACAAAACATCTCGCCAAGAAGGGATTTGCCGAATTTATGGCTTTTGACCAGATCGATAACGCTCCTGAAGAGAAGGAACGAGGTGTTACAATAAATATTGCCCACGTGGAGTATGAGACTGACATCAGGCACTATGCCCATGTGGATTGTCCCGGTCATGCCGACTATATCAAGAATATGATATCGGGCGCGGCCCATATGGATGGTACCATTCTTGTTGTTGCCGCATCGGACGGTCCCATGCCGCAGACACGCGAGCATATCCTCCTGGCACGACAGGTTCAGGTGCCCTCGGTCGTCGTCTATTTGAACAAGGTTGATCTGGTTGATGATCCGGAACTTCTTGACCTTGTCGAGCTCGAGCTCAGGGAACTCCTCACGGATTATAAATTCCCCGGTGACGATATTCCTATTATCAGAGGTTCCGCCCTGAAGGCGCTGGAGAGTGATGATTCCGACTCTGAAGACGTCAAGAGTATCTGGGAACTTCTGGAAGCAGTTGATTCATATATCCCGGAGCCGGAACGTGATCTTGATAAGCCGTTTTTGATGCCCGTTGGTGATGTCTTCTCCATATCCGGACGCGGTACCGTCGTAACCGGCAGGGTTGATCGTGGTATAGTCAAGACCGCTGATGAAGTCGAGATCATCGGAATCAGACCGACATTCAAGACCGTCTGCACGGGTGTTGAGATGTTTAGGAAGACCCTCGACGAAGGAAGAGCCGGTGATGATGTCGGATTGCTTCTCAGGGGTGTGAAACGCGAGGACGTTGAAAGAGGGCAGGTTGTTGCGAAACCGGGTTCCATTACGCCCCATACGAAATTTAAGGCCCAGGTATATGTCCTGACAAAAGAAGAGGGCGGGCGACATACCCCATTCTTTAACGGATATCGTCCCCAGTTCTATTTCAGAACCACTGACGTGACAGGTATCTGCACGCTTCCTGAAGGAATAGAGATGGTAATGCCCGGAGACAATGTGGAGATGGTTGGAGAACTGATAACCCCTATCGCCATGGAAGACCAGCTCAGATTCGCTATCCGTGAGGGTGGCAGAACGGTCGGAGCCGGAATCATAAGCCAGATTATAGAGTAGGAAAATGGAAAATCAGAAAATAAGAATTCGCCTCAAGGCGTATGATTACAAATTGCTCGATCGATCCGCTCAGGATATTGTGGAAACGGCGAAGAGAACCGGGGCACGTGTTGCCGGTCCTATCCCCCTTCCGACGGTGATAAACAAGTACTGTGTCAACAGGTCGCCGCATGTTGACAAGAAATCGAGGGAACAGTTTGAAATCAGAACCCATAAGAGGCTGATAGACATAATCGAGCCGACACAGGCAACCGTAGACACGCTCATGAAGCTGGATCTTTCGGCCGGTGTTGACGTTGAGATAAAACTATAGGTTAGGCGAAATGTGAGGAGAAGGTTTCTCAGATAAACTTTCTCCTCCTTTTTTGTCGGGAAAGTATTGGATAGAAGTTGTCATGGAAAGAGGACTGATAGGCAGAAAATTAGGCATGACCCAGATATTCTGGGAAGATGGTTCTGTGATTCCCGTTACCGTTATCGAAGCCGGACCATGCGTGGTGATACAGAAGAAGACGGTCGAAACGGATGGATATAACGCGGTGCAGCTGGGTTTCGGAAGGGCTAAAGAAAAAAAGATAACCAAGCCTCTTAAAGGACACTTCAATAAGGCCGATAAGGGATTCTTCCGGATACTCAGGGAATTCAGGACAGAGGCACCCGAAAGCTACGAAGTAGGTCAGGAGATAAAGGCTGATCTCTACAATGTGGGTGACTATGTCGATGTGATAGGTACGACCAGAGGACGGGGCTTCGCGGGCGTTGTAAAACGCTACGGATTTAAAGGTGGTAAGGCAACTCATGGTTCGATGTTCCACCGGGCGCCCGGTTCCGTAGGGGCGAGTGCCTATCCATCGCGAGTGTTCAAGGGCAAAAGGCTTCCGGGCCACATGGGATTCGAGAGACAGACGGTACAGAATCTCATGGTGCTTGGTGTGAGGGCGGAAAGCAATCAGATCCTTGTAAAGGGGTCAATTCCGGGAAGTAAGAACAGCATCGTCCTTATAAAGGACGCTATAAAACTGTAAG
>CAYSHT010000043.1:0-16748 GCA_964430915.1 uncultured Syntrophaceae bacterium
ATTGAAGCTCCCCGCAACAAGTTGCGGGGGAATCTCCGATTGTTAAGGAAAATGTCTGTTTTTTATTCTCGCTTCCCCGCAACAAGTTGCGGGGAATGCTCTCGCTGTTCAATTCAGGAAGCCTTCTCCCCTTTTTCGGCATCCTCCGGTATTATATACTCGAAGGTAACGCTTCCTATTATCACCTTGACCCGTATCCTCACGGGGATCTTTTTCTCATCGGCCGTGAGCCATATATCGAGCTTCGCCTTTTTGCTCTTTTTAAAAACTCCCCCGAAATGCTCCAGGTACGGCTGTATCCTATAGGTATCGAATTCCTTCCCATCTACTAAAATCGTTTCCCTCTTTGTCACCCGGGCCCTTCCCATAACGGACTTTTTTCCGTCCGTTACGGGAATCTCGATTATTTTTCCGACCTCAAGATCGATGAGACGAAAGGCATAATAGACTGAAAGGGGATCGAAAGAGCCGGGCAGTACCGATATCGGCTTTTTTGACTTGCCGAAGTTGGTATACTGAACTTTCTCACTCTCCCAGTCAAAGGTAACGGTTATATCCCTTTTGTCACTCCCCTTCTTTCGTTCCCTGTAGAGGAGGGAATGAGTCATGCCGGCGTCGGCATACGATTCATACCTGTCACGAACCTTATAGAAGAGATCGATAAATGAATTGCTCTTTGCCGTCATTGCAAAGTGGTAGGCCTCGACACCATCGACATCCGTGAAGGGGAGGACCTCCATTGTCCCCGTCCCACCGGGAAAAAGGTTCCATCCGAAGCTGAAGCTCATTTTTTCCCCCGGTTGAAAGGAAAAGGTTCCCTCCGCGGCAATTGCGCTTGAAACATAGAAAAAAATCGCAATCAAAAGAAGCGCGGAAAAAGCCACTGACCTTATCGGGGATTGGTACGACATGATATTTATTTCCCTTCCGAAATCACGGGGCCTTGACCGTCATATTGTCGACGACCCTCACCGTGCCGGTCGTAACCTTTGCGATGTCTATTGCCTTTTTCTTCTCTGTCTCACTCCCAACGACACCGGTCAGCGTGACAACGCCCCGGTAGACATCCACATCAATGTTGAGTGACCGGATTCCCGGTTCCCCTATGAACTTCGCCGTAATCTTATTGGACAGTATACTGTCGTCAAGAAGCTGTCCGGCTGATCGGAAGCCGACCTGAAGATTATCGGTTACCCTTTTCACTCCCGACACCATCGAGGCAAGTTTCACAGCATAGTCCGCCTCTGCCCTGGTTCGCACCACACCGGAGAGGGTCACAACACCCTCGACGGTATCGACATCAATCTTTCTTCCCTGAATCGTGGTATCCTTAACCAGTTGCGTCTTTACCTTGGCGGTAATGGCGGGATCGTTCCACATATCACCCATGGTTCGCTCGTCTGACGAAACCTTGTAGGCGCCGGTAACACCCGTTCCGACAAGGACCGGTGCACATCCGGCCAAACTGAAAACCATAATAACGATCAAGACTTTTGAATAGATATTCATCAAATAGTACCTCCCATTAACTTCCCCGCCTCAAGAAGCGGAAATGATAAAATCTTTTAACCCCTGATGTACGTATCGGGGATTTCTCACAATTGCTCTTCGCCTTACTCCCACCTACCCTCTTCTCGCAGTCTTTCCACAATCGGTTCTGCTATCTTCTGAAGCTCCAGTTTGTCCACTTTCGTACTTCTCGTGAGCGGAAATTCCCTCGCCGGCGGCCAGATCTCCACATGTTGCGGCCGTTTGTATGAGGCAATCTCTTCACAGTGTTTCATTATCATCTCCGGCGTACAATCGACATCTTTTTTTGGTCTGACAAAGGCGAATATTCCCTCGTCAAAGACAGCATGCCTCATCCCCACCACTTCCGCCACATCAACACCGTCCATATCGGCAATATGCGATTCCACTTCATCGGGGAATACGTTATACCCCTTCTGTTTTATGACAAATTTTCTCCTGCCCGCGAGATAGAGCGCCCGATAGCCCCCTATATCTTTAAAATACCCGAGATCCCCTGTATAGAGGATGCCTTCCCGCGAGATGGCCTTCGCCGTCTCTTCGGGCATATTGTAGTATCCCAGAAAGACGATGGGCGGATGGTAGCAGATCTCGCCGATTTCCCCATCGGAAAGTTCATCGCCCGCAGAACCGTCACCATTCATCGGTCTTCTTATGGTAACCTCCGCAAGATCAGGAAAGGCACGACCGACCTGCCCCGCCATTTCCTCAACGGAAATCCCCGAAGGAGTGAAGGTTGCAAATCCGGCATTTTCCGTCATTCCTATACCCGTCCCGAATGCGGGGGCCATCGTTGAGAGTTTCCTGAGAAATTCAACATCCACCGCCGAGCCCGCATAGATGACAAATTTAAGGCTGCTGAGGTCGTAATCTTCAAAGTCCGGGTGGGCCCAGAGCATGCGGTACTGCGTGGGAATCTGGCCGAAGGCATTGACCATATGACTCTCAATCGCCTCAAGGGTCATTTTTACGTCGAATATCCTGAGGAGTATCGCCGTTCCACCTACTGCCATGGTGGTCATGAACCCCTCGGTTAAACACCCCACATGGCTCGGAGGGAGATTAATGAGTATCCTCGCATCGAGATCCATATCGGCGCCCCGGGCGAGAATTTCGTTCTGAACGATGATATTTTCGTGACAGATAAGTGCCGGTTTCGGGTCTCCCGTCGTACCCGTTGTATAGATAATTAGCGCTGGGCTTCGAGGAATTATCTCCCGCCATGCCGCCTTGAGCTTTCTCGTAAAGAGGTTTTTTATCTTCAGATAGACAATCCTGTTTTTGCTCATCATGCGGGTGATACTTTTCGCACCGTCGATGATATCTCCCGGTTCGGGATTCGGTGTCATCTGTATCAGGTGCTTCACGGAGGGACATTGTTCCCTCACGGCCTTCCCCACTTCCCGAAAATCTCCGACCGGCGTGTTGCCCAGGAAAAAGAAGGCCTTCGGCTCAATTTTATGCAGGTCACGGACGACCTCGTCTTCCTTGAGACGTACATCGAGGGGGGCAATGATCGCGCCGATCTTGAAACAGGCGTACATAAGAATGATATGTTCAGGAATGAGGACAAGCATCGTGGCAACGCGATCTCCCTTTCCTATTCCCATATCGAGAAGCCTGAGGGCAAAGTAATCGATGAGATTGAGAAAATTACGATAGGAGACAATCTTCCCGTCTTCATGCTGGATCATAGCAGACCGGTCGGGGGACACTTTCGCCCAGTGTTCGATGTATGAATTCAGAAGCGGCAATCTGATAAATTTCGCATCCATAATTTTTCCCTTACCCGTTTCTCAAAAGGGCATACCCCCCGCTGATCGCCCGTTTCCCCTCCTGATTAAAAACGGAGAAGAAGAGTCCCGTGCTATCCTCTTTCTCATCTTTTCCTTCAAGCTGAACGGTTATATCGGTACCCGGAAGCACCATGCCGGTAAAGCGGCACGAGAGGGATTGAAGCCTCTGTGGATTCATCCCCGCCTCCCTGTTGATAATTTCACGAACCGCAAAGGCAAGGGTCGCCGTCCCCTGGATTATGATTCCCGGAAGTCCGACCTGATGGGCAAAGCGCTTCGATGTATGAATCGGGAAAAATATATTGGAACAGCCGTCATATACAAAGGACCTTAGGGGATCGAGATGAAGCGGGACTTCCCAGAGGGGGTTCTCCCTTTTAAAGAGAGGAATCTCGGGCAGATTTTCTTTCTTTTGCTCCCCATCGTCGACACATTTCACGCCTCTCATTATTGCCCCGATATGCTCGGTAAAAAGAAGAAGGCCATTGTCGTCCACGGCATCAAAGCGGATCACCACATGCGTTCCCGCCCTGTGCGAAAGAATTGCCGCGATTTTGCCCTTCACGGTGACCGATCCTTCAGGCTTCATCGGTCGGTGAAATTCGAGATGTTCGCTATAGTGCACCTGCGTGGCAAGGAGATCCATCGGGAAATCGTCGGCCTCAATATAATCCCAGATCCTCTCCACGATTGGCCAGGTAACGGCGACACTGAACATGGGGGGCGCTATTATGCCTCCCTCGCGCTCATCATCAAAATACCAGGGATTATTGTCATCGATGGCCGCGGCATAGTTCATGGTATGGCGCCAGGTAATCTCCGCTTTATAATCCTTCAGCCTGGTTCCGACAAAGCGTGTGCTGATTTCCATCGTTATCTCTCCACTCAACCGAACTGTAGGAGCCTGAGTCGAGATAGTAAACAAAGGCAGGGGGGAAATCGACCG
Source organism: uncultured Syntrophaceae bacterium (assembly GCA_964430915.1). Classification (GTDB taxonomy): domain Bacteria; phylum Desulfobacterota; class Syntrophia; order Syntrophales; family UBA2210; genus JAFGBH01. The sequence continues at coordinate 4,273 of CAYSHT010000043.1, forward strand.
TGGCATTGTAATACCAAGAGGGGGTTGAAGCAAGATACCTTTTGATTTTTTTGCAACCTCTACGGTATGCAGTCCGATAAAAACCTGCGAGTGGTATTGGTCATGGAAAATGTGGTATTGTGCTCGCGCACCTGGAAGGCAGCAAAATTTTTCATTGACTATACAAAAGGAGTAGCTACTGAAATGACAAAAGTATCGGACACTGAAATGGATATCTATCTGCAACCGACGTTCACCATCGACGCCGACAACGAAACGATAGCGGAAAAGGCAAGAAATCTCACCGCCGATTGTACCACCTATGAGGAGAAGGCGATAAAACTCTTCTATTTTGTGAGGGACTCGATCCGCTATAATCTCTTTATGATCTCGGTCTTTATCGAGGATTTCAGGGCATCGAAAATTCTTGAATGGGGAAAGGGATACTGCGTGCAGAAAGCCGTCCTTCTCACCGCGCTTGGACGGGCCGCCGGAATCCCGAGCCGCATGGCATTTGCCATGATACGAAATCACCAGGTCCCCGAGCACATAGTTCAGAGACTCGGCAACAATATCTTTCCGAGGCATGGCTATACCCAGTTTTTCCTGAACGGCAGGTGGGTAAGCGCCGCCGCAACATTCGACCGAACCCTCTGTGAGAAAAACGGCCTGCCAACCGTGGAGTTCGACGGAAAGGAAGACGCCATGCTCCCGCCGGCTGATCTTACGGGTAAACCATATATCGAATATGTGGAAAAGTTTCCGCCGAGAGATGATCTCCCCTTCGAGTGGATTGCAGAAAAAATTGTGCAACTCGTCGGACCCGAGAAGCGGCCCTGGCTCGAAAAAGGGACTGCCCACGCACCGGAATTACCAAAGAGTTAAAAAGAGATTGCAGCTCCCCGCAACCTGTTGCGGGGAGAATCTCCGACTGTTACGAAAAAAATCGTTTTTTATGCGCTCGCTGTTTAGTTGCTCCTGCAAAGTGGGAAAAGTCGATGGGAAAGAGGGACAAAAACGTCTTTGAAGTAATGGCGAAGCCCTGCGGTCCCCTCTGTAATCTGGACTGTGTCTACTGTTTCTACAGCTACAAGAAAAATCGAGAGACCCCCTCGTACAACTGGACGATGGACCATGAAACCCTCGAGATTTTTGTGAGGGACTACATCCGGTCACAGCCCCCCGGATATCCCGTTCAATTCGTGTGGCAGGGGGGAGAACCGACACTTCTCGGTCTCGATTTTTTCGAAGAGGTCGTGGAACTGCAGAGGAAATACGGAGGGCCCGATCAAAAGGTCATCAATGCCTTTCAGACAAACGCCACGCTAATTGACGAAAAATGGGCCTCTTTTTTCAGCGAAAACAAATTCCTCCTCGGCGTCAGTATCGACGGGCCAAAAGAGATCCACGATTACTACAGGGTCGACCATCGGGGCGAAGGCTCCTTCGACCGTGTCATGGATGGGGTGGAACATCTCAGGGAGCATAATGTCGATTACAATGCCCTCGTCTGTATTACCGATATCAGCTCGAAAGATCCTCTCCCAATCTACAATTTCCTCAGGGCACACTTTGAGTTCATCCAGTTTATACCCGTTGTTGCAAAACGGGATTTCAGGGAAAGAGCCCCCTTTTTACGAGACAGCGAAAATCCGGGGGAGCAGAGTGCTAAAAGTCATACAGATCCGACAACCGACTGGAGCGTCACGCCTCAGGGCTTCGGCACTTTTCTCACAACGATATTCGACACATGGGTAAAAAACGATGTGGGAAAGGTCTTCGTACAGCTCTTCGACTATACACTCGCAAACTGGCTCGGCTATCCCGTTCCCCTCTGCGTCCTCAACAGGACCTGCGGAAAGGCCCTCGTAATGGAGCACAACGGTGACATCTTTTCCTGTGATCATTTTGTTTTTCCCGAGTTCAGGCTCGGAAACATCAGAGAAACACCCCTCGCCGATCTTGCGCGTGGATCGGCGCAGACTTCATTCGGAAGGGATAAGTGGGAGAGATTACCGGGCGCGTGCATGGACTGTGAATATCTCAGACTCTGCTTCGGCGGCTGTCCGAAGAACCGCTTCTCCTGCACCCCCGATGGAGAGGGCGGGCTTAACTATCTTTGCGAGGGGTATCGGGCATTTTTTAAGCATACCGAAAAGGCCATGAGGTTTATGGCCGCAGAGATTACCAAGGGGAGGCCGGCCGAAAACGTAATGAATGCTCCCGTATAATTGACCTACATTCCCGGAACCCCGGTTTCTCTTTTCAGCCGTATCAATTCCTGCTGCAATTTCGGGAGGATTTGACCGGCAATCTTGGTACCGTAGAGGTTCTTCTTTTCACCGGGATCGGATGCGATATTGTACACCTCGGGACTGTAGCATCCGCTTTCATACTCGATATATTTATAGTTTTCCGTACGGAGGGCATACATGGCGGGCACCGTATAGGGAAAATCGAGGAAGTACTCATAGAGCCAGGAGTTTCGCCAGGAGACATCCTTTGAGGCCAGAAGCGGGAGCATACTCTTCCCCTGCATAGTACCCGGTATTTTAATCCCCGCCAGATCGAGGACTGTCGGGGCAAGATCGATATTGAGAACCATCTGGGAGAGCCGCTCGCCCGGTTTTTCTATAAGCTTCGGGTACCGGAAGAGAAAGGGAACCCGGATGACTTCCTCATAGGCAAACCGTTTGTCGACGAGACGATGTTCTCCCCAGTATATTCCGTTGTCCCCGGCGTATATCACCACCGTATTATCGGCGAGACCGGCAGCATCAAGATGATCAAGAACTCGGCCGACCTCCCGGTCGATGGCGAGAATGGTCTCGCAGTATCCCCGGTACATCTCCTCCAGGACGCCAAATGTCCCATAGATTATCTGATTATCGACGAGGCCGATCCAGTTGTCAGACTCCGGCGGCAGGTGAAGATCCTTTATATCGCGATAGGTACCCTTCAGGTCACGGGGGGGAAGCCAGCGGTGATGCACCGCCTTCAGCGAGAGATAGAGACAGAAGGGCTTGTCCCTTTTTTCCCTGACAAATTCCAGCGCGTAATCGGTCAGCTCTTCAGTGATATATTCCTTCCGTGACGGCGTCTTCACTCCGTCGACAATAAGGGGACAGTTGAAGTATCTTCCCTGGCCCCTCTGGATGGTAAAGGAAATAAATCTGTCGACGCCCCGGAGATTCGGCAGCTCTTTCCCGGGCATATGCCACTTCCCGATGAACGCCGTGTCATAGCCTGATTGTTTCAGTAATTCGAGAAAGGTGACGTTTTCTTCGCTCCAGGGAGTGATATTATTTTTTACTCCATGGGTATGGGCATACTGGCCGGTCAGAAAACTTGCCCTGCTGGGACTGCACAGCGAAGAGGTTACAAAGGCGTTCTCACAGAGGGCCCCCTCATTTGCAATCCTGTCGAGATTGGGCGTCTCAAGAAAGGGGTGCCCCATGGAGCTCATATGATCCCAGCGGTGATCGTCACTCAGAATGAAGATTATATTCGGTCTTTGGAGAGACTCGGAAAAAGCCCACCGCGGAATGGATGCATTCAGCATGCCAAGCGCCGCCGCACCACCCAGGATCTCAAGAAGTTCCCTCCGTGAGATGTCCTTCCGAAAGATACTGTCTTCGAAAAATGACATTCTAACCCCCTTTGACCCCTCCCGGGATCAGTGGAAGAGCATCATGTAGATATCCACAAACATATAAAAGAAAACGGTTCCCCCGTTCCAGAGAGAGAGGGGAACGATGGTAAGACCGATAAGAAGCATGATAACAACCGGTCCCTGAAAAATCCTCCCTGGCATGAGTCCCTTCCTTCTGTAAATCACTCTGCACAGTATCTCGGAAATTCCCATATTGAGGAGCGCAGTGGAGATAACGCCGACAATCAGAGGATGAAAAGACCAGTAGACAAGTTCCCACCCGGTATAAATACAGCCCGCAAAGTATACCATCTTTCCCGACCAGATAAGGGGCGTGGCCAGTCCCGCAAGGACCCGCTCTCCCATGCTGGCGCCGGCTCTGAATGCCATAGGGTGGGCAATGAATGCACCCATCCATATGCTTATAAACATAAAAAGTGCCGAAACTGTCGAAAGTATTCTGCCCAGAAGAGGATGGGCAGCGCCAATGGCGGGCGATATATTATAGACATTGATCGATACTATCATCAGAAGTGTAACGATCCCTATGGGAATAAGGACCCTTCGATAAAACATCTTTTGTTTCATGATGAGATCCTTCCTTCTGCGAAGATACCAAAGAAGCCGGTCCAGACACTCACGCCCGAAGTGTCCCTATTTTCGGACCAACGGCACCCCTTGTGAATCTCCCCGCCCACAGGGCGGGGCTTCCCGGCAGTGTTATGGCAAGTAGTCTATTTTCTATCGGGCAGTTCTATGCCGAGTGATTGTATCTTCCGGTAGAGGGTACTCTTGTGGATACCCAGTTCTTTCGCTGTTTTCATGCGGTTCCACCCATTTCTGCGGAGGGCGTTCGTGAGAAAAATTGCCTCCATATCGTGGAATGTAACGGTTTCGGGATGCCCCGAATACCCAATCTCAGCAGAACCGCAGACAGGTTCAGGCAGATGCTCCCTCTGAATCATCCTCGTCTTGCAGAGGATAAATGACCTCTCAATTATGTTCTCAAGCTCCCGTATATTCCCGGGATAGTCATAGGACATGAGACATGCCAGGGCTTCATCGTTTATTCCCAAGATATCTTTATTCTGTATCAAATTGAAATTCTTTATAAAATGGTCAGCCAGAAGAGGGACATCTTCTTTCCTCTCCCGCAAGGGGGGAAGGACAAGCTGCATGACGTTGATCCTGTAGTAGAGATCCTCTCTAAAGGTTCCCTTTTTCACCAGTTTTTTTAAGTTTTTGTTGGTGGCTGCAATTACCCGGACATTTGTTTTTTCGCTCTTCACCGCCCCAAGGGGCTCAAAGGTCCTGTCTTGAAGCACCCTGAGAAGACGCACCTGAAGGGCTGGGGTTATGTCTCCGATCTCATCGAGAAAGATAGTCCCCCCCTGGGCAAGCATGAACCTTCCGGGTTTGTCCCTTTTTGCATCCGTGAAGGCCCCCGCCTTGTAACCGAAGAGTTCCGACTCCAGCAATGTGTCGGGCATGGCACCGCTGTTGACGGTAATAAAGGGTCCGTCCTTTCTCGGACTCAAGTTATGAAGAGCCCGTGCAAAGAGTTCCTTTCCCGTTCCGCTTTCCCCCTCAATCAGTACGGTACTTCCGCTTTCCGATATATCGGGAAGGAGGTTGAAAAGCTCATACATCTTATGACTTTTCGATACGATATCCTCAAAGGTATAGCTTTTTTCAATTCTCTTTCTCAGCTTTTCAACAAGACTGATATCCTTGAATGTCTCTACTCCGCCTACTACCTTTCCCTCTTCATCCTTCAAAAGGGCTGTTGATATGCTGACGGGGATCCTTTCACCATCTGAGTTTACTATGTGCACCGTCTTGTCGAAAACAGGCATTCCACTGCCCAGGGTCTGCTTCAAAAGACAGTTCCCTTCGCAACTATCGGCCCTCAGAACATCCTTGCACATCTGGCCAATTGCCTCTTCTCTCGGCACGCCCGTTATCTTTTCAGCCGCCCTGTTAAACGACGTAATTCGCCATGCATGGTCCACGGTGAAGACACCATCGGCTATGGAATCCAGAATAATATCATGGTCTCTGCTGAATTTTATATCACTCATACCGGTCGAACAAACTGTCCTTCATAGTCTGTGAAAGATTGAGCAGTAAAAAATGTAGCATAAATCTATTTCTCTGCCTTTTCCAGGTTTTTCGCCTCTTTCTTTTTCTGCTTTGTAATGGTTTTCGCCATCTTTTTCTCCTGCTTCGCTCTATCCTTGGCCTCTTCAAGAGAGAGGGCCTGGCCCTGGTCGTAGATTGAATCGGTCTCTTTCGATCTATCTCCGGGTATCACCACTTCAGGGTTATTTTCAGCAGCCTTTCCCCGCTTCAGCCTTGCCTTTTCCATCATATGCTTCGCAAAACTCTTTCCGAACTGTCCGATAAAACCTGCAAGAAGAACTATCAAAACCCATTTAATTATGTTCAGCCAATCTATGTCATTCATCTGCCGATCCTGTTTACCAATGTATACTATTCTATGAGAGGAATAACTCCTCTACCATGTCAATTATCCCCTCAATATCATTGATGTCGAATAGATTTGCATCCGTTTCGACAGGCACGTCGCTTGCAACAGCAATAAGATTGGCATCTTCCGATGACAGGAGCTCCCGTTTCATGACACTGCGAAAGACCTCTATCTTCGGATAGGGATTCCCTTTAAACCCCTCTGTCAGAATAATATCCACGTTATTGATGTATCGATCTCTCAGCTCTCCGATGCCAAGATCCGTACCCGTATCTTCGATCAGGGCAACCTTCTCCGGCGATGCGAGGAGCGTGAGGCGGGCACCTGCCTTTTTGTGCCGCCAGCTGTCCTTTCCCTCATGATCGATATCGAAACCGTGACGGTTATGCTTGATCGTGGCCACCCGATAGCCCCTCTCCACCAGTTTTTCAATCATTTTCTCAATCAGCGTGGTCTTTCCGGAATTTGACTTTCCCACTACGGACACTATCGGTATCATATTGATCTCCCTGATCTGACCATCACCTGTTATTGATTACACTATTGACAAATCTCAAATGAGGGCGCATTTCCGGGGTACCTCCTCCCTCTGAGATTATCTGCAGTACCCTTTGGGCATCCGTCACCACGGAGCCACCGAGGTGATTCACCGATGTGCCTCGAAAAGCTTCCTCGCACAAAGGGGTAGAGGGCCCCAGAATCGCAACATGCCGTGGATTTCCGAGCCTTCTCAGGATGTCCTCCAGTGTATCGTTCACTATCGATGTTGCCGTAATAATCGCAACGGTGCATTCTTCAAGCACTTCGTCTTTTGTTTCATCGTCGGGGATTTCGATACGTCTCTCGTCCCTCTCGATCACGAAAAGATTCAATTCCCTTTTACGAATACGCTCCACAAGAGGCTGGAACAAACCGACCATGGCGATCCTGTCATCAGGAGTCAACCCCATCAGGTCTATCGCGTCACTCTCTTTCTCGGGGACGGGGGGATTAATGATGGCATTTGCCGTCGCCAGTCCGAGGGCCTTTTCGAGCGGATTTGAACCTTCACAGAGGAGCTTCAGGATTTGCGATGCCGGGGAACCCGCAAAAGTCCCCGCCATTTTCAGCTTGGAGCAGCCAGGCTTCAGTTCATTTGTGAGAAGCGCGGCAAGTCCGAGCCCCTTTTTCTCAACCTTGACCCCGATGTAGCTGATGCCGATCCTCACATCTTCGACCAGGAGTCCACCCCCAATTTTCGATGTGATATCGTATATGCGCCCTGCTATTTCACCTGTTTTTTCCATTCGCACCCTTTTCACAGCTTTTTTACATGATTGTACTTTGCCGGTCAAGAAAGCAGAGGTGTCGTAATCGCTTGACAGAGCATCCGAAATAAATAATATTTTGGCATTACTTTTGAGGAATAGCTATGTTTAAAAAAATATATAATTTTTTCGCTTCGTTAAAGCTCACGATCTTTCTTTTTCTTTTTCTTGCCGCTACGTCCATTCTGGGAACCTTAATTCCGCAGGGTCTCAGTCCGGAGCGGTATCAGGAACTTTACAGTCCCCGTTTATTCTCCATCTTTGACTTTTTCAGTGCCTTCGACATGTACCACTCATGGTGGTTTACCCTCCTTCTGGTAATGCTGTCAGCAAATGTCGTTTTCTGTACCTTTCAGAGGATACCGCGAATCTGGAGACTCACCTTTCGAGGAAACAAAATTATCGACGACAGTATTTTTGAGTCATCACCTATAAGAAAAACCATAGCATTGCAAAAAAACCTCCCGGGAATCGAGCAGCAGTCGGCGGATATTATAAAGACCCTCGTCGCCACTCCCGTTAAGGATGAAAAGGATGGGAGAATCTACCTCTTCGCCGAGAAGGGGAGATGGTCAAGGCTCGGCATGATTCTCGTCCATTTGAGCATCATCTTCATTCTCGCAGGGGGATTGATAGGAACGATCTGGGGTTTCAACGGACAGATGCTGATTGTCGAGGGGGAACAATCTGACACCGTGACACTCTTTGGCGATGCCGGTATGAAAAAACTCGACTTTTCAGTACTTTGCAGTGATTTTACCATCGATTTTTACGAGACGGGCATGCCGAAAGAGTACAGAAGTGAGGTAACCATCATTGAGGGGGAAAAGAAACCGATTTCAGAGTCGATCAGGGTCAACCATCCGCTAAAGCATGGGGGCATAAAGTTCTGCCAGGCGACATACGGCATCGCAGGGGTCAAAAACTTTCAGATCGTCGCAAAAAATATAACCACGAAAGACGAATCGATTTTACAACTGAATATGATGAAAAAGGTGCGGCTTCCCGAAAGCGATACCTTTTTTGCCATAGCGAAGTTCTCACCCGATTACGAGGGCCGCGGACCGGCGGTACTCGGCGTCGTGATCGAACCCGATAAACCTCATGACATATTCTGGATCTTCGGAGATGACGGGAAAATAAACAATCAAAAGGAGGGTAACTTCACCTTCATGCTTAAGGATTTTGAGAAGATATACTACACCGGGATACAAGTAAGCAGGGATCCCGGTGTTCCGCTTGTATGGTTCGGTTTTCTTACCATTCTCGCCGGTTTTATCCTGAGTCTCTTTCTTACCCACCGAAAGATGTGGATTCGAATCTCAGAAAACGAAAACGGCGGCGAGATAAAAATCGCTGCCACAACAAGCGGAAACAGAAAGGATTTCGAAAAAAATCTGGAACGGCTGCTTCCTGTATCAGGGGCGGAATAGATAATCATGAACGACACCTTTATCATCAGTATCGTAACCTTCATCTATTTTTTCTCCGCCCTCACCTATCTCACTTCCTTTATCTTCGGCAAGAGACAACTAGATAGGGCGGCTCTCGTAATAACCGTTATGGGGGGAACAATTCATACGGCGGCAATTATACTTCGCTGGATTTATTCATATCGTTTGGGCATCGGACACGCCCCGCTCTCAAACTTTTACGAATCACTGGTATTTTTCTCCTGGGCTATTGTCATCGTCTATCTCATTATGAGAAAACGCTATAACAATAGCCTGATCGGTGCCGTGGGTATATTCTTTGCGTTTCTTCCTCTGGCATATGCATCACTTTCAGGAAAGGTCATCGCTGACATACAACCGCTGATTCCAGCCCTGCAGAGCAACTGGCTTATCAGCCATGTTATCAGTTCCTTTCTTGCCTATGCCTGTTTTGCTATCTCATTCGGCTCCAGCATACTCTATTTTCTGAAACTCAAATCACGAAAAACGTTTCAACGCATATTGCCCGACCTGGATTTTTTCGACGACATTACCTATAAGATGATATCAATCGGTTTTGTGCTTCTGACGCTGGGAATTATTACCGGCGCCGCATGGGCCGACTGTGCCTGGGGAAGATACTGGGGGTGGGACCCGAAAGAGACATGGTCGCTCATTACCTGGCTGATATACGGAGCCTTTCTTCACGCCCGCCTCGCCGGTGGATGGCGTGGAGTAAAAATGTCAGCAATCTCCATAGTCGGTTTTGTGGCGGTTATTTTTACCTATCTCGGTGTCAACTATATCCTTTCAGGACTTCACAGCTATCTCTAAATCGAAGCTGAAAATCATGGGCCTCTTCACAACATCTACACATCACGAAGATACAAATAGATAGAATACCCCCTCCAGCCGCTTTCCCCTCTCTCCAGGGCAGGGAAAAACCGATATTTACAAACTAACGAACAGTAGTGAATTAATTTGCAGGATAGTTGAGAATTTCCCCCAAGGACTTCAAATCATCCTCATTTTCAGCAAGGAATCCGAGAAGATCACTATCTGATATCTGGGGGAAATGGAGTAAAAATAGTGGGCATACACCCAGAACCATGGAAAGATAAACTCGCTTCTCCCACAATTCACTATCTAAGATGGTTGGTATCCCGCCACCAAAAAGGTTATGTATTTTCCCGGAAACCACTTCGATCTGGTGGGGTTCACTTTTGATATCAGGCCCTTGTGGTGAAGCAGAGATCTCTTCTATAGCGTTCAGAGATTCAAGTAGTGATCCGTTCTCGGGCAGTATCTCCGCTACAGCAACCGGGTCGAGGCCAAAAAGGAAGCAGCTTTTTAACAGTGGAAGCACATTAGCTCCACCTTTTCTTGCCAGCGCCAGAAACCCCAGATGGTCTGAAAGAAATATCGTATCGTCGGCTCTGGCATTCTTCCGGGGGTCGTGCCATCTAAACTCGACAGAGCTTATACATGGAGAAGGACAGTGATAACAGGCCACGTTGCGCCATTTTGCCTTCTTGATGACCCCCTTCAGGTTTTTTTCGATTCCGATCATGTCCAGCATCGAAAAAAACCCCTCATTCCTATGCACTTTATCGGTAAAAAGTTTCTTTTCTATTCTTTCTTTATGATGAAGGTTATCCTCGGCAAAGGGAAGACCATCAATTCCATTGAATATAATCCCCTTGAGATTTTTTGAGGCCATCAGGAAGGCCAGCCCCGCTTTGTCATGACTGCCATATAATCCTGTTGAAACAGACACACAGGAAACCCCATGATCGGCGGCGGGGCCCGTGAGGATAATCGACCGGGAAGGGCTGATCTCCCTATTTACTACTTGAAGAGCTTCGGGAACAGCGAGATCGACGAGATGCTCAGCGGATAAGACCTGAATACCTGCCTTATCGAGATGCAGTATCTTCGGAGAAGAAGCGGTTCCTTTGATCACCAGGAAATCAATGCCTGAGAACTTCATCTCAGGACCGTTACGTAACATAAGGGGCACATGGCACAGATTCCCGAATCGTGGCGATAGAAATGTTGCAACCGAAAGGCATGAAGCGGGTGCAAAGCTTCCCGTCAGGGGTCCAACACCGAGTATCAGGGAATCGCCATCTCCATATTGCTTAAAAAGCTCTGTATTTACCGCCGCCCCACCGATCTTTTCCGCCACAAGATCATCGTCCAGAGGAATTACCTCTGAGGATAATTCAGATAGGTCAACTATCCCGACCTTCATATTGTAGAAGTTATCGAACAGCTTCATAATGCAACATCTCCGGGTACCGCCTTCTGCCACCTGAATCGGATCTTTGCTGCACCGTATGGGCATCGGTCAATGCATCTCATACATGTAATACATTCGGTCATCGGTATATCTGGCGAGATGCCTTCTCTCAACTTGTCCGCGTCAATAATTCCCATGGGACATACTTCCGCGCATTGGATACAGGAAAATTTCTTGCACTGATTGGCGCCGATAACAATTTTAATCAGACCGATCTTTGCGAAGAGCGCCAAGAGGGCCCCCACTGGACAGAAATATCTGCACCAGACCCGCCTTTCTGTTACTTCGAGGCCTCCCAGTACAGCCACTATTCCCATATTCGCACCATTAAGGGTTCCCGTCGCTCCATAGGAACGGCAAATTGAACCGATGGGGCATACGGGGCAAAAAGCCTGAAAACCAAAGGCACAACTCCCCCCCACAGCTCCGACAAGGATACCGTATTTTACCATCCTGCTCTTGAGAAATAATGGTAATCCGATCTTCTTGGGTGTAATTTTATCGACAAGATCGAGGAAAAAACCGAACGGGCAGAGCCAGCCACAGAAAAACCTCCCTGCAAGAATGGTCAATCCGAGGATCAGGGAAGCCGACAGGACCCAGGCGAGCACGACCTTGCCTGACGAAGCAATATTCTGGAGAACTCCTGTCGGACAGGACAAACTGAGTGCACCCGCTTTGAAAGAGCAGAATGATCCAAGCAGAACAACGGTAAGAAGGAGAAATGAAATGGCCTGAACGGACCATCGCAGGCCTTTTATCCATCGTATCCTTTTCCCCTTTGTAAAGGTGAGGGCACCTGTCGGGCAATATTTAACACACAGGGGATCACCCTCACAGAGATCACATTTATTGATTTCCGCCGTTACAGGGTCTATAAGCGGTGCAGCCTCGGGGCATGCCATAGTGCAAAGACCGCAGGAAACACAGAACAGCTTGTCAATACGGACAATCCCATCTTCCCCTTTTTCAATCGCCCTGGTAGGACAAGCCTCTACACATAAAGGCTTGCGGCAATGCTGGCAGAAAATCGCAAAATTCTTGAGACGGCTCTCATCTCTGAGCACCTTTATGCTTGCAGAAGCAGGGGCTATTTTAGAGACATTTCTTAAGGAACAGACCATCTCGCAGGTGCCACAACCGGTACATTTTTCAGGATCAAAGAGGATGCCGGGATGAAGTCGCGGCATAAAGTGGTCGGAGAAGGTTTTCTTCTCTTTCGGGCGAGGTCTGAGATCCTCAAGGGTGATAATGTTATTTTGTTCGTTCGTTTGTTCCAGCATCACAGTACCTATGTATTACGTAACATGTA
>CAYSHT010000044.1:0-16557 GCA_964430915.1 uncultured Syntrophaceae bacterium
CTCTCCTAAAAGATCATCCACCTGATGCGTGACGGGTTTTACGATCACCTCCGGATCCATAAGTCCCGTTGGCCTGATTATCTGCTCGACCACACGTCCCCGGGATTTTTCAATTTCGTATACGGCGGGAGTTGCCGAGATGTAAAGCCGCTGATTCCTGATGGCCTCGAATTCCTCAAACATGAGGGGGCGGTTGTCGAGGGCCGAGGGAAGTCTGAAACCATACTCCACGAGATTTTCCTTCCTCGAACGGTCTCCCCGGTACATCCCGCGCAGCTGTGGAACGGTGGCATGACTCTCGTCTATAACGATCAGCGTATCCTCGGGAAGATATTCCGTTAACGTGGGGGGCGGTTCACCCTTATTTCTCCCCGTAATGTGCCGTGAATAGTTCTCTATTCCCTGGCAGTAGCCCATTTCTTCAATCATCTCCAGATCGAAAAGTGTCCGTTGTTCCAGCCTCTGGGCTTCCAGGAGTTTGTTTAGGGAGTGCAGTTCGGCAAGCCTCTCCGCCAGCTCTTCCCTGATTGCGGCGATGGCCCTTCTCATATTTTCCTCATCCGTCACATAATGACTCCCCGGATATATGGTCACCGCGTTTTCACTCCGAATGATCCGGCCGCGAAGCGGATCGACGACGGATATAGTCTCGATAACATCACCAAAAAAATCGACCCTGATGACATGCTCCTCTGCATAGGGCGGGAAAATCTCCACCACATCACCGCGGACCCGAAAGGTCCCCCGGTGAAAATCAATATCATTTCTCTCGTACCGGATTTCCACCAGACGCTTGAGCAGTCTGTCCCTCCCGAATTCATCATCCTCTTTGAGAAAAAGCTGCATCTGCGAGTACATCTCCGGCGCGCCGATGCCGTAGATACATGATACGCTTGCCACGACAATCACATCGCGTCTCTCCAGGAGCGAACGGGTGGTAGAATGACGGAGTTTGTCGATATCGTCGTTTATCGACGCATCCTTTTCTATGTAGGTATCGGTGGTGGGAAGATAGGCCTCGGGCTGATAATAATCATAGTAACTCACGAAATATTCCACTGCGTTCTCGGGGAAAAGGAGACTGAATTCATTGTAGAGCTGGGCCGCCAGGGTCTTGTTGTGGGCAATAATGAGGGCGGGCCTCTGCGCACGCTCGATGACATTTGCTATGGTGAAGGTCTTCCCCGAACCAGTGACACCCAAGAGCACCTGATTTTTGAGTCCCGTTTCGACACCCTCTGCGAGGGCGTCAATCGCTCCCGGCTGATCACCGCCGGGTTTAAAATCCGAAACGATTGTAAATCTTTCCATTCACCTGTTTTCCGCACTAAAATTTTGAATTGAACAGCGAGTGCATTCCCCGCTGCTTGCGGCGGGGAATGCGAGAATACAAAATAAACACTTTCCTTAACAATCGGAGATTCCCTGCAACTTGTTGCGGGGAGCTTCAGTGTATATTCTTATCATTATTATAAGAATATTGAAACAGCGGACAAGGAAATCCTAACTCAGCACTCCTCCCAACGATACGTAAAAAAAGGTGAATCTTCTTGAATACCCGTCGCTTTACTGCTACTCTTTCGTCAATCAAATTTTAGTTCTTTATTCGGGGGGATCATGATGACGCGGGAAATACAATTCGAAACGGTCTTGAAGGATGCCTACACCAGAATGCACCTCTACACGTGAGCGGAGGCCACCCTGCAAGGCTTGCAGGAAATATGGGGACTACCGAAAGGGGAGTACTCCTGGGCGGCGGCAGGATATCTGGGTGCAATCATGTCGGGGCAAACCGTCTGCGGCACGCTTGTCGGGGCAGCCACTGCCATCGGTCTCAAATGCGGCGAAGGAAAAGAGGGAACTCCCGAGGAAAATGTATCGGGGAGGGCCTGTGTCATAGATGCCGTCGGGATCCTCTATCGAGACTTCATCGACGAATTCGGGAGCACCGACTGTGCCACCCTTTGCCATTGTGATTTCACCAATACTGACGATGTGATGAAGTATATTCAGAACAAGGGGTGGAAGAACACCTGTGATCTTTTTCTCTCATTCGTTCTTAAAAAGTGCGCGATGATGAACGAGGAAGGCAAAATCTGAAGACCATGGAACGGCCCTTTCTAATAACAGGTTTTATAGGAATAGCAGTTGTCGTGATGAGCATCGTATTGCTGAGCGTTTTCCCCTCCCGTTCACCTTCTATGCCGAAGGGATTTTTCACACCGATCATCGCTTTTGAATTCATCGAATCGTCCGAAGAGGTCCATCAGCTTTTCGGCGAGAAGAATTCTCAAGAACGCCAGGATATGGTGAGGGCCATGGATCGGGGAAATCGTCTCGATTTCATCTACATGCTCCTCTATTCGTCTTTTCTCTTCGCCTTTTCGATACAATGCTCCAGGGAAAGAGAGCAAAGAATCTTTTATCTCGGGGCCGTTATATCGATCATTGTCCTCGCAGGTGACTTTATGGAGAACCTGCAGCTTTTGGAAATTACCTCAAGGCTTCAGGGGGGTAGCTTTGACGGGGAGCTTATGGCCCTTAAAATTTTCACCTGGCAAAAATGGGGAGGAATCGCTACAATATTTCTTATTCTCACACCATATTTCATAAGGGGAAAGCTCTTTGCTAAGATAATAGCCCTCTGGGGACTCGGTGTATTTTTTATAGGAGTTATGGCCTGTCTGGAACGATCCATACTCAATGAAATTTTTTCACTGTCCGTGGCGGCAATGTTTCTGATGATGATAGTCTATTCATTTATCGTCACGAGGGATTTGAGAAACGTGTAAGAAAACTTTATATTTTCACAGCGTGAAAAGCATAACATGAGCATACTGAGGAGTTACCATGATCGAGAAACTGAAAGCACTACGAGCACTAGTAGAAGAATACCACCATACGTTCATCACATGGTATAACGGATTAACCGATGTGCAGCAGGTGGGTGTTCTGGTCGTATGTTTTTTTGTTGTATTCATAATTATCGTCTTTTACATGCTTTCGAAGATAACCCACAGATAACATTCCCCGAAATTTTGAAATCAAATCAAGGAGCAATTCGATGGATATTGAAGAGGCGATAAAAGCTCGAAAAAGTATAAGAAAATATAAGCCCGATCCCGTCCCGAAAGAGATTTTGAGAGAGATTCTCCAGATCGCTCAGAGGGCCCCCTCGGCCATGAACACGCAGCCCTGGGAATTTGTCGTGATCACGGGAGAGGTGCTGGAACATATCAAACGTGTAAATGTGGAAAAGCTCAATGCCGGAGCTCCTATGCAACCGGAGCACCTCGTCGTGGGATGGCCCCAGGAGAGCATTTACCGGCAGCGTCAGGTAGAGCTCGGAAAAGAGATTTTCAGACTGATGAATATACCGCGGCTTGACAAGAAAATGAGAGAAAAGTGGATGGAACGGGGTTTTCGCTACTTCGATGCACCGGCAGCCATTATAGTAACTGCCGATCGTTCCCTGACCGAGGGAGGCCCCCTTTTGGATATCGGAGCCGTTATACAGAGCATCTGCCTGGCGGCTCTCGGTTTCGGCCTCGGCACCTGCATAGAGGATCAGGGGGCGCTCTACCCCGAAGTGGTAAGGGAATATGCTGAAATACCCGATTCAAAAAGGCTGATCATGGCCATCGCCATCGGTTATCCTGACTGGGATTTTCCGGCGAACAGCATTGAGAGCACAAGAGAAGAGATAGACACGATCACCACCTGGTGCGGTTTTTAAAAATAGCATAAACTCACCATTAAGAATACCAGCCTTGTGATCCCTGAATAGTTTTTTATTTGTTGCTTCTAACGTGTCTTCTCATTTCCCTCAGGGTTTTGACTTGATGTTCACATATATCTGGCACTAAATTTGCGTGCTTTTCTGCCGGTTATTGCGGTCATCGTATACAGGTATTTTACGGCTACCAAAGGAGTTTTTAATGAGCAGAAAACCCACCTATGAAGAGCTGGAAGAACGGGTAAAACGACTTGAAAAAAAGGTGCGGTCCTATGAGGAACTCAAGGATGTCCTCATCGAAACGGAAGGGAGCTGCTGCCGCCTACAGGAGGCATCTTTTGAGGGAATAAGTGTCTGCGAAGAGGGGATGATTCTTGAGGCAAACAGGGCCTTGTCAACGATAACGGGACATGAAGGCTCGGAACTCATCGGGATGGACATCCTGAATCTCTTTACGCCTGAGTGGAGGGATTTTGTACGATACAACATCGACTCCATGTTTGATAAATCCTACGAGGCGATCTGTCTCCGACAAGACGGAACCTCCATACCCGTGGAGATACAGGGGAAAAATGTCACCTTTCTCGGACGAAAACAGAGGGTCGTATCGATCAGGGATATCGGGGAGCGAAAACAGGCGGAGGAACTCTATAAGACCATCGCCGAGGAATCCCAGGCAGGCGTCTATGTGGTCCAGGACGGAAAATTTATCTATGTCAACGATAATGCCGCCCGATATACGGGATATTCACCGCAGGAACTGGCGGGCAAAGAAAGCCTCTTCTGCGTTCACCCGAAGGACAGAAAGATAATCGCGAAAAACCTGAAAAGGGCCCTCAAAGACGAGCGATCGCGCCCCTACACATACCGGATTATAACAAAAGACGGTTCCATGCGATGGATTATCGAAACGGTCTCACCCATCTCATTCGGAGGAGAGAAGCTGATCCTCGGCAATGCAATGGATGTGACGGAAATCAAGGAGGCCAGGCAGAGGCTTGAAGAACTGGAAGAGCTTGAGGCCTCGATTCTTGATGCCATTCCTCACGCAGTCATTGGTTTTGAGAGACGACACATCATATTTGCAAATAATGCCGTCGCGGATGTCTTCGGATGGACGCCCGAAGAGATGATAGGAAAATTAAGCAGGCTCCTGTACCGGAACGACGAGGAATACGAGAAAATAGGAGCCATCTTTTACAACCTCCGGGAGGACCAGAGGACGCATGCCGAGGAGTTTCCCTGCCGGACAAAAGACGGTAGGGAAATCATCTGTATGATTAGCGCCTCGGTAATCGGAAAAAGCATCAAGGACCGAAAAGTCGTTGTGGTCTATGAAAACATAACGGAACGGAAAAGGGCGCGGGAAAAGCTCCTCGAGTATCACGAAAATCTTCGCTCCCTGGCATCGGAGTTATCGATGACGGAGGAAAGGGAACGTCAATTTATCGCCACGGCCCTTCATGACGGAATAAGCCAGACCATGGCCGTGGCAAAGATAAAGATAGAGTCCCTGCGGAAAGAGGCCGAAGCCACACACCTTATAGATCCCCTTAAGGAGATCATACATCTGATGGATCAGCTTATCTACGAGACGCGATCATTGACACTCGATTTAAGCCCCCCCGTTCTCTATATTCTCGGTCTTGAGGCCGCACTGGAGTGGCTTGCCGAACAATTCCAGGAGAAGCATGATATAAACGTAGAGCTTACAATGGATACCACTAAGGCGGAGCTCAACAAGGACATCTCCTTCTTCCTCTTCCGAAGTACCCAGGAACTGCTGATGAATGTTGTTAAACACGCACATACCAAAGAAGCGCTCGTGACGCTTAAAAAAGCGGAAAATGACATCTTCCTCAGTGTCGAGGATGAGGGAATAGGATTCGACAAATCGGACCTCGAATTCCCGGAAGACTGGTCCAAGGGATTCGGCCTCTTCAGCATCCGCGAACGATTGGACTATCTGGGAGGACAGTGTTATATTGAATCCAAAAAGGGGGTCGGAACGCGCATTACAATGATCGTTCCCCCCACCCGAACGGGGAAAAAAGAGAAAGGAACGGTCTCATGAATATAAAAATTCTCGTGGCAGATGATCACAAAATTATGCGTGACGGACTGCGTACACTGATAGAAAAAGAAAACGGCATGGAGGTTATTGCCGAGGCAGAGGACGGCAGGGCGGCCGTGAAACAGGCAAAAAAGCTCCTCCCCGACATAGTGATAATGGACATTACCATGCCTGACCTGAACGGGATTGACGCCACCAGGGCAATCTTCGAAGAGGCCCCGGGGGTAAAGGTCATTGCCCTTTCCATGCACTCTGACAGGAGATTCGTATCAGGCATGCTCGAAGCAGGCGCTTCCGCCTATCTCTTAAAAGACAGCGCCTTTGAAGAACTTGCCACGGCGATACATGCCGTTGTTGCCAACCAGATATATCTGAGTCCGAAGATAGCTGATATTGTCGTGAGGCGATTTGTGAGTAAGTCGGTAAGCACCGAGCGCTCTGCTTTCACGGAACTGACAAAGCGCGAGCGCGAGGTCCTTCAGCTTCTCGCCGAAGGCGTCAGCACAAAAGAGATTGCCGGGCGACTCAACCTCAGCGTGAAGACAGTGGAAACTCACCGCGCCAACACAATGGATAAACTTGACATCCACACAATATCGAAGCTGGTGAAGTATGCCATCCGGGAAGGACTGACCTCCCTGGAGAGCTGATCCCCGATACACATCTAATCATCTTCACACATCAATTTATAGTTTTTCCCTAAGCTGGTGCAGGTTTTATCTGCCTATCAAACAAGAGTACTCCCGATAGTAATAATTTTTTTAATTGGTTATCTATACTCCGAAATCAGGGAGCAGAACAATTCCCGAAAAAAAAGACGGAGGTAATGAAAATGTTACGATATGAGGCGTTAGAAAAAGTAGAAAGTCTCGAAGGTATGCTGAATGCAACGCAACGGGTTCCCAACAATGGTAACGGCAATGCCCTCAGCATCGCCAGGCAGCTTGTCGATCTTCTCAGGGAAGAGGACCTTCCCGAGATCGAGACTCTTGAAGTAGTGCAAAATAACGTGTCCGGCATGAAAAACATAACCGAGGTCGCCACGGTCGATCCTGAATCGCAAAAGGCGTTCTTCAACGAGCCCTCACGCGCGTCCTATGTTTACAAGGGTATTGAAGCGGCACTGAAGTGGCTGACGGAAGAATTCGAAAAGCAGAGCAAAACGAGGGCGACGTTTTATGCGAGTGAGGCACCAAAGAGCGTAGAGAAGAATATCGGCTACCTGCTATTCCAGTGCACCAAAGAACTTTTAAAAAATGCTGGACAATACAGAGATGCAGCCACCGTGACGGTCTCCCTCGAAACAAGCGGCAACGACATCCTCGTCAGGGTTGAAGATGACGGAAAGGGGTTCGATACCGCTGATGCGGGGGCCCTTATAACGTTCACGAAGAAGAGCGGGATCGCGAAAATCCGGGAACGGATAAATTATGTAAAGGGGAATCTCTATGTTGAATCGAAGACCGGCGAGGGAACCTGTGTGACGATGATTGTGCCGTCCAGGGTAACAAGGTAAATTGAAAGGAGAACCACCTTATGAATACAATAATTCTTCCCGATACCGATCGTACTCACGGGAGAGATGCCCTTGGTTCGGTGATAGCAGGTAAGGCCAATCGTGCCTCTGTCGACGGAGACGAGAGAAAAGAGACAGGCATAAAACTGGTGGGAGGCTCCCCCAGTATCGATATGTGGCAATATCAGGACAAGCTGGTTACGCCGGAGGAAGCGGCAGGTCTCGTCACGTCGGGTGACCTCATATTCTACAGTGAATTTGTCCTCTTTCCCAAGGCAATCGATGCGGCACTTGCCAGGAGGGTGGAAGAACTTCACGACGTCGAGATCAGAAGCACCTGTTTCACGCAGATCCCGAAAGCCATAGAGGCTGATCCCACGAGAAAACATATCAGAATGAGCGACTGGCACTTCGGGTCGGTATCGAGGAGGCTCCATGACAGCAACCTCTGTAATTATGTCCCCCTTACCTACCATCAGGCACCACGCATCATCAGAAAATACCACAGCTATGACGTGATCTTTCTCTCTGTAGCTCCCATGGATGCCAGGGGATACTTCAACTTCGGACTTTCTAATTCCCTCATCTGCTCGGTACTCAGCAAGGCAAAAAAAATCGTGGCAGAGGTCAACAAATCTATACCCTATTGCCTCGGAGGGAATCAGGAATCAATTCACATCTCGAGAGTCGACCACATTGTGGAAGGAGACAACTCACCCCTTACAGAGGTTCTCGCACCAGAACCTACCGAAACCGACAGACAGATCGCAGAGCACATAATGAGAGAAATTGAAGATGGTGCGTGCATACAGCTTGGCATCGGAGGGCTTCCCAATGTGATCGGAACAATGATTGCGGAGAGTGATCTCAAGGATATCGGGATACATACTGAGATGCTCGTCGACTCCTGCGTGGATCTCTATAATTCGGGGAGGGCAGCAGGAGCGAGAAAGAAGATTGACACCTACAAAATGACCTATACCTTTGCCATGGGGACGAAGAAGCTCTATGAATTTCTCGACCATAACCCCACATGCGCATTATATCCGGTAAACTACGTCAACGATCCGAGGGTAATCGCGGTCAACGATAAAGTCATTGCGGCGAATAACGCAATAGAGGTGGACCTTTTCAGTCAGGTTTGCTCCGAATCTATCGGTCCAGCCCACAAATTGGGCACGGGGGGACAGCTGGATTTCATATTTGGGGCCTTTCAGTCCCATGGGGGAAAGGGGTTCATCTGCCTCAACTCGACCTTCACCGATAAAGCGGGCACCGTTCACTCACGGATTGTCCCGGCTTTGAGACCGGGATCAATTGTCACCGTACCACGATCGATAGTCCATTACGTTGCGACGGAATACGGAATCGCCCAGTTGAAGGGAAAGACCACCTGGGAAAGGGCAGAAGCCCTCATTAATATTGCCCATCCCCGATTCAGAGACGAACTCGTCAAAGAAGCGGAAAAAATGAAAATCTGGAACAACAGCAACAGAGCTGCTCTTTAGAAACACCATAATGAAAAAGGCGGTAACAAGCATGGTGCAGAATGAAAAGATACGGAAGACGACGGGAAGGGAACAAGGGTCACGATCGGAGTACACGCCATCCTTACCGGCAATTAGACAGAAGAAAAAGAGATGATGGACATTACAATCCTCCTGGCCGATAATCACGAGGTATTTCGCGATGGACTTCGGAAGCTTATCAGTGACAAGAGCGAAATGAAGATCGTCGCTGAGGCAGGAGACGGAAGGACTGCCGTCAATATATCAAAGCGATTGTCACCCGATATCGTTATCACCGATATCGCCATGCCCGACATGAACGGTATCGACGTTACCCGCGCAATCCTTGAGGCAATGCCACAAACAAGAGTAATAGCTCTTTCATGCTATACAGACAGGATATTTGTGTCAGGAATGCTTCAGGCGGGCGCTTCCGGCTATATATCAAAGGATTGCGCCTTTGAGGAACTCCGAAAGGCCGTTGATGCCGTATGTAAAGGTCAGACATATCTGAGTCCGAAGATAGCAGAAAAGGTCTTTCGCTACGGGTAGACCAGCCATCAAAAAACCCTTTTCCTTCAGAAAAGTTGCCTCCCGGTTATCCCTCTGTTTTTCATCCATACTATGAGCAACAATCAGGGTTTTCGACCCCTGAAATCATGGATTCCCCGATAGAAAAAAACCATATGCCGTTTTAAGAGAACCTTAACCTCGGAAAAGCATGTAACGAGAAGGAGGTAAGGGCGATGCTAAGAGATAAAGACTTGGATAAAATAGAGATATTCGATGATGTGCTGTACGAAAAATACAGCGATGATCCGACAAACATCCTGAACTACATGTTTGTAAGTCTTGAGACCGCGCTGGAATGGCTTACGGGTCGGCTGGAAAAGCAGACGGGCATCAAGACGGCCCTGCAAAAAAACGGAAAACTGGTACACGTTGATAAATCCATACGTTCAGTTCTCATTCAGAGTGCCCAGGAGATCTTAATGAATGTTCCAACCCATGCCGGGGCCAGAAAAGCCTCCGTATCGCTCAACCAAAACGGAAAAGGTGTTTCGGTCACTATTGAAGATGACGGGATCGGATTGACCGATTCGAGTATTGACTCCCTGATACACCACGAGGGGGCAGGCTTTTTGAAAATCCGTGAGCGGATACATCGTCTGGGAGGAGACCTCTCTGTGGAATCAAAGAGGGATCAAGGAACACGCGTCACCATAACAGTACCGCCAAGCATGAGAAAACACTGAAAAGGGGAAGGGCGATCGGAACAACAATCCTTCTGGCAGATGACCATAAGATCTTTCGGGACTGCCTTCGTATGCTGATCGAAAAAGAACCCGGCATGGAGGTTATCGCCGAGGCGGATGACGGGCGAAGTGCAATAGAATTAGCGAAGCAATTAACGCCGGATATCGTCATCATGGATATCACCATGCCCGACATGAACGGCATCGACGCCACACGGGCTATTTCAAAAGAATCCCCCGACACGCGTATCATCGCCCTGTCCATGCATTCAGACAGGCGGCTCACGTCGGCCATGCTTGAGGCAGGTGCCTCGGGGTACCTCACGAAGGACTGCACCTTTGATCAGCTCCTGACGACCATACTCAATGCCGGCACGGATAAATTTCAGTCTCGGAATAGATGAGAGCCCCCGATACTGTCATTTGATATGTTGACATTTCGCGAAAAATAACGATAATCTATCTGCAATTAATCTCTTACATTTTTACCGCCCCGGGAGGCATATTACAGTAATTGGATCTATCAATTACAATTAAGCTCGTATTATTAGCCATTCTTTTACTTCTCTCCGGCTTTTTTTCCGGCTCTGAAGCGTCTTTTTTCTCACTCACGTCGCTGCACCTCCACAAGATGAGGGAAGAGAGGATACCCTTTCATACCTATGTACAGAAACTTATGGGGTATCCGAGAAAACTCCTCGTAACGATACTCGTGGGCAACGAATCGGTCAACATTGCGGTAGCGGCCCTCACGACATCTCTTTTCATCTACTTTTTGGGACAGAAGGGAAAATGGGCGGCCATAATCATCACGACCGTCACGCTCATTATCTTCGGTGAGGCGATACCAAAAACACTCGCCGTTACCTACCCCATTCGGTTTTCAAGCGCTGCCTCCCTGCCTTTGACGTTTTTATCAAAACTACTCTCCCCCCTGGTCCTCCTTCTGGAAAAAATATCGGACTTCTTCGTTTCCATCTCCGGTAAAAATGGCCTCGAGGGCGGGCGGGCGCTTACGGAGGATGACTTTAAAAACCTTGTCGATGCCGGTCATGAGGAAGGCGCCCTGGAAGAATCTCAGAAGGAGCTGATACACAGGGTTTTTGACCTTGCCGACACGAAGGTATCGGACGTAATGACTCCCAGAGTCGATATGTTCTGCCTTCCCCTCTCGATGGACGCGACAACGATGAACAGAGAGATAATCAGGGCGCGCCATTCGAGAATACCCATATACGGGACCGACAAAGACGATCTCCTGGGTATCCTGCATGCCAGGCACCTTCTGGCCGAAATATCCAAGGGCAAAAAAAGACTCACCATTAAAAACCTCCTGCAAAAGCCCTATTTCGTACCTGCCGAAAAAGAGACCCACAGCATGCTTACCGATTTCCGGTTAAGAAGGATACAGATGGCGATTGTGGTTGACGAGTACGGAGGGGTGGCAGGCCTAGTAACGCTTACCGACATACTCGAGAGTCTCTTCGGCGAAATATACGACGAGTATGGCGTTCGGGAATTGCTGTTCTTTAAGGTCGATGACAACAACTTCATCGTGTCGGGAATGATGGACATTGAGGAATTCGACGAACACTTCGGCCTTTCCTTATCCATGGAAGAATTTGACACCGTGGCGGGATTTGTCTTTCACCTCTTCGGAAAATTACCCGCCAGGGGTGAAGAGATAGAATATGAGGATTATATATTTACCGTGGAAAAGATAAGCAAGACTCGTATCGAAACGATCACCGTCACGAGAAAAGAGGACCGACATGACCTTTGATTTCCTGTCTTTCCTCCCGATAATCCTCTTTCTCTTGTTCGAAGGGCTCTTCTCCGGAGGGGAGATAGCGCTCGTTGCCTCTGACACACACAAGATACGGCAGAGGGCCAAAGCGGGATCGCGCTCCGACATCATCGCCCTGAAACTCCTCGAAAAACCCGAGTGGTTTCTATCGACCACCCTTACGGGCACCAACCTCTGCGAAGTCAGCAACACGGCCTTTATCACTGCCCTTTTTATCTCCCATTTCGGCATTGAAAAGGGGGCCCTTTTGTCCATTCTCATTATGATACCCCTCATCCTGATAATGGGTGAAATGGTGCCGAAAAGCATCTTTCAACACCATGCCGACATTATTGCCCCGAAGATCGCATGGTTCATATGGGTCGCCTCATGGGTCTTCTACCCCATCGTCTTTGTCCTGTCCCGGATATCGAGAGGGGCTGTCCATACCTTGACAAAGCGAAAGGGCGTTGCCTATTCACCCTACATCACAAAGGAGGGCCTTGAATTCCTCCTGAAAGACGAGGGAGGAAAAGGGGACATAATGAAGTCGGAAAAAGACATGATTCAGAGGATCTTCGACTTTTCCGACGCGACGGCGGGCCAGATCATGATTCCCCTTTCCAACGTCACGGCCCTTCCCTCTGATATGACCCTCAGGCAAGCCGCAGGGATAACTGCCGAAAAGGGATATTCCCGTATTCCCGTTTATAGCGACAAGATTTTCAACATCACCGGCATTCTGCATTCCTTTGAACTCCTGGAGCTTTTTTACGAGAGAGATTCCGATTCCGCATCATTTACTGGTGACGAACCTGTCGAGAGATGCATCAGAAAAGACATCCCCTACGTGCCCGAATCAAAACTCGCCAGCGAGCTCTTTCTCGAACTGCAAAAGAGGGGCGAGCATATGGCCATCGTGGTAGACGAATACGGCGGGGCCATCGGTATCGTCACCATCGAGGACATCCTGGAAGAAATCGTGGGAGAGATCGATGACGAGTATCAGGACAAGGGCAAATTTCTCTACCGGAAGGTGGGACCGGGCAAATACCTCTTTAACGCCAAAACCAACATGGACCGTATCAGAGAAATGATACCTCTTGATATTCCTCAGGGAGAGTACGAAACCCTGGGCGGTTTCCTTTTAAACAGGATGGGAGAGATACCGAAGAGAAGCGAAACCCTGAGAGAGGGAGAAATCCTCTTCGTTGTTGAAGATGCCGACATGAAATCGATCAGAGAGGTTCTTATCGTCCTCCCACCGGGCATCAATCTGGTACGATAACACCGAGAACCGGGGGTTGAGAAGCGACAAAAACCCCTCGAAAAAATCGCGGAGAACACTTCAGAGGAAAACATCTATGGGCGACACCACAAGAAAACTGGCCTCTGTTATACTCGCCGCCGGCAAAGGGACCCGTATGAAATCGGATCTCGCGAAGGTACTCCATCCCCTCTGCGGAAAACCGATGCTTTACTATTCCATAACCCTGGCGAGGACAATCGGATCGGAAAGGATCGTTCCCGTCGTGGGACACCAGGCAGAAGAGATACAAAGGCTCTTCAGCGACGCTGATCTCACCTTCGCCCTTCAAAAGGAACAACTTGGAACGGCACATGCCGTTTTACAGGCAAAGGCAGCCCTTCATGATTTCGAGGGCGATGTGGTTATCCTCTGCGGCGATGTACCTCTTCTTGCAGCTTCCACTGTCGTGAGCCTCGTCGACCATCACCGTTCACATAATGCATCATTAACCGTTGTAACGACGTTTCTAGCAGACCCGGGAAACTACGGGAGAGTCGTGCGAGGGGAAGAGGACAGGGTATCGAAAATAGTGGAGGCCAGAGATGCCACAAAGAAAGAAAAGGAAATCAATGAGATAAACACGGGCATCTACTGCGCCGAGAGCAAATTCCTCTTTGAATCCCTCGATCAAATCGGGAACGAAAACGCCCAGGGCGAATACTATCTAACCGACATCTTTGAAATCGCGGGGAGAGAGAATCGAAGGGCCCTCCCCTTCGTCTTGGATGACTCCGTGGAGGCCATGGGAATCAATACGGTTTCGGAACTGAAACAGGCGAATGAAATCATGAAAAAAGGGGGGAAAGGGGAAGATATAAAGTTGACTTCATACCATAAAATTGATAGGTAATTCCATTTCTACCGAACAAATATCTCTAGGAGGAATCCCATGAAAGACAGCAAGTTGGTTTTATGGTTTGAAGAGCTCGAACTCGATGATATTCCCCAGGTAGGGGGGAAAAATGCATCCCTCGGCGAAATGATCAGAGAACTCACCGCCAAGGGAGTCAGTGTTCCCGACGGATTTGCCGTTACCGCCTATGCCTACCGATACCTTCTTGAATCGGCCGGCGTCAAGGACCAGATTGAGGAAATTCTCTCCGATCTCGACACCCATGACATGCACGGTCTGGGAGAAAAGGGATCAAAGCTTCGCTCCCTCATCTATAATATCGAATTCCCTGAAGACCTCAAAGAGGCAATCCTCGAGGCCTACGGAAAACTCTGTGAAGAATACGGAGACAATACGGACGTGGCCGTACGAAGCTCGGCAACGGCGGAAGATCTTCCCGATGCCAGTTTCGCAGGACAGCAGGAAACCTACCTCAATATCAGGGGCGCCGATGAGCTGATCAATGCATGTAAACGATGCTTCGCCTCGCTTTTCACCAACAGGGCTATCTCATACCGTGAAGATAAGGGATTTGAGCACCTGTCCGTGGCCCTTTCGATCGGCGTTCAGAAGATGGTTCGCTCCGATCTCGCCGCCTCGGGCGTTATTTTCTCGATTGACACGGAATCGGGATTTAGGGATGCCGTCCTGCTTACCGGTTCATACGGGCTTGGCGAAATGGTCGTCCAGGGCACGGTCAATCCCGATGAATTTTACGTATTCAAACCTACACTCAAAACAGGATACAAACCCATCATCCAGAAAAAACTCGGGACCAAAGAAGTAAAGATGGTCTATTCCTCCAACAAGGAAGACCCGGTAGAGATTGTCCCGGTCGCGGAAGATGAGAGAAAAAAATTCTGTATCTCAGAGGACGATATTCTGACACTTGCGCGGTGGACTACCATTATAGAAGATCACTACTCTGCAAAGGCCGGTTTTTTCAAACCCATGGATATCGAGTGGGGCAAGGACGGAAATACCGGCGAGCTCTTTATCCTGCAGGCACGGCCAGAAACTGTCCAGTCCCAGAGAGATGTAAATGTCCTTGAAAGTTACAAACTTGCCGAAACAGGAAATCTCCTCGTTACGGGGACGGCCGTAGGCTCGAAGATCGGCGCGGGACCGGCACATATCATAGAAAATGTGACGGATATTAAAGATTTCAAGAAGGGAGAGGTCCTCATTACCGACATGACCGATCCCGACTGGGAACCAATCATGAAGATCGCCACCGCCATCATAACCAACAAGGGCGGGAGGACATGTCACGCCGCCATTATCAGTAGAGAACTGGGAGTTCCCTGCATAGTGGGCACGGGAGACGGAATGGAGAAGCTGAAGGGCGTCAGCGAAGTAACGGCATCGTGCGCTGAAGGTGAAGTGGGAAACGTCTATGAGGGCGTACTGAAGTATGATATCAAAAGAATCAATCTGGAAAGCATGGAACGTCCCAAAACCAGCATTATGATGAATGTCGGCAATCCTGATATCGCCTTTGATGTGGCATCCATTCCCAACGACGGCGTAGGTCTGGCAAGGCTGGAATTTATCATAAGTAACTTCATTCAGATACACCCGATGGCACTGTTACAGTTCGAAAAAGTGACGGACGCAAATACCAGAGAAGAAATAGAAACCCTCACATCGGGGTATGAAAACAAGACCGATTTCTTCGTGGATAAACTGGCCCAGGGCGTTGCAAAGATAGGCGCCGCCTTTTATCCAAATGACGTAATCGTCAGGATGAGCGATTTCAAGAGTAATGAATACGCGAATCTGATCGGCGGGCCATTTTTCGAAGTCGAAGAGGAAAACCCCATGATTGGATTCAGGGGTGCGTCTCGCTACTATGATGATCGTTACAGGGATGGGTTCGCCCTCGAGTGCAGGGCAATGAAAAAGGTGCGAAACGAGATGGGGCTCAATAATGTAAAGCTTATGGTCCCCTTCTGCAGAACGGTAGGTGAAGCCAAAAAGGTTGTCGATGTTATGGCGAAGAATGGTATTGTTCAGGGAGAAAATGGACTTGAACTCTACATGATGGTTGAAATCCCCAGCAACGTCATCCTTATAGAGAAATTTGGGGAGATATTCGACGGATTTTCCATCGGATCAAATGACCTTACACAACTCACATTGGGACTCGACAGGGATTCTTCTCTGATAGCTCACATTTTTGACGAGAGAGATGAGGCAGTAACGGATCTTATCCGGGAAGCAATAACCAAGGCGAAAAAGATGGGCAAGAAGATCGGTATCTGCGGGCAGGCACCGAGTGATTATCCAGAGTTTGCAGAGTTCCTAGTTGAATGCGGCATTAACAGCATGTCTCTCATCTCAGATACCGTTATTGAAACAACGCTCAATGTATTAAAGACAGAGAAGAGGCTGGGGAAATAACAGTTTCTCTAAGCCATAATGCATTTAAAAAACAGGTGGCCCGTTGTGAAGGGCCGCCTTTTTTTTGTGTGTAAGAG
>CAYSHT010000045.1:0-16386 GCA_964430915.1 uncultured Syntrophaceae bacterium
TTTGGCGAGGAAAGAGGCGGCATGGTGTACTATAGAAACAATGGATGTAAAAAGAGATAGCAAAGCTGGGACAAAGAGTCATGACATCGCTGCTCGCTGTTGATCTTGGCGTGAGGACCGGCCTCGCACTCTATGGCCGGGATGGAAGGCTGAAGTGGTACCGGTCGAGAAATTTTGGGACAATCCAGCGTCTCCGTCGCGGTGTGTCGGCCGTGCTTGACGGTATTTCCGATATTGATCGGCTTGTCCTTGAAGGGGGTGGAGAACTGGCCGAGATATGGGAACGGGAGGCGATCAGGCGCGCACTCCCTGTTATTAAGATAAATGCCGAACTATGGCGGGAAGAGTTTCTCTATCCCCGGGAGCAGAGAAGCGGAAGAGACGCAAAACAAAAGGCTGGCGAAATGGCGCGCCGGGTTATCCTCTGGTCCGGTGTGCGGAAACCCACATCGTTACGGCATGACGCCGCAGAGGCTATTCTTGCGGGTCTCTGGGGTGTCATGGATGTGGGATGGTTGAAATCATTCCCCCCGGAACTGCGTCGCTGATAGTTTAAGCAGTTACCGTAGGGCAAAGAGGCGTCCTTTATATCGAAACGACCTCCTTCACCTCAGGTATAATATTTTTCAGGCGTCGTTCGATACCCATTTTCAGTGTCATCTGCGACATGGGGCAGCCATGGCAGGCCCCCAGAAGTTTTACCGTGACGATTCCGTCTTCACTCACATCTATAAGTTCGACATCTCCCCCGTCAGCCTGAAGATTGGGTCTGATGTTATCGATTTCTTTCTGTATCTGATCTTTCATCCTGATTTTCCTCCGTTTGTAAAAAGCGTTGCTCTTGCTCCTAAATTATATATACTTTTCGTATTGTCAAGTCAACGTTGGCGCTGAAATGAATAGCGAGTGTATTCCACGGAGCACGGCTTCTGGAATCTTAAATTATCATTGACAGGCCGTTTTCTTTTCCCTATCATCCCACGTCTGCGTCCCATTGCTGCCATGACCGGGAGTGTACCTGAAAGCTCCGCCTTGTAAGCGGGGTAGGGGGCGCACTATAAAACAAATATATTCCTTGCTGGGAAGCCCCGCCCTGTGGGCGGGGAGCTTCAAAAAATAAGATGCATAGTGCCATGAAAAATCACAATTCCAGACTGATTTCACGAATCGCTGTCGCAACGCTCTGCCGGATCGTTTTAAATACGGCACGCCGGTTTGTCTATCCCTTTGCGCCCGCTCTCTCGAGGGGTCTGGGGGTTCCCCTTCCTGCCGTGACATCTCTTATTGCGGGCAACCAGTTTACGGGGATACTCGGGCCTTTCTTTGCTCCTTTGGGGGATCGCAGAGGATACAGGATTATGCTTCTTGCCGGCCTGGGACTTCTGTCTGCGGGGATGCTGGCGGGGGGGTTCCTCCCATTTTACGGGGTCATCCTCGTCGCTTTTCTTATGGCCGGTCTCGGCAAAAACATCTTTGATCCCGCCATACAGGCCTATGTGGGGGATCGTGTGCCCTATAAAAGGCGCGGTCTGGTGATCGGAATCATGGAGGTCTCCTGGGCCGGAAGTACGCTTATCGGTGTTCCGCTTATGGGTCTTCTGATTGAGTACATGGGCTGGAGAGCACCCTTCTTCGTCTTGGGTGGATTGGGGCTGATAGGTCTTGCAGTTCTGGGAGTACTCATACCCGCAAAAAACGCGAAGGAGAAGGGCCTTCAGGGTTCAGCCAATCCTTTAAGTGCCTGGAGACAGCTGGCCAAGAGCCGTGTGGCCCTCGGTGTGCTCGGATTCTCTTTTTTTGTCAGCGCCGCCAACGATAATTTCTTTGTCGTGTACGGGGCCTGGCTTGAAAATGGATTTGGTCTCAGCGTCGTCGCCCTCGGTATGGCAACAATGGTTATCGGTGTTGCCGAACTTTTGGGTGAGGGGCTTACGGCAGCTCTTTCCGACCGGATCGGGCTAGGCCGTTCGCTCACTATAGGACTCGTGCTTTCGGGTGTCAGCTATGCTTTGCTGCCACTCTTTGATTCGACGCTGACAATGGCACTCTGTTGCCTCTTTCTGGTTTTTCTTACCGTTGAATTTTCCATCGTGACCTGCCTTTCTCTTAGCACGGAGATACTGCCGGCAATGCGGGCGACGATGATGTCCGGCTATGTAGCGGCGGCCGGCATGGGGCGGGTAGCTGGTGCACTCCTTGGAGGACCGGTCTGGATAATCGGCGGGATGGAAGCCACGGCCTTTGTTTCCGTGATGATCAGTGCGATGGGTCTCGTCTCTCTGTTATGGGGGCTGAAAGGCTGGAACCCCGGATCGTTGGGACACAAAGCATAAAAAACATTGACAATAATAAGGTAATATTTTAATCTTAGCCTTGTGGTTTTTTTGTAAGGGGTTTAAGAGGCTAGTACATTGATTTGGAACATAATTCAAAACTGAATGAAAGGAGAGAGATATGGTTAAGAAAAGGCATTTATTACTTGTTATTACCTTGGTGTTGGCTTTGTCCATCGTATGTGCGGGTCCCACCTTTGCGGCAAAGAAATTTTTTGCCATCGCAACAGGCGGAACCGGAGGAACCTATTATCCCCTTGGCGGTGTCCTGGCTCAGGCACTTTCCACCAAGCTTCCTGATATTATTGTGACCGCTCAGTCGGGAAACGCGTCGGTGGCAAACTGTAATCTTATCGGTGCCCATGAGATAGAATCGGGCTTTGTTCAGAATAATGTAGCCTATTCCGCCTATAACGGAGAAGCCCAGTTCAAGGGGAAACCGGTAAAGAATTTGAGGGCCATAGCATCGCTCTATCCTGAAACCATTCAGATTGTGGCGCGGGCCGACTCGGGTATCAAGACTGCAAAGGATTTGAAGGGGAAAAGGCTGGTACCCGGGGACAGGGGAAGCGGAACAGAGGTGGATTGCCTCAATGTACTCGAAGGTCTCGGACTTACCTACGATGATTTTTCGAACGTTGACTGGTTGAGCTTCGCGGGAGCATCCCAGAGGCTGAAAGACAAACAGGCTGATGTTACGTTTGTTACAGCCGGTTGGCCAACAGCATCGATCACGGAGCTTTCGACGACCACAGATATGGTCTTAGTGCCCCTTGATGAAGAAACGATCGCGAAAATCATAAAGGCCCATCCCTTCTATGCAAAGGTCATTATTCCGCCAAAGACCTACAAGGGTGTGGATGGTTATGTTCCCACGATTACAACCATGGCCCAGTGGGTCGTGGATTCCCAGGTTCCCACCGATGTCGTCTACATGCTCACAAAGGCACTTTGGGAAGAGGGGCAACACGTCCTGCGTAAGAAAAACGGCAAACCCGCCGCTGCAGCTAGCGGTGCCGCCATTATGGCGAAGGCTCATGCCAAAGGCAGAGACGTGACCATCGAAACGGCACTTGACGGTGTGGCCATTCCGCTTCACCCGGGTGCTGCCAAGTACTACAAAGAGAAGGGATTAATTAAATAGCATCATTTTTCTAATCTAAGGAGGTGACTGGGCACCGTTTGGTTCTTCTCTCGGTGCCCAGTTTTTATGAAAAAGGGAAGAGTTGTCATCGCTTTTCTTTTAGTTCTTTTGACAGCTTCCTTTATTCCCATTCATTTCTTACAGATTGAGGAATTGAGGAAGGGTAGAGTTTTGTCTGTACATGCTGTATCCCCTGGAGATAGTTTTTCTATAGGGTATAAACATTCGGTTGAGCTCTGTTCTGTATGGGATTATTACAGGATTGATGAAAAGTTTCGTATCGTTCTTTATGAAACGACTTTTCCCTCCTGTAACACCGGTCTTCCTGTAGCTCCCTCTGAAAACGAAACATTTCATCACGATGGGGACAGCTTTCGTATTTCCAATATGAATCGAATAATTCCTTCGATTTCTCTCTGGGTTAATGAGGAGTATGATAATACTATTATAATAGGGGCTGAGGCTTCAAAGCTATACTCTCTCGCGGGGAACACGCTATTGAGGGTCGAAATAAAAAAGGAAATCGTTGTACGATTTCTGCTTATGAAGGCAAGAATCCTGATGGCATAGAGGAATAATGGGATTATGGAAAAACTGGAGAAAGTTGCTGCTTCTGATGATATTGCCGATAACATAGAGGTGATTTCCAAATACGATCCGGAATTTCGGTTTCGCCAGCTTGCGGGCCTTACAGTGAAGCTTGCCTTTTTCATGACGCTGGTGCTCTCCATATTTCACATCTATACGGCCGGATTCGGTGTCTTGCAGGAATGGAGACACAGGGCCTTCCATCTTGCCTTCGTATTACCGCTTGTGTTTTTTCTCTATACAATCAGAAAGGGAAAGGAAAAAGACGGGAAATACCTCGTCTACGATATTATATACGGCGTTATCGGGAGCTCCCTTTGTGCAACCCTTTTCAGGGAGATATTCGATCTTGCCACCCCTCATGTCATCGCGGTGGCCGTAGCATCCTTTTCTCTGATCGTCTATTTTAAGAGGCGAGAATTCCTGATAGAGAGGGTCTTCGTCTACATCGACTTTATATTATTTACCCTTATGATAGGGGTGCTTTCCTTTGGCGCATACCTCGGCTATCAGCATATACACTTTGCGGAGATATTCCGTGACCCGAACATGGTACTCCTGTTCTGGAGCGTTTTTCTCTTTGGAGTGTTTTTGAGTATTGTGCTTCTCTTTGGACTTCAGTGGGTCAAGGCCTGTTATGCAATAATTGTGGGATCTTTCAAGTATGATCAGGATGATATCCCCTATTTCGATGTCTTTTTTGTTCTCCTCGCATCAGCGGTTTCTCTATATATATTTCTTGAATTTAACAGCCTGGTGTACCGTGCGGGCCTGCCGCTTAAAAGTGACCTCGTCGTGGGTGCCTTTGCCATCCTGCTTGTCTTGGAGGGTGCCAGGCGCAGCATCGGGCCTCCCCTTCCGATAATTGCCTTTCTTGTTCTCATCAACTGTTATCTGGGCCCCTATTTTATCGATATCCCGGGACTGAGCTTCTTTGCACACAGGGGATACTCTGTCGATAGAATCATCGAGCATATGTACCTCGGAACGGAGGGTATATTCGGTATACCGCTTGGTGTTGTCGCAACCTTTGTGTTTCATTTTGTTCTTTTCGGTATCTTTATTTCAAAAACGGGGCTTGGTCAGCTCTTTATCGATCTTGCCATGGCCCTGGCGGGTGGTACCGTGGGCGGCCCCGCCAAGGTTTCCGTTATTTCCAGCGGATTTCTGGGATCGATCAACGGTAGCTCCATAGCAAACACTGTAACGACGGGTGCCTTTACCATACCCCTCATGAAAAAGGTAGGCTACTCACCGAGGTTTGCGGGGGCAGTCGAGGCGGCATCTTCCACAGGCGGACAGCTCATGCCTCCCATTATGGGTGCGGCGGCCTTCATCATGGCGGAATTTCTCGCCATACCCTATATCAAGATCGCCGCCTGCGCCATCATACCCTCCTTTCTTCACTTCTTCGCGGTGGGGACCATGGTCCATTTTGAGGCACTGAAGCAGGGGCTGACCGGCCTGCCGCGGGAGGTGCTTCCGAAGGTAAAAGATGTTTTGAGGGAGCGCGGTCTCCTTGTCGCGCCCCTTTTTATTATCGTATATCTTCTCATTACCGGGAGCAGCCCCTTTCTCTCTGCCTTCTGGGGGATCATTTACTCTGTGACCATCGGGCAGATCCATAAACGGACACTCCCTCTTCTGATAGCCGTAATTTTGTCGATCCCCTCGGTATTGGTCCGGATGAATCCCTTCACATACTCTTCGATATCGCTGGTATTATGGGTTCTTATTTGCGTGGGGGGAATGATATATCTTTTCAGAAAGACGGACAGAATGTCATGGCTCCTCGGCATTGCTGCGACCCTGTTACTTGCCGGTCTTTTGGCATTTAAGGTAGAGCCATCGCTCTGTGCCTTCTGGACAAGCATGTCGGTTATTGCCATCGGCGTTTTTTACAAAGAAAGCAAGATGAGGATTCCCGATATAATGAATACCCTGGAGTTGGGGACGAAAAATGCCCTAGCAATCGGTGCGGCCTGTGCCTGTGTCGGCTTTATTGTGGGTGCAACAACCCTCACCGGCCTCGGTCTGAAATTTGCCGCCGCAGTGATTGAAATGGCTCACGGTGTCGCGCTTTTCGTGAGTGCCCTCGATTTTGCCCATTTCCTGACGCTCGATGCAATTACGCTCTTTTTCACGCTCGTCTTTACCGCGATTTCCTGTTTCGTTCTCGGCATGGGTATCCCAACGACTGCCCAGTACATTATCGCATCGATGATAGCGGCTCCTGCGCTCCTGCAGTGGGGGATTCATCCGCTCATATCGCATATGTTTGTGCTCTTTTATGCCGTTCTTGCCGATGTGACGCCCCCGGTCGCCCTTGCGGCATACGCGGCTTCAGGTATATCGGGCGGTGATCCCTTCAGGACAGGGTTTACCGCGTTCAGTCTCTCTCTGGCAAAGGTATATGTTCCCTTTGCTTTCGTTTATTCTCCCATTATTCTCTGGTTGCCGAGGCTTCTCGATCCGAGCGCACACTTTGACTATGTTGGGTTTATCATGATATTTGCGGCGCTTGTGATGGGAGTGATCGCCCTGGGAGCCACGATAATAGGATATCTGAAGGACAGATCGACAAAACTGGAGAGGATTGCCACGGGAATTGCCACCATTTTCCTCTTCCTGAACAAGCCACATTTAAATTTGATCGGCTTTTTAATACTGGTGATCGTCTATCTGGTCCAGAGGAGAAGAAAGCCTGTGGCTGAAGTTTAACCGGGCACACCGGTACAGTATTTTAGATAATAGCGATAAGGAGAAGACAATGAAGACAAAAAAGATTCGTGTCGTCCATTACGGTTTGGGTCCCATAGGGATCGAGACGGCAAAATATGTGTTGAAAAAATCAGACATGGAGATTGTCGGGGCTGTTGATATATCGAAGGATATGATTGGAAAGGATCTGGGGAAAATACTCAATCTCGACGATGATCTGGGTGTGGTGGTAACCGATAACGCACGCCAACTCTTATCGAATGTCAAAGCCGATGTGGTGATTCATACGGCGGGCTCCCGGATAAAGGGAATCTATTCGCAGCTCGAAGAGATTATTGAGTCGGGCAATAATATTGTCTCCTCTGCGGAGGAGTTGCTCATTGCCCTGGATGAAAAATCCGAAGCGGTGCAAAAGTTAAAGGAGAAGGCTCTTGAAAAGGGCGTGACGGTCCTCGGCACCGGAGTCAATCCGGGATTTGTTATGGATGCGCTCCCGCTTTTTTTGACGGCGGTGTGCCAGGATGTGCAGGAAATACATGTCGAAAGAATCGTCGATGCGGGAACGAGAAGGTATCCCCTGCAGAAGAAAATCGGGGCCGGTATGACCCCTGAGATCTTTCGAGCCAAGGTAGAGGAAAAGGCGCTGGGACATGTAGGTATCGAGGAATCTCTCATGCTCGTGGCCGAAAATGTGGGGTTTGCACTCGATGAGGTTCAGGTCACCATTGATCCCGTCTTTGCGGAAAAAGCGGTAAAAACAGATTATTTTGATTTGACGGAAGGAGATATCGCGGGCATCAAAAATGTTGCCACGGGGATAAGCGGAGGCAGAACCGTGATAACTCTTGATCTTCGAATTTATATCGGTGCGGAAAACCCGCATGACAGTATATCCATAAAGGGGAATCCCCCCGTCAATGCGAGGATTGAGGGGGGCGTTGCAGGTGATCAGGCCACCGCGGCGATTCTGGTCAATTCCACGCCGGCAGTGGTTGATGCAAGGCCTGGCCTTGTAACGGTAAAAGATCTTCCCTCTCCAAGCTTCCGTATTTGATAAAGGAACCCACGCGTCAGGGCAGATTCTTTGTAAAGGCAGGCCTGTCGGAGGGGAGGAGGATATGCCGTTTTTATTCATGGAAGATGGCGTTTATCGCATCTAGGGATTATTGCGATACCGACGTATCAATCTGCGATTATCTAAAAGACGAGATCGGGACGTCGAAACCATCGATGTTCACGAACCGATATTTAATTATTTCTGAGGGTTACTGCCTGCGGATTTTCTTTCTCAGTTTTTTAGGAATTCATCGGTATTGAGTGTTTCGTACAATCGGTACCCTGTTTTCAGCCCCAGGTCGATAAAATCGGGACCGTATTCCTTTCCCGTCGTCGTTCGGAAGGTCTTTCCTATCTCCTCTATACCTTTCATCCCCGTCATAAAATGGTCGAGGAGCTTTTTGAGGGGCACGTCGAGGGGAATGACGATATCCCATAACATCTCGGTGAAGTTATCAGGGCCCCATCGGAATTTGTCTGCATCATAGAGGGCATCGGAGAGCAGCTTTACGAAGGGATCGTCGATTGTATCGTGGAGTTGAAATGCCTCGTGGTTCCTGATTGCGTCCCTGACCGCCCTTCTCTCATAATCGGTGATGTCGAAGTCTATCAGGATTATGTCCGCCTCTTCCGCGCCTGCCTGTGCATGATTGGGGCTCGATCGTTTTATGTCGTGAAAGAGTCCCGCGAGATGGGAAAGGAGAAGGAGTCGCTTCGGATATTCTCCTCCTTCAGCTGAGGGGTTCTCATTGATGATTATGGCGCCGGCATCGACGGCAACTTTTCGGGCATGAGAAAGCCCGTGGCCGTAAGAACCCGCAGAGGCCTCCATTATTTGAAGGCCTTTCCGAATGAGGGGCTCCTCGCCAAAGACCCTGTGGGAGATGTCTACTTCCCGTTCTTTCTCGACGTAGAAGCGCGGCGGACCGAGTGATGAGGCGATTTCCTCGGCGAGCTTCTTTCCCTTTGTCAATAGCTCTTCATTCATATTCGGGGGCTTTCTTCAGCGGGCGGCGATGTACCGTTCGCCCTTTGTGAGGACCGTACCATGTTTCACCAGCCGCTGGAGGTGTTTTTTCATCATAATTTTATTCCACATATAAATCCAGTCGTCCACAAGAAATTTCTTTCTATAGATAAGCCCCATATCGCTTAACTCGTTAAGGGTTCTGGCCTCGGTGAGCCTAGTCAGGATTTTCCTGTCCCGTTCCTCTATCTTTTCAAGAAAGGTTGCGAGTCCCTTTACAAACTCACCCTTTTTCACGATCCCCTTTTCGTGGCCCGTGACAAAGATTTCGGCATCGAGCCCAGCTATTTCATGGGCAGATGCGATGAAGGCGTCGATGTCCCCGTCAGAGCCTCCGTACCAGGGACCGAAGTTGGTCAGGTCCATATCGGCGGTATAGACAAGGCCATAGTCGGGGAAATAGGGACAGCTGAATCCGTGTGAATGTCCCGGGGCGCCGATCATCTGCATGGTGACCCTGCCGAAATCAAAAGTTTCACCCCAGGTATAGGTGCCGTCGATTCGTGCCGACGAAAGCCACCATTTGTGATTGTTTTGCGGAGAGTAGGGGCTTTGTTTCGTGTCGGGGTCGGATATCCGCTCCAACCAGCCATCGATCCATGCATCGCCGTACACTTCAGCCATGCCAAGAAGCGCCCCGATATGCTGCCTGTTTCTGAAGCAGCCGCCTTCCCTCTCGTTTATGAATATTTTCGCCTCATCAAAGAGGTAATTGTAGGCGATATGATCGAAATGGTAGTGAGTATTGACGACTATGTCGACATGGTTTTCCGCTCTCAGTTTTTTCAGGGGGCCGGGTCCCGCGCCGGGATCAATGAGTACCTTTGCGTCGTCATCGATAAAGATTGAGGTGCAAAAGGGGAAGGTGCTCCCGTTCTCTCCGGGAACAACGGAAATGGGTCCGAAAGAGGTGTGTGAAAATTTCATTATGATATGCGTCCCTTACTTTGTGTCGTTTCTTTTTTTCGCCAGGAGGAAATCTCCGAGCTTTTTCCTTTTTATGGCCGTGACATTCTTGGCGATGTGGAGCATGCTCACAAGATCATTGGTCAAAAATGACAGGGGTGTACCTTTCGTGATTGAAGCATCTGGTAGCATATGGGCAATCTTTTCCTGGAAGATCGTGCATATCTCCCTGAAGGAAAGGGTAAGTGACATGATCTCTTCATTGGTGTTGCCATTGTCCAGCATGTTTGCCCCCTCGTAGGCCATGATTCTCAGTGTATCGAGAAACATTTGAAGTGTCCCGAGGTCATCTCTCGTCTCATCGGTTACGGGAAATTTTTGGGCCTTTATGTCTTTGATAAGCAGCTCTGTTTGTGCCGCCATGCCACCCACTATGGGTCCCATCAGGAGTACATCCTCGTACTGTCTGAAGTGGAGCGACATATCATCGTAGGCGAACCCCTCCCTCCCGATCATATTTGCGGAGGGGATGGAACAATTATTCAGTATAATCCCGCCGTGGGGCGAGGGCTGCAAAAAGGGGAGCTTTATCGGCCCGGTCCGAACGAGGCCGGGAGCATCCTCGGGAACGAGAAATGCCGTAAAGCGCTTTCTCTCCCCTTCCGTGCCGGTAACGGCAAGGACGATGTAGAGATTCGCGATGGGACCATTGGTCAGATAGGTTTTTTCGCCATTCAGCACAAAGTAATCTCCTTCCCGTTCTGCCCGTGTCTTCAGGTGCCTGGGATGGGCCCCGTATTCGGGCTCGGAGATGGCCAGAGATGCGGTGATTTCGCCCTTTGCCATGGAGGGAAGGTAAAGATCCTGCTGTGCCTTGTTTCCGTAACCGAAGATGAAGAGTCGCGCCGTCAATTGATGTATGAGCCAGGAGAGAGCGAGACCCATATTGTGTCCGCACCCCGTCATGGCCTCCCCCGCTACGGCGATAGCGAGGAAGTTTTTTCCACAACCCCCGAATTCCTCCGGTATACTTAGTCCGAGGAGACTTTCCTTTGCCATTTTATTCCAGATATCAAAGGGAAATTCCTCGCAGGTATAGAGGTCACTCCGAGGGGCAGTATGCTCACCGGCAAAATGTGACACCTTCTCTTTTAGGGACAGCAAATTTTTGTCTATCAGTGTCGCCATGGCTTTCCTTTACCTGTTGAATTTTGTGAAAAAACTTTTCAGGACCTCTTTGAATGTCTCCATCTCATCTGCGGAAAATCCTGATTTTATCTCTTCGTTGACCTGTTGTAATGTTATTATGGCCTTCTGAGTTTCACTATCTCCCTCGGGAGTAATGTAAATCATTGATATCCGTCGATCTTCAGCCTTCGGTTGGCGTTGAAGAAATCCAGCATTTTCGAGGCGGTCGACGAGTCCGGTGATGGTTGAATTATCGATCGAAAGGGCCTGGCTCAGCTCCGTCATGGTCCTGCCGTTTTTTTCAAGTAACAGAGCAAGGATGCCCGCCTGGGCGGGCGTAATTTTTATCCCCCCCTTCACGAGCGCCTGTTTCAGGTAATTGCGAAGCCTCTGCTGGGCCGTGAATACAAGGTAGATGAATCTGTCATCGTCGGACATATAAGGCACCCTGTCATTGTTTGATATGCATATATTTGGCATACCAAATAAGTGACGTCAAGATATTTCTCTTTCGTTGGAGGTTGTCCTGCAATAAGTGCTTGAAAATAAAACCGATAGGGTATAAATATCCCAAGTGCTTTGGGAATCTTCTTTATTTATCGTTGTTGATTATATGGAATTTATACAGTAGAAGAACCTATTGATTCGATACAGGGAGAGTAAATGTGAGCTATCTGTTTTTTGTACGGCATGGCCAGGGAACGCTCGATGGGGGGCATTACGATCAGTTATCCGAATTGGGACAGGTTCAGTCTCGAATGCTGGGAGAGATGTGGGCGGCCCGTGATTTCAAAATTGACTATGTATATTCGGGGACGCAAAAGAGACACGGCCAGACTGCGGAGACTGTGGCGGCGAGTTATGAAACAAACGGCCTGAAATTTCCCGAGATAACAAAAGATGAAAGATTCAATGAAATAGATTCACTGGATGTCTTGGAAAAGCTTCTGGTTGTCCTTCTGAAAAAGGACCCTGAATTTTACGCACTCGTTGACAGAACGGGGATAGCCCTCAAGGAAAATTCACCTGACAAGATAGATCTTTTTGATCGCTCTATGGAGATTATCATGAATGCGTGGATTAACGAAACGGTACCTGATTTTGACGGTATGTCCTGGAAGGAATATTGCCGGCTTGTCCTGGATGCCAGATCCGAGCTCGGGAAATACGATACAGGTGATCGGATAGCAATCTTTACCTCGGGAAATCCCATAGGAATTTATGTAAAAGAAGCCCTGGGTATCTCAGATGCAAAGGCACTCGAATTGATCGGCAATCTCTACAATACCAATGTGACCTCGATCATCATGAAAGACGGTTTCCTATCACTTTCGGGTATGAATGATGTGTCGCATCTGAGAGATGGCCAGATAACCCAGAAGTGATGGTAGCAGTCTTTAAGGATGCGGTATGATGGAAAAAGAGGGCCATGATTTCAGCAAGTTTTGCTATGCCTGCGGAGTCAAAATATATGAAAGAACGCCGGTATGTCCCAACTGCGGAGCTCTCCAGGATGATCTGATCCCCCTGCAAAAGAGAAGCAGGATAACCGTTGCGCTGCTCGCACTGTTTCTGGGAGGAATCGGAGCACACAAGTTCTACCTCGGCAAGGTCGGCCAGGGTGTCCTGTCTCTTTTCTTTTTCTGGACTATGATTCCCGGAATCATTGGTTTTATAGAATTTTTCATCTATCTCGCAATGTCGGAAGAGGAATTTACCGCTCGATATGGCTGAGGATATCGTCTGAAATGTGATGCCCGGACAGAAGATTTTGTTTACAACGTGAATTGCAAAGCGAGCATTCCCCGCTGCTTGCGGCGGGAGAGCGAGAATATAAAATAAACATTTTCCTTAACAATCGGAGATTTCCCGCAACTTGTTGCGGGGAGCTTCAATGCTCGTCTCATCAGGCGTATTCATTGTAGTGATAACGAGGTTATGGAATAGTACATTAACGGGTAATATCGAATTGACAGGAAGGGACTATTAATGGAAGAAACTCAAGAGTTTGAACTCCTTCGGGAGAAGGATATAGGGGAGATACAAACGAAGGCCAGGTTGTACCGGCACCGTAAAACGGGGGCAGAGCTCCTTTCTCTTATAAATGATGATGAAAACAAGGTGTTCGGAATCACGTTCAGGACACCGCCCCGAGATTCGACGGGTGTTCCCCACATACTGGAGCATTCCGTTCTCTGCGGTTCGAGAAAGTATCCCGTCAAGGAACCATTCGTTGAGATATTAAAGGGTTCCCTCCAGACCTTTCTCAATGCCTTTACCTATCCCGATAAGACCTGTTATCCCGTGGCAAGCCAGAATACAAAGGACTTTTATAATCTTGTCGATGTGTATCTCGATGCCGTGTTTTACCCCCGTATTACGGAACATATTTTTCAGCAGGAGGGATGGCATTTTGAGATAGAGAAACCTGACAGTCCCCTCGGCTACAAGGGGGTGGTCTTTAACGAAATGAAAGGCGCCTATTCGTCGCCCGATAATCTCCTCGCCGAATACTCTCAACAGTCCCTCTTTCCCGATACCACCTACGGCCTCGATTCGGGGGGTGATCCACGGGTAATACCGTCACTCACCTACGAGGAATTCAGGGATTTTCACCGGCGATATTATCACCCCTCCAATTCGCGTATATTCTTCTATGGCGATGATGATCCAGACGAGAGACTCCGGCTGGCACATCAATACCTGAAGGATTTTGAGAAACTGGACATCGATTCTGCCGTTTCCCTTCAGGGCAGTTTCGATAAACCGCGGAGTTTTGTTTTCCCCTTCGCCTCAGGGAAAGATGACCCCTCCCGGTCGAAGGGTATGGTAACGGTAAACTGGCTTCTCTCCGAGACAACGGAGATTGAAATGAACGTGGCCCTCACGATCCTCGGTTATATACTGATGGGGACGCCCGGCTCACCGCTTCGAAAGGCCCTCATTGACTCGGGATTGGGAGAGGATGTTACCGGTCTGGGACTTGAGGGTGAACTGCGTCAGATGGTTTTTTCGGTAGGACTGAAGGGGATTGATGTTGAAAAGGCCGCTGATGTGGAGGTCCTCGTTCTGGAGACACTCGCCGGCCTGGCAAGCGAGGGAATAGAAAAGGAGGCGGTGGAGGCGGCCATAAATTCCATCGAATTTACCCTCAGAGAGAATAATACGGGGAGCTATCCCAAGGGGCTGGTCCTTATGCTGCGTTCCCTTTCGACCTGGCTTTACGGTGGCGATCCCCTCGCCCCTCTCGGTTTTGAAGAGCCCCTT
The DNA here is from genome assembly GCA_964430915.1 of uncultured Syntrophaceae bacterium. Lineage (GTDB taxonomy): Bacteria > Desulfobacterota > Syntrophia > Syntrophales > UBA2210 > JAFGBH01. The sequence continues at coordinate 14,231 of CAYSHT010000045.1, forward strand.
TCGACGATAAAGGCACGGATAGAAGCGGATGGAAACTTTTTCGAGGCGATGATTGAACGCTCCCTTATTGAAAATCCGAATCGTACAAGGGTAGTGCTAACACCCGACGCCGAGCTTGGTGTAAAAGAAGAAGAGGATGAGCGAAAAAGGCTTGACGGCCTAAAGGAAAACATGACACCCGCGGAACTGCGGGAGGTTTTTGAAAACAAAGAAACACTGAAAAGGATACAGGAAACGCCTGACTCACGGGAGGCGCTGGCGTCGATTCCGACACTGAATCTCTCCGATCTGGAGAAAAAAAACAAGTCAATCCCTCTCGAGCTTTTCGATAAAAGGGGGGCAAAGATCCTCTATCATGATCTTGGTACAAACGGGATTGCCTATGTCGATATTGGATTCAATCTCAGAGTTCTTCCGCAGGAGTATATTCAGTATATTCCTCTTTTCAGCAGGGCACTTATCGAGATGGGTACGGCAGATGAAGACTATGTGAAGCTTTCCCAGAGGATCGACAGAAAAACCGGTGGGGTGGGACCCGCACTTTTGGTATCCCCCGTCATTGATGCCGATAAAACAGAGGCACGGCTTTTCCTGCGCGGGAAGGCGATGCTGTCACAGACGGGGGATCTTCTCGATATCGTCCGGGATATTCTCCTGACGGTGGACATGGATAACCGGGACCGTTTCCGGCAGATGGTGCTGGAGGAGCGGGCGAGAAAGGAACAGGGATTGATTCCCGCTGGACATCAGGTCGTTAATTCACGTCTCCGCGCCCATTTCAGTGAGGCAGGATGGGTGGGGGAACAGATGAATGGCGTGAGCTACCTCTTCTTTCTGAGAGATCTTGTCAGAAAAGTGGATGATGACTGGCCATCTGTTCGGGATATTCTCCAGGACATCCTGAAGCTTGTCGTAAACCGGCACGACATGATTGTTAATGTGACGACCGACAGGGCGGGGTGGGAGTCTGTTAAAAATAGGTTTGACGAATTTATAGAAATTGTACCTGAAGGCCAGCTTGGAATTCCTGAGTGGATTCCCCAATATCCCGACGAGCTCGAAGGGATGATTGTTCCTTCCCAGATCAATTATGTGGGAAAGGGTGCCGATCTTTACGGCCTGGGATACGAATTTCACGGTTCGGCCGCCGTTATTACCCGGTATCTTAGAACATCCTGGTTGTGGGATCGCATCAGGGTGCAGGGTGGCGCCTACGGTGCGTTCTGTATCCTTGACCGTCTTTCCGGTGTTTTGACCTTTCTTTCCTATCGCGATCCCAATATAGCAAAGACGGTCAATGCCTTCGATGAGACGGGAGATTTTTTACGAAGAGCCGATCTGAACCGTGACGAGCTGACAAAGAGTATCATAGGCTGCATAGGGGATATTGACACCTATATGTTTCCCGATGCCAAGGGATATACGTCCATGATGCGATACCTCATTGGGAGTACCGATGCATATCGCCAGAAGATCCGTGATGAGGTTTTGGCAACGACACCGGATGACTTTAAAAGGTTTGCCGACGTTCTGGATGGCGTAGGGGAAAAGGGGATCGTCAAAGTACTCGGTTCAGAAAGTTCAATCAAGGAGGCTATAAAAGAGACCAAACTTTCTCTAAAAGTAGTTGATTTACTTTGATAAAAGAATTATCCCTAACGAGTATGACAAATAAGATGATATATTGTCTTCGGAAATTCCAGAAGGGCATTTTCCGAGCCGCCCCTTCACCATTTCAAAACAAAACATTCATGTCTTCTTTTGAGGAATTGAAGTACAGAAAGAGAATGTAGGTTCACAAAAGAAGAGAAGTCTACCCGACAGCCTTAAGAAGATCCCCTATTGCATCCATGTAATCCCTAAGACCTCTGGTAAAGATATCGTTATGGTTGGCGCCGGGGATCATGAGAAATCTCTTGTCGGAAGCGGGGCTTGCCTCGAAAAGGGCCTCACCGTCTGAGAAGGGGATGATGTGATCATACTGGGCATGAATGATCAGGGTGGGTTTACGAAAGGTTTCTATCTTCTCGATATTACTGAAGCCGTCCTCTTCCGAAATTCCGAGGTGTCCTGCATCTATTCCCAAAAGTCGCAGAAGGGGTATTGCATAGGCAAGGCCACTCTCAATGATGAGGCCGTCGATTTCGTCCCCATAG
>CAYSHT010000046.1:0-15924 GCA_964430915.1 uncultured Syntrophaceae bacterium
ACGGGTGTTGTCTCGGTGAGTCCAAATCCTTCTACTATCCTGATCCCCATACCGAGGAAGAATTCCGCATCCGAGACGGAGAGCGGTCCGCCGCCCGAGACTGCACCGATCAGCCTGTCCATGCCGAGGGCGTCTCTCAGCTTTGAGAATATAATCTTGTCTGCCAGGTTGTACTGAAAGCCAAACCAGCCCGTCCGCGGTTTCTCATTACAGATATAGGGCAGATTCTTCTTGGCAAGTCCCATGGCCCATCCGAAGAGGGCCCTCTTGACCGCCGACCCTCCCGCAACCTTCGCGAGGATGCCGGCATGTGCCTTTTCATAGATTCTCGGGACACTCACCATAAGGGTGGGGCGGATTTCCTTCAGGTTTTCAACCAGTTTTGTGACGTCTTCGGCAAAGGCAACTTTTTTGCCAAGATAGATCGGCGCGTAGTATCCAACCGTCCTCTCGAGTGAGTGAGACAGAGGAAGGAACGACAGGAATACCTGGTCACCATCAAAGAAAGAGGGGGCAACATTCTGGATCTGGGTCACGTTTGAGACGAAGTTCTTGTGGGTAAGCATTACACCCTTGGGATTACCCGTTGTGCCCGACGTATAAATAATGGTTGCGACATCATCCATATTTATCGGCTTGAGCCTCTCGTCAAATTCTCCCTTGTTTTCGTAGGCCCTTCCCTCTTCCATCGCGGTTTGCAGTCCAATCACACCCTCAACCGGAGCATCGAGCTCGTCAAAGATAATGATCTCTCCCAGATTGGGGAGCCCGCCTTTGACCTCGAGGATTCTCTTCATATGATCCTCGGTTCCCACGAAACACATCCTGGAATCTGAGTTATCGATGATATACTCGGATTCTTTGGCCGAGTTGGTCGCATAAATGGGGACATTGACCGCACCGATGGAGAGTATCGCCAGGTCGGCAACCCACCACTCATATCTGTTCGGGGAGAAGAGGGCAATCTTGTCGCCCGGCTGCACACCCCGCGAGAGCAGAAAAAGACCTACATCGCGTACCATCTCGTTTATCTTGTTCCAGGAAATGTCCTCGTATACGCCTGCCTTGTTCTTATAGGCCACCAAGGCCGTTTCACCATACTCTTCTGCACGGTTTTGGAAGATTGCTCCCATTGATGTTTCTTCATAGCTTGCCATAAAACCCTCCTTTCATAATCAAAGCTGATTAATGTTTTTATTTATAATGGGATATTAATCCTATTATTCCCCCACAAAAGGTAATCCCCCGATATTACCTTCAATCGTATGAAAACACATTAAGAACTGAGAAATAACTTAGGCATAGTGACACTTTTGCATATCACATCGAAAAAAAAAAGAAAAGCACCAATCTTGCATTCCCTGAGATATCCAGAAGGGTTAAATCTCCCGAAATCACAGCTACTCCTCGAAGACAAACTCTTTTTCTCTGAAGAGACTTACGCAGGCATCGACCACTTCGGAATCATAGAGGGTTCCACGTTCCTTTACTATTTCATCCAGGGCCACATCCACACCGAGGGCCGGCCTGTAGGGTCGGTGAGAGCACATAGCTTCAACGACGTCGGCAACGGCGATAATCCTGGATTCACGAAGTATACTGTCGCCCTTGAGACCGGAAGGATATCCCGAACCGTCCAGTCTCTCATGGTGTTGAAGGACGATTTCGGCGATGGGCCAGGGGAATTCAACCTCCTTTAGTATATCATATCCAGCCCTGCAGTGCGTCTCAATCATTTCAAATTCCACATCCGATATTCTCCCGGGTTTACTCAGTATCTCGGCAGGAACATGCATCTTGCCGATATCGTGCACCAGCGAGGCCAGACGGATACCGTCTATCGTGTCATCGGAGAGATTCATCTCTCTCGCAAGCGCACAGGCAAGTTTTGCGACACGTCTCTGGTGATTTGCCGTATAGGGATCTCTCATTCCAATTGTTGAGGCAAGAGAATCTATCGTTTTTTCCATGGCATCTTGCAACTTCATAAAACTTTGCTGAATCTGATCATCGGCCAGTTTCATTTCCGTCATATCATGAGAAATCACCACTGCATGGGTCACTTCACCAGAAGAGTTTCGATAGGAATGATAGGAAACGTCAAAATACCTTAATCCCAGAACCTTGAATTTAAACCAGGCCTGGTAGTTTATCTCCTCACCTTGAAGACATCTGTCCAGATATCCCTTGATAATGTCACCGAATACCTCGCCACCCCAGACATCAGAAACGGTTTTGTTAATTATATCTTCCCGCTTCATATCATGGGCAAGGCAGGAGGCATCATTTGCCACTTCATAGACATAGTCTTTGTTGATAAGGGTCATCAGGCTTCGGGAAGTATTGACGATAAATGCATACCTTCTCCAGAGCTCATCCGGTCCTTTGAAGGACGCTTGCGAACCCTCCTCTATTTTGTGCCTTTCTGTCTTTTCCATGTATACCCTCTCCGAGTGAATATGATTTTTTTAATAACTATCATAATAATCTATTCGCCACCCTGACTGCATCGACACCGTCTCTTGCGTAATGGGCACCTATCGAATTGGCAAAAGACTCAGAAACAACGGCCCCGCCGACCATGAATTTGCAGCGGAGATTTTCTCTCTCCACACGTTCGACTATTTCTTTCATATTTACCATCGTCGTCGTCATAAGCGCAGAGAGGCCGACGATATCAGGACCCAGATTTTGTGCCGCCTCAACAATCGCCTCGGCAGAAACATCCTTTCCCAGATCAACCACCTCAAAACCCTGGTTCGAGAGCATGAGGGAAACGATGTTTTTACCTATGTCGTGGATATCTCCCTTTACCGTTGCCATAAGTATAAGCCCCTTCTTTGTGGCCACTTTTGTGTCCTTCAGGAAAGGCCTCAGGCAGGCGATACCCCTTTTCATCGCCTCGGCACTGGCTATGAGCTGGGGAAGAAAATACTCCCGTCTGTCGAAAAGATTCCCCACCTCGGTAATGGCGGGTATCATAATATCATCGATAAGCTTGGCAGCAGACTCTCCTGATTTTAATGCCTCTCCGATAATCGGCTCTATACCCTCCCTGTTTCCGCCAAGGACGGCACGGAAAATAAAATCGGCATGAGAAGTGGCTGCTTCATCCCCGCTTTTTTTGACTCCCGGTGTGAAAGCGGCAAATCGGTCCAGATACAACGAAGAATCTTTATCCTTTCCGTTTAGTACGTCACTTGCGTACTTGAAATTCATCAGCTCTTCCGCCTCGGGATTTGCAATGGCCGCGGTAAGCCCCCTCTCCGCTGCCATGGCGAGGAAAGCGGCATTCAACCATCTTCTCTCAGGCATTCCGAAAGAAACGTTGGAAAGACCCAATACAGTCCTGCATTTAAAGCGCCGCGAACACCATTCAACCGTCTTCAGTGTCTCACGAGGTGCCTCCGGGTTTGAAGATACGGTCATGACAAGGCCGTCTGTAATGAAATCATCTTTCGTATAACCGTTTTTTTGGGCCTCTTCAAACACCTCTCGTACTACGTCTGCCCGTTCCGCCGCAGTATCGGGGACACCACGATCGGTCAGGGGAAGCAATATGAACATGGCACCATACTTCGCCGCCAGGGGTAAGAGCCTTTGTATCTTCTCCTTCTCACCGGAGATCGAATTCAGGAGTGCCCTCCCCGGATAGAGGCGGAGAGCCCCTTCCATTGTCTCCACATGTGCCGAATCAATAACCAGGGGGAGGTTCGTCGATTCTGCAAGAACATTAATTGCCTCGGCCATGACCTTCTTCTCATCAATCCCCGGAACTCCGACATTTACATCGAGAAGGTCGGCTCCCCTCTTCTCCTGTTCACGAGCCATTTCCCTCAGGAGGGCCATTTTCCCTTCGAGGAGTTCACTTTGGAGTGCCTTTTTTCCGGTGGGATTTATTCTTTCCCCGATAATCAGAAGCGGTTTATCCCTTTCAAAAAGGAGGGTCTTTCTCGCCGAACTCACGGCGCTTAGAGACCGCCTCGCGGGCGGCCGCGGTTTTTCGTTTGCAATCGCCTCTTTCAATTTTTCTATGTGCTCGGGTGCCGTCCCGCAGCACCCTCCGATCATATTGACACCCTTCGACGCAAATTCTTTTCCAAAAAAAGAAAACTCGAGGGGCTTCATGGTAAACACCGTCTCATTACCCACAAGCTTAGGTATACCGGCGTTTGGTTTCGCCACCAGTGGAACCGTCGAATAGGGTTTCATATCATCTATGAGCTTGATCATCTCTTCCGGACCGGTGGAGCAGTTGCACCCCACGGCATCTGCCCCCAGGCTCTGGAGCGTAATGAGGGCGGTCACCGGGTCCGTGCCGTTCAGTGTCCGGCCATCGTTCTCATAGGTCATCGTTACCATGGTAAATGTATCTGAGACCTCTTTTACGGCAATAAGTGCCGCACGTGCCTCTTGAATGTCTATCATCGTTTCTATGACAAAAAGATCGACCCCTCCCTCGGCAAGTCCCTCCGCCTGCTCCCTGAATATTTCGACAGCCTCTTCAAAAGCCAGGTCTCCAAAGGGTTCCACAAAACGGCCCGTTGGTCCCATGTCGCCGGCCACAAGCGCTTGTTTCCCCACCGCCCGCCTTGCTGCAAGGGCAAGTTCCCTGTTCGTTCCCCTGACATCGGAAATTCCGTATTGGCCCAATTTTATACGATTTGCGCCAAAGGTCGCCGAATAGACCACATCGGCACCGGCCCTCTGATAGTCCGAATTGATTTTTTCAATCACTTGATTATTATCCAGGCACCATAGCTCGGGACATACACCTGAGGGCATCCCTCGCTTCTGCAATTCCGTTCCCGTCGCTCCGTCGAGAATCACTATCCTCCGTTTCAGGAGCCTTTCTATCCGGGACTTACCCTTACCCATTACTCCTCCTCGCTATTCTCTATCCTTACTACCGCCGTTACCGATTTTTCGGGTATAAGAATAGCGCTCTCATTAATATCAATACCGATGCGCTTCAACTCCAGAAGATCATAGATACTATGCTGGTCCAGTAAAGAAAAGTCGCCGTAGCCGGCCGAAAAACGTCGCCTGCTGAGACGTTTACTTTCTCTCGTGAGCTCGCGATTGAAGTAATTGCAGAGCCAGTCAAGGGAAGCATCCACCATTTCACTCGCCACTGCATCAAGAACGACACTTCGGGTCATACTATCACTTTCTGAACACTCTTGTATCGTCTTTGTTATTTCACTCCCGCCTGTTGCCCCTATGAGGAGAATCTCTCCGCAATCACTCAGGAATTTCGCGAGGTCTCTGCTTTCAAAAACGGAACCCGTCTCAAAGTGGATTCGCGACATACCTTCCACATCAACCTTAAATCTTTTACCCGCGCCCTTCAAACGGACAAGGGACGCCGCGTATTCCACAGATTCATCAAGTTCCCTCATCTCGTCCGGAATGATCTGAGTCACGCCCTTACGGTAGCCGAGACGTTTGAATATACTCTTTCTCGGTATTTGAATATTTATCGAAGAAAAAAACTGTACTGGCACCATACTCCGCTCAAAAGGGCGAAACCTTTACCTCACGGTATCGGCTAAAAACCCTAATCCCTTTATGATATCTTCTTCAAAGTGAAGGCGAATCACCCTTCTCCCCTTGCCGAGCAGGGCCTCTCTATCACCCATTGCCTGAGTCGCTTTCAGAACGGCAAAGGTTGTGGAGGAAGTCGCCGATCCCGCCTCATCCGGTATGGGAATATCATTCACATTCTCTGCCGTGAGCTGAACAAAGAGTCCCTTTCCTGCATCTCCCTTGTGCAACTGGCCCGTTGAATGAAGAAAGCGCGGACCGTAGCCGAAGGTTGTAGCAATCCTGTATCTGTCACGGATCGACGTCCCGAGACGCGAGAGCGCTTCATCGATTTCACTTTTCTGCTCCACATAGGCCTGTAATGAAACATAATCACCGGGACCCGACTGATTGAGAAATGCCGTAAAGGCCTCTTCTACCGTTTCCCCTTCGGTGTTTCCGTATATCCTCATCCCCTGAGAGACAAGAAGGGGCTCCTCAGAGGGTATTTCCCCCCTCTTTTTATATTCCTCCAGCATCCTCTTTGCGCTTACTTTCGATGTCTCCACATCGGGCTGATCAAAGGGATTGATCTTCAAAAAATAACCGGCAAGGGCAGCGGCAAGTTCCCAGAGAAAAAACTGCCCTCCAAGATCATAGATATTCTCCATGTAGAGATAGACGACGGGATGACCGGCATTTTCCAGAAGCATTATCTTTTCGTTGTCACAGTACCTGTCCCATTTCAGGCAGAGGAAGACAAAAAGACGATCATTTCCGTAGTTCTCGGGGTCCCCCAGAGGTTCTCCAATTACCGGGAGGATACCCGTTCCTTCTTTCCCTGTACTCTCCGCTATAAGCTGCTCCACCCAATGACCGAGACTCTCTATCTGCTTTGAGACAATCAGTGTCAATTTGTTTCTGCCCGCTTTTGCGAGGGCGCCCATTATTGTCCCTAAAATGACGCCCGTATCCTTTCCGCCCCTTGAAATATCTGTTTTCATGCACCCTTCTGCAGTATCGATGGCTCGATTGAGCAGAAACCGAAGATCTACTCCGATTAATACAGCGGGAACCATACCGAAATAGGAAAGGGCCGAATAACGTCCCCCTATGGAGGGATCATTTAAATAGGTGGCACGGAATGAGTACCGATTGGCAAGTCCAACCAGCATTGATCCCGGATCTGTTATAGCTATGAAGTGCCTTCCGGCCTCGTCTTTTCCCACTGCATCCAAAACCTGGTTATAAAAATATTTGAAAAAAGAGAGTGTCTCCACCGTGGTTCCCGATTTTGTGGAAACGATAAAAAGGGTTTTGGCCGGGTCAAGTCGCTCTGAATGACTGAGAACGGCATCCGGATCAGTACTGTCAAGAACTGCAAGATCGAGCGAGCCCTTTCGAAAGCCGAAGGTCTTCCTCAGGACCTCGGGCGCAAGGCTGGATCCCCCCATTCCCAAAAGGAGGGCATGGGTATAACCATCTGCCGCCACATCTTCCGCCAGACCCTCAAGCTCCTTCACCTGATCCAGCATTACCCGGACAATTTTCAGCCACCCGAGTCTGTTTTCGATTTCGTAAGCCTCCGGTTTCCAGACCGTGTGGTCGTGGCTGTAAATACGTTCAATGATGCTGTTATCATTTAGTTCAGTAAGGGCCTCATCCACCAGCTTCTGATAGACTCCGAGGCTTACTCTTAGATCCTCACGTAACATTCACACCCTCTTACCTGATTTATAAAGTAGCTGCCTAACTTATCAGTCTCTTCGTTCTTTTTCAATGAGACGTCTTGCCACCCCCAGAACATTTTCTGAGGTTATCCCAAACTTCTCAAACAAAACAGAGGCCGGCGCACTGGCCCCAAAACCGTCCATACCTATCACCGCGCCCTCAATACCCACATAGTGTTCCCAGCCCGTTTTAATTCCGGCCTCAACGGCGACACGCGTTTTTACAGACGAGGGCAGCACGCTTTCTCGATAGTCTTCAGATTCCGTATCAAAGGCTTCCCAGCTGGGCAAAGATACAACCCTGACCGACAGGCCTTCATCATCCAATACCCTAGCAGCCTCGAGGGCAATATATAATTCCGATCCTGTTCCTATCAATATCAGCGAGGGATCTCCACCTTCTGATTCCCAGAGAATATATCCCCCCCTCCGAAGACCCTCAGCAGGGGAGACTTGCGCACGATCAAATACCGGCAGATTCTGACGGGTCAATACGAGAGCCGTGGGACCCTTACTGTTTTCGAGGGCAAATCTCCATGCCTCCACCGTTTCTCCCGCATCGCCGGGGCGAAGAACGGTCAGGTTGGGAATATTACGGAGACTCATCAGGTGCTCAACAGGCTGATGTGTTGGACCATCTTCACCCACTCCTATGCTGTCGTGGGAAAAGACGTAAATCACGCGAAGCCCCATCAGTGCGGCCAGGCGAATCGGTGGACGCATATAATCCGAAAAGGTGAAGAAGGTTCCCGTAAAGGGGATAATTCCCCCGTGAAGTGCCATCCCGCTTGCGATTGCACCCATTGCATGCTCCCTCACGCCAAAATGTATATTACGTCCCTTATAGCTCCATTCATCTCCGACGGCCCCCTGTCGGTCCTGGCCTTCGCTCGCCGGTGGCTGAAAATCGCCATACCCCTTCACCCAGGCCAACGTTGATGGATTAAGGTCGGCCGTACCTCCGATAAGCTCAGGAATTTTCACTGCAAGACTCTGTAAAACAGCCTCCGATGCCTTTCTGGTCGAAATCCCCTTCTCATCCGCCTCAAAATCGGGAAGTTCAGAATCCCAGTCATCGGGGAGCCTTCCCTCCATTATTCGCTCAAATTCCAGGGCACGGTCATGATATGCCGCTTCATATTCGTTGAAACGGACCTGCCATTCAGATTCGCTTTTCTTCCCCGCTTCAAGTGAGCCCAGCATGTGTTTCTTTACCTCTTCGGGGATAAAGAACTCCTCTTTTTCGGGCCAGCCGAGGTTTTTCTTGGCGGCGACAATCTCTTCCGGACCCAGAGGGGAACCGTGACATGTGTACGTGCCCTCCTTGTTCGGGGAACCGTATCCTATGATTGTACGCACACAGATGATCGATGGCCGGGTCAAATCCCTTTTTGCTTCCGATAAGGCATTATCAATCGCCTCGGTATCGTTGCCATCTGCTATATGTTGCACATGCCATCCGTAGGCCTCAAAGCGTTTTCCCACATCTTCCGAAAAGCTCAGAGAGGTGGAGCCTGCCAGGGAAATCCTGTTATCGTCGTAGAGGACTATTAATTTCCCCAGGCCCAGGTGACCCGCCAGTGAACAGGCCTCGGCGGAAACCCCTTCCATAAGATCTCCGTCGCTCGCGATGACGTAGGTATTATGATCAATAATTGTGCGATCGCTTTCGTTATATCGTGCGGAGAGATATGCTTCGGCGATCGCCATCCCAACCGCGTTTGATATTCCCTGACCAAGCGGCCCCGTTGTGACCTCAACACCGGGAGTATTACCATACTCCGGATGTCCCGGGGCCTTGCTTCCCCATTGGCGAAACTTTTTTATATCTTCAAGGGAAAGGTCATATCCGGTTAGATGGAGGAGGGCATAGAGGAGCATGGAACCATGTCCCGCCGAGAGGACAAAGCGGTCCCTGTCAACCCATCGAGGATTGGCAGGATTATGTTTCAGGTGTCTCATCCAGAGCACATATGCCATCGCAGCGCTACCCATGGGAAGTCCCGGGTGGCCTGATCCCACATTTTGTATTGCATCAACGGCAAGAAAGCGAATCGTATTTATTGAGAGTTCAGCCAACTGTATTTCATCTTCTTTCATCATCAATCCCCCAGAATTATCTTAAATAATAGCATTATGGACATTTCCCTTTTTTTGCAGCTTTTCTTCATACATAAGGTTATCGGCCTTCCTCTGAACATTGGCAAGGAGGTCTCCCTTTTCACCCTCTGCAGTACCGAGAGACAGGCTGAGCAGAAAGTCGGGATAATCTTCATTATGCTCAGCGATGGATTCTCTCACTCGTCCAATAATCCTTTCCACTACCCGGATATCTGCGCCCGGCAAAATCACGGCAAATTCATCGCCTCCGATTCTTGTCACAACATCGTCGGTACGGAAAGCCTCACGCAATACCTGTGCGGCACGCTTCAGCAGCTCGTCTCCCGCCTTGTGGCCTCTGGTATCATTGACTGTCTTCAGTCCATCCACATCCGCCATGACGATACTGACCGGGAACATCCTGCCGCGTTCGAATCGTGCCATTTCAACTTCAAAGAAGGCCCTGTTATAGAGATCGGTGAGAGAGTCATGGGTGCTCATGTACCTCAATTCATCCTCCATCTCCTTGCGCTCCGTTATATCCATAAGAGATACCACACTCCTCTTCGTTCCTGGAATCACGGAGATGGCAAGGAAAATATCCCTCACACGATCCTTTCCATCGGTTATACGAAATTCATAGCTCGACGGTGTCGATTCAGGATCCATTCTCCTCATGCGATGATACTCCATCATTCTTTCCAGATCACTTTCCACGACAAATTCTGTCCATTTTCGTTTGCCCACAATCTTGTCAGCCGGATAATTCACTACCTCCCCAAATTCATCGTTCACCATGGAAATGGTCATATCATCCTCTATGATCATCATTGCGGTGCCTGTATTTTCAAAGATCGCCCTATACCGAACCTCCGATTCACTCAGTTCTTCTTCGATTTTTTTGCGTTCCGTAATGTCCATTGAATTTCCCAGCACCGCGGGCTCTCCACCGAAAAGAATTGGTGTGACCGTCTCAATAATCCATCGTGGCTCTCCATCTTTTGCAATCATTCTAAATTCATAGGGTGATTTACGCACTCCCGTAAGCATCTCCCGGGCATGCTCTCTCAACATTTCCCGGTCGTCGGGATGCACGATGTTCTTGGATTCTGTTCCCACGAGCTCTTCCGGCGTATGTCCCGAGTAGGCGGCGGCATTGGAATTGATATACTGGAATATGCCTTTTTGAATCACATACACCCCGGCGAAGGATTGTTCCGCTACTGTCTGATAGAGTTTTTCAGCCCGTTTCTTCTCTGTTAAATCTCGTGCAATACCACAGAATCCGACGGGGGTTCCCGCTGCATCCCTTTTCAATGTGGTCGATAATTCACATATTCTTGTACTTCCGTCTTTTCTTATAATTTCATAGTCCTTAACCATTGCGGGTTTACCTGTCCGGTATACCTCGCTAAAGAAAGTATACATATCCTTTGCCGTCTCGGGAGATGTATATTCCAGATTATTCATACCCAGCAATTCATCCCTGGACAATCCCGCTATCGTGAGAAGAGAATCGTTGAAAAATGTAAAGTTGCCGGCAAGGTCAACCTCAAAGTAGGCATCCTCAATATTGTCAAGAATGGTCCTGTACCGTTCCTCACTTTTCCTGAGCCTTTCCTCTGCCTCCTTCCTCTCCGTCACATCCCTGACAAGACCCCGAAAACCGATGGGTTTTCCTTCTCCATCCAGGATAAGAGAACTGGAGGCCGCGAGAAAACCCTTGGTCTTATCCTTTCTTGTAAATTCCCAATCAAACCCCTTGGCCGGCTCTCCCGTCTCATATACCTTCCTGAAGGTATTGAAAACTCTCTTCGCATTTTCTTTATCCATCAGATCCTGGTTATTCATGGTCAGCATTTCATCATTCGAATATCCGAAGATCCTGCAGATCGGGTCATTCAAGAAGGTGAAATTCCCTGCCAGATCCACCTCGTAGTAACCCTCTTCAATACTCTCAAGTATGCTTCGGTACTTCTCTTCACTTTGCCGTAGTTCTTTGTCTTTTCGTCTGCGTTCCGTCACATCCCTTGCAACCGCCCTGAACCCGATAGGCTTCCCCGCCTTATCTCTTATAAGGGATGCCGACATTTCTGCACTCAGTATTCTTCCGCTTTTGGTAATAATATCGTAGTCAACGACATCCGAGGGCTTTCCCGTTCGGTAGATCTCGCCGAAGATTTTTAAAATCGTCTCCATGCTTTCAGGCGTTACATACTCCCGGCTGTTCATATTCAATAGTTCATCGCTTGAATAACCCGAAAAAGTGCAGAGGATATCATTGAAAAAGGTCAGCTTTCCGGCAAGATCAACTTCAAAGTATCCTTCCTGGATATTTTCGAGAACAGACCGGTATTTCTCTTCACTCTCCCTCAGAACAGCTTCCCATTTCTTTCTCTCTGTCACGTCCCTGGCAATACCGCGAAAGCCTGTGGGGGTGCCATCTCCGTCCCGCATAAGAGAGGCTGAAAGCTCGAGAGTTTTCTTTACCCCGTCTTTCCTCACCACTTCGTAATCCTTCAGTATCCCGGGCTTACCTGTCTCATATATTTCATGAAAAACCCTGAACATCTCTTTTGCCGTTTCCGGAGTTGCATAATCCTGGTTGTTCATTCCCATCAATTCATCGTGAGGTAATCCCGCAATTCTGGCCATGGCATCATTGAGAAAGATTATATTCCCCTCAAGATCTACCTCGAAATACCCATCTTCTATATTCTCGAGGATTGCCCGATATTTTTCCTCACTCTTTCGGAGTTTTTCATCGGTCTCTCTGCGCGCCGTAACATCGCGCCCCACACCAAAGAAACCGATTTCCCTCCCTTCAGAATCGCGCATCAGCGAAGCGGAAAGATCAAGAATTCTCGTGCTTCCGTCCTTTACCGTCACTTCATAATCCGAGATACGTGCTGCCTTCCCCGTGCGATATATTTCCTCGAAAATCTTGTACATACGGTGGGCCGTTTCGGGCGAGGTATACTCCCGATTATTTAAACCTAACATCTCTTCACGCGAGGCACCCGCTATCTCGCACATCGAATCATTTACAAAGGTGAGGTTGCCTGCAAGGTCGAGCTCGAAGTAACATTCTGTCATACTCTCGAGTATGTTTCTGAACTTATCTTCGTTTACATCCTTATCTCTTGTTTTTCTGCGATACGTTTCTGCATTCTCTAACTCGGAGACCTTCGCTCGAAGTTTTTCCACTTCTTCGACAAGCTGTGTATTCGTTTTCAGTTCATCGTTCATTGTGTTTTTTACCCGCCCTCTGAGAAAGTTGATAACCGCTCGATTATATTTGCTTAAATATTAGTACCGTACGACTCCTGCAACTACTCAATGTTACTAACTACTTACTTTAAAAATAATTGGCAAGAAAAAAAACGGGATTGAGGCGCGGCATTCTATGTAATGCCGCGCAGGAATTCATCAATAGCAATTTCTTCCTTTCGGACACAATTTTTCCCCTCTTCAATTGCTTCTGCGGCACGATAAAATTCGAGAAGACCAAGATGCTCGAGATGCGGCACAAGCACCAGGTCGGGCGGGTCACCAGCCATACGGCTGCGGGTTATTCGATCCTGCATAATGTTAATGGAACCGCCGATCACGTCGAAGAGACCGGGCCGGTTGCTCTCGCCTCGCCAGACCTGTGACAGAACCATCTCCATGCCACCCTTGAGTCCTTTCTTTATGCGATTTGCAAGATAGCCGACACGCGGTCCCCCAATCTTCTGATCCTTCCTCAGCTCTTTCCTCTGGTGTTCCTCAAAATGTCGGCCCACAAGACCGCTATTTAAATTGACGGCAATCACGACATTTGCCCCCATAGCCCTGCAAATCGAAATGGGAACTGGATTTACGATACCCCCATCAACAAGCCATTTATCGTTTATCTGAACCGGAGCCAGTACTCCCGGCAGAGAAATCGATGCGCGGACGGCATCTACAAGAGGACCTGATCTGAACCAGATTTCACGACCTGTCACTAGTTCCGTCGCTACAGATGCAAAAGGAATGGAAAGATTTTCAATGTGAACATCACCAATTTCCTCGTGAAAGAAATTGATGAAACGCTCACCGGCTATCACGCCACCGCTTAAGAGACTGACGTCAAGAAACCCGATCACGGCCTTCCTGGTGAGTGAGCGCACCCATTCCTCAAGTGTATCAAGATTCCCTGCTGCATAGGCACCTCCTACCACAGCACCGGCAGAACAACCACAAACTATATCGGGCCGTATCCCCATATCATGAAGTGCCCTGATGATTCCGATGTGAGCGAGACCACGGGCAGCTCCACTTCCAAGTGCAAGCCCTATATGTAGATCATTCATAGCCCATCACCTTCTCGTGAGTATTTCATATGCAACTCCTTAAGAGAATACATAAAACGAAAAGCCTCCCCAACAGTGAATCTCCCCGCCCACAGGGCGGGAATTCCCGGCAAGGAAATCGAAGATTCATGAGCCGAAGGCGAATAATATATTCCTTTTTAATTACGCCCCTTACCCCCCCTACAAGGCGGGGTTTGCGGGTGCGCTCCCGGTCGAAGCTTCCTCACATCCAGCTTATAGGGAATCGTGGAGCGCCGCAAATTCGGCAACCATGACCGTATGATCCGACGGTTTTTCCGCACGTCTCGGCTCCAGATCGATGAAGGCCCCCAGGGATGTATCGGCAAGTGGTCTGGTGGTAAGTATGTGGTCAACGCGCCAGCCCAGGCCCCGATCCATCGCATTCGGTACCCTGTAGTCAAAGAAGGCGTAGAGCCCCGGTTTATCGGGATGATGTTTTCTGAAGACATCGACAAGTCCCCAGGATTTCAAGTGATCGAAGGCCTCCCATACCTCGGGAGTAAAGTCGACATGGCCGAGAAGTTTCTTCGGATCGTGGACATCGATGGGGTCTCTCGCCACGTTCATGTCACCACAGCAGATGAGAGATTCGTCAGGTGAAAAATGTCTGGCAATATATCCTCGAAGTCTCTCAAACCATTGCAGTTTATATTGAAACTGCGGATCATCCCTTCCACGCCCCTGTGGAATGTAGAGATTCACTACTGAAACGTGGGAGAATTTACACCTGATCAGGCGATCGGAATCGGCAGGATCATCATCCAGTCCCCAAGATACCTCCTTCGGTTCTTCTCGGGATGCCACCGCTACGCCGTTATACTGTTTGCCCCCTTTGAAGATGACGTGATATCCAGCCTCCTCAAATTCCCCCCTCGGGAACTTTTCGTCTTCCACCTTGGTTTCCTGCATACATAAAACGTCCGGCTGATTTTCGCGAAGCCATGGTATAACGATGTGCAATCGGGAACGGATTGAGTTAACGTTATAGGTTGCAATCCTGAAGGTCTTCATCAGCATCCATTCCCTCCGAACAAAGAAATAGCATACTACCAGTCCATTTCACCAAGTTATTTTAACCCTGAGGAGATGACTTTAGGTTCCTCAGCGAAAAAAGGGGTTTTTAAATGTATCACGGTGGACGAAATCATCGAGACTTTTCCTCGTAGAAATTCCGCTCCCTTCTACCGCCGGTCTTCCCATAGGAATTGAAACAACAACCTCGTAACCCTCGGGAAGTTCAACCATATCCTTGCAGGCATCGTGGTCCATCAATCCCACGATGACAGTACCCAATCCGAGTTCATGCGCCCTGAGACAGAGATTCTGAACGGCCATCCCCAGATCAAACAGAAACCAGTCAGAATATTTTGTAACTTCTTTCACTCCCTTTGTGCCAGAGATACCGGTCTTTGCACAGCCGATAATCAGGGCAGACGCTGACAATGAACATGAAATGGCGGGATTCGTTTTCCCATATGTCCCGGTTATCTTCTCTATCAGGTCGCTCGCCCTCACAACAATAAATTCCCAGGCCTGAGTATTTCCCCATGACGGTGCCCATCGCGCCGCCTCCAATAGTTCTTTTATTTCTCCATCGGTGACATAAACTTTCGGACACTTCGTCGCTCCAAAATTGCTTTGGTAAGCTCCATGAATACCTCCTTATTGCCTGGCTAAGGCAAACGGCACATACTAAGAAATGACAACGTTACGGATATATATTCTATTGAAAAACCATCCTCGACAGGACACCGATATAGTATACCTTCACTCTCCGTACTTCGGCAAATACTCCTCCTGTACTTTCGAAAGTTCAGGATTCCGGCTGTCTTTCCCGGAAACCACAACGTCTTCACAGGGCCAGTCAATGCCTATTCCAGGATCAGACCAGAGAATGCCGTATTCATCACCGGGGGCATAAAAATCGGTGCATTTATAGACGACATCCGCCGTTTCGCTGAGTACGCAGAATCCGTGCGCAAAGCCCTTCGGGACAAATATCTGACGCCCGTTTTCGGCAGACAGATAATCGCCCACCCAGCGGCCGAATGTGGGTGACCCGAGGCGGATATCAACAGCCACATCAAATATCTCACCCGTTACCGCGGATATCAGTTTGTCCTGTCCATGTATGAGTTGATAGTGAAGCCCTCTCAGAACCCCGCGACTCGAATGAGAACGGTTGTCCTGCACAAAAACCCTGTCAATTC
>CAYSHT010000047.1:0-15679 GCA_964430915.1 uncultured Syntrophaceae bacterium
AGGAATATCTTACCGCCCTCGTCCATTTGATTACCTATCAGTAATAGGCGGACTGCATCTTGTCTGTCGCAGTGGCATTCATTTTATATGGTGTGATTGCCCGATTTATCTGGAGCTTTTTCTTGTCTATAAATCAGTGGAATTCACTTTTTTCTTGCATTGCGAGCGAAGCGAAGCAATCTTTATGTTCTATGGATAAGATTGCCGTGTCCCTTCATCTCTCGCAATGGCGTGTTTTCTCTATGGATAGTAATGCCGCACCTTTCGAGACATGGGGCATATCAATCTTTCTCGTTCTTAATCTGATTTTGGGCAACTTCGTCTTCTTCAATCACCTGCAGCAGTTGTTGTGCTGATGTATGTTCTTCGATCTGAAAAGCTGCCGATGTCCTCCGATATTTTTATAATTCTTTTAATGATATCATCGATATTCATGTTGAGTAGATGTCTGTTCATCATAATAACTTTTCCATCAATGATTGTTACTGAAACATCGGCACCTGAGGCGGAGTATACAATATGAGAATAGGGGTTGTACATCGGTGTGAGGTGGGGCTTCCTACAATCAATGATTATGATATCGGCGCGTTTCCCGATCTCAATGGAGCCGACCTGATCATCGAGTCCGAGGACCTTTGCCCCCTCGATAGTCGCCATTTTCAGTACCGTTTTTGCATCCATCACGGTGGGGTCCATTGATGCGACCTTGTGGAGCTTTGCCGCCGTATCCATCTCGGTGAGAAGATCGAGATTATTATTGCTGGCAGCCCCGTCTGTTCCTATTCCCACGGTTATGCCCCGTTTCAGCATTTCGGGAATGGGGGCGATTCCTGCCGCCAGCTTCATGTTGCTTTCAGGATTATGGGAAACCCTGACACCGCAGTCGGCGAGTATTTGAATCTCTTCGTCCTCAAGCCAGACGCAGTGTACGGCGATTGTGTTCTCATCCAATACGCCCAGGCCGTGAAGATGCCGAGTTGGTGTGTTTCCGTATCTCTTTTCGATATCAGCTACTTCACCTTTGGTCTCGGCAAGGTGAATCAGAAAGGGGACATTTGCGGCCCGGGCTATTCCCTTGATTGTCGAGAGTGTTTCGGGAGAACAGGTATAGGGGGCGTGGCAGAAAAGGGCGGGATTGATGAGAGGCGAGACATCAGACCATTTCTCGATAAATGTCTCTGCAACGGCAACTCTCTTTTCAGGATCGGGAATATCTGAAGTCGGAAAGTCAACAAATCCCTGGCAGGGAACTCCCCTCATTCCTGTATAGAGCGCCGCTTCTGCTACACCGTCTTCGAAAAAGTAGCCGTCACAGAAAGTGGTCGTGCCCGAGAGGAGCATCTCCGCCATCGAGAGCAGGGAACTATGGTAGACCATCTCCCTGTTAACGAATTTTGCCTCGACGGGGAAGATATGATTATGGAGCCAGTCCATAAGCGCCAGATCATCGGCCAACCCCCTGAAGGCAACCATCGGGAGGTGAGTATGGGTGTTGATGAGACCGGGCATTATAATCGAACCCGAGGCGTCAATGATTTCTTTTGCATCATATAGGAAAGGTTCTTTCCCTTTTTCCTTTACGAAGAGTATGTTTCCGTCTCTGATTCCTATCTCGGGACTTTCCATAATCTCCATATCTTCTGACATGGTAAGAAGCGTCCCGCCTCGTATAAGTAAATCGAGACTTTCTCTTTTCTCCATTTATTGTTCCTCTGTTGTTATCCGCCGGTTCATTGACCTATGGCCTGATGAATCAGTCAACGGCTCTACTACCTTTGGCCCATGCCCTGCTTTACCCGCTCTGAAATCTCGTTTACTTTATCCATAGCCTGCTTTTCGTTGATGGTAAGGAGTTTGCGGTTTTCCATGACTATCCTTCCGTTGATTATCGACGTCCTTACATCGGAACCGTTTGCCGAATAAACGAGTGTTGAGTATTCATCATACATGGGTGTAAGGTGAGGCTGGTTCAGATCAACAATGACAATGTCCGCCTTCATCCCGGGTCTAAGGATTCCGATTTCGGATTCCATGCCTAGAGCCCTTGCGCCCTCTGCGGTTGCCATTTTAAGAACCGTTTTCGCGTCCATCACGGTGGGGTTCATGGTGAAAACCTTGTGGAGCTTTGCCGCAGTATCCATCTCCTGCATCATGTCGAGATTGTTATTGCTGGCACATCCGTCCGTTCCAAGTCCGACGGGAACGCCATGATCGAGCATCTTCGTTACGGGTGCAACACCGGAGGCAAGCTTCATATTACTCTCCGGGTTGTGAACAATCTTTGCGCCATAGTCTCGGAACAATCGTATATCCTCGTCATCCATACAGACGCAGTGAAAGGCGATGAAATGATCATCAAGAAGCCCCATATCCCTCAAAAATAGTGCCGCCTTTTTGCCAAACCTGTCTCGCAACTGTTCCATCTCTCCCCGATTTTCAAGAAGATGCGTGGCAAGGGGCACACCATAATTCTCAGCCAGGGTCTTGGAATCTCTGAGAAGAGAAGGAGAACAGGTATAGAGTGAATGCGGCTCCACCGCGATATTGATAAGGGAGTCGGTTTCCCACGTTTCAATCAGCTTTTTTGTGTAGTCGAGGCCTTCCGCTGGCGATTGGCTGTTGGGTGAGGGAAAATCAAAGAGTACCTCCCCGAGGAGGCACCTCATCCCGGCTTTCTTAGCCGCTTTCGCCGTCTCGTCCTCAAATATGTACATGTCGCAGAAGGTTGTGGTTCCCGACCGTATCATTTCTGCGCATGCCAGAAGACTTCCCCAGTATGCGAGCTCTTCGCTTACATTTTTCGCCTCGGCGGGGAATATATAGTTATTGAGCCAATCCATGAGTTCGAGATCATCGGCGAGGCCTCTGAAACAGGTCATGGCGGCATGTGTATGGCCGTTAACGAGTCCCGGCATGACAAGGCATCCCCGGGCATCGATAGTCTTTTCTCCCGTATATGAAATTTCTATTTCTTCCGAGTTTCCGATGGCTCGAATTGTGCTCCCTTTAATGGCGAGGGTGCCTTTCTCTACCTTTGTCTCCTTTTCATCCAGCGTAAGGATTGTTCCACCCGAGATCAGGATATCAACTTCTTCCATTCTTCACTCCCCTAATAACTCTGAGTTCTCTCCAATTATGACCTTGACACCCATTTTTAAAAATAATATAGCTAACGCCAAGAAACAGAGTGTGGCTGTGCCTGGGTGGCGGAACTGGTAGACGCAAGGGACTTAAAATCCCTCGGTGTTTAACACTGTGAGGGTTCGATTCCCTCCCCAGGCACCATTTCCCTCCTGCATCTTGACTCGTATCGATTGTTTCGAGAGAATTTCTAACATGACAACTGCCTAAAATCAAATCTATTGCGGTATTGTTTATTCGCATTGAACTGAACAGCGAGCGAATTCCCTGCCGCTTGCAGCGGGGTTAGCAAGCGAATAAGAAAAGAAGCATTTTCCTTAACAATCAGTGACACCCCGCAACTTGTTGCGGGGAGCTTCAATATAAAGGGGAAATTATGAAAAAGAGGGGCGTTGTGACCGTTCTTCTATGCGTCGTTTTCCTTGTTTCCTGCTCTGCCCGGGTTGGATCAATTTCGGGAAATTACGGGAGAATAAAGGCAAACAAAGACGTTACAGATTCCTTTCAAAACTACAGGATAAAGAATGATCACACATACTATACGAGTGGACGGGATTCTTGTCCCAATGCCTTAATTGGCGTCGATGACAGGTATGTCCTTGTTTCAAACCTCTGGAAGGAAAGAGACTTGGACACAAACACAATGAAGGCCCTGGTCGAAAACATGAAATCAAAGGCCTGGGAGTATGGCTCCATGCTTCACGGCTTCGACATCCTGGACAATAGAGGAAATGATATCGGCGACAGGTATTCGATACTTTCTCTTACAACGACCGTCAGGATTTTGGACGGGAATAAAATTACCATCAGTACCCCTCCCATCGATACCTATGAGGGGTTCAGGATCAAGATTATGCGTCCGGATGAGGTGGATTGATTATCTGTCGACGCAGGCGGGAAAAGGGTCCCGAAAGACCCGGCTGCCCGACCGTTTCCAGGGTGTTTGATTGGTCTCAATCTATTTCCTTGACCAGTCAGATCGTTTGCCCTATATATCCCTCTCCACAAGAACAATGCTTAGGAGGTAGGAAATGAGAATAATACTTTTGGGTGCGCCGGGTGCCGGGAAAGGCACGGTGGCAAAGCTCCTTTCAGATCATGATGGCTCCTTTCAGATTTCGACGGGAGATATTCTTCGAAAGGCCGTCAAGGATGGCACAGAACTGGGGGCAGAGGCAAAGGGGTTTATGGACAGGGGAGACCTGGTGCCCGATTCTCTCATTATGAGGATAATGGAGATGAGGCTTCAGGAACCCGATTGCGAAAAAGGCTTCATTCTCGATGGTTTTCCGAGAACGATCCCCCAGGCCGAAGCGCTGAAGACGCTCCTGGGAAAATTAAATATTATATTAGATTTTGTTGTCAATCTCGAGGTGCCGAAAGCGGTTATTCTCGACAGACTTACAACACGAAGAACCTGCTCGAATCCGGAGTGTCAGGAGATCTATAATATCAAAAGCAATCCCCCGACTGACGACGGAAAATGCAAGAAATGCGGCAGCCCCGTTATACAGCGCGATGATGAGACGGAAGAGGCGATTCTTAACCGGCTCGAAACCTACAATGAAAAGACAGCACCACTGATCGGATTTTATAAAGGGGAAGAGCTTCTCAAGAGTTTTGAATCTCTCAGCAGCATGGAAACCGTTAGTGAGATCAAAAAGCATCTTGGATGAGAGTGTCCCGAGGCTTTAAACTATAAGAGAAAATCCTGATAATTTGTAGCGTGCCTATTTATCGGCATTTATAGAAGCGCCCGTGAATTGAACAGCGAGCGCATTCCCCGCTGCTTGCAGCGGGGTTAGCGAGCGAATACAAAATAAACATTTTCCTTAACAATCGGAGATTCCCCGCAACAAATTGCAGGGAGATCCAATAGGCACGCTACGTTAGCCTTCAAAATTATGCGACATGATTGATTACGAGAGTGACCTGAATCCGGAGCAGCGTGACGTCGTGATGAGCGACGGTGGGTATATCCTCGTTATTGCCGGTGCAGGAAGCGGCAAGACTCGCACCCTAACCTACAGGGTGGCGCGCCTGATAGAAACCGGCGTAAGTCCCGAAAACATACTCCTTGCCACCTTTACGAACAAGGCAGCACGCTCCATGCTTTCCAGGGTTGCCAAGCTCATAGATTCAAACGTGGCAGCTCTCTGGGGTGGGACCTTTCATCACATTGGAAATCGTATCCTGAGGAGACATGCCACGCTGCTCGGTTATCAAAATAATTACACAATCATGGATGATTCGGACTCAAAACACCTGCTAAAGTACTGTATGTCCGACCTGGGAATATCAAAAAATGAAAAATTCCCCAAGGTGAATATACTCAGCGACATTATAAGCCTCTCTTTAAATACGGAAAAAGATATTGAAAAGATTGTTGACGGACGATTCCCATTCTTCAATAATTATATTACAGATATTATAAAAATATCGATTAGTTACAGGATTAGAAAGAGGGAATTGAATGTAATGGATTTCGATGATCTCCTCATCAACTGGAGAGAGATTCTGGTTAATTGTCCGGAGATTATGGAGAGTTATTCGAAAAAGTTTCTGCACATCCTCGTCGACGAATATCAGGATACAAATATGATTCAGGCTGAGATTCTCGACCTGATGGCGTCAAGCCATAAAAACCTGGTGGCCGTGGGGGATGATTCCCAGAGCATCTATTCCTTTCGCGGGGCCAATTTCATAAATATACTGAAGTTTCCGGAGAAATATCCCCAGGCAAAGATATACAAACTGGAGACCAATTACAGGAGTACGCCGGAAATACTAAACCTCGCGAACAAAAGCATATTAAATAATGAAAATCAGTTTCAAAAAAAATTGAGGGCTGTGAGAAGAGGAGGGGCGAAACCTGTCTTTGTCCCCCTTCGAGATGCTTTTCAGCAGGCTGATTTTGTTGCCCAGCATATCATAGAACTCGCCGGAGAGGGTATTCCCCTCGGAGAAATCGCCGTTTTGTACCGTGCCCACTACCACTCGATGGAGCTCCAGATGGAATTTGTCAAACGGGGGATTCCCTTTGAGGTAAGGTCAGGGCTGAGGTTCTTTGAACAGACACACATTAAGGACGTGACGTCCTTTTTGAGACTGTTGGTAAATCCGAAAGACGAAGTTGCCTGGAAAAGGGTGCTCAGGCTCTATAGGGGAATAGGTGATGTAACGGCTCACAGACTATGGAAATTCCTGTCCTCGAAGAAGAATTCCATGGGAGCGATATTTTCCGATGAATTCCTCGCATGCGCGACGAGTAAAGCGGCTCCGGGACTCAATGAATTACGTGATACCCTCGCCACTATTTCGGGATCGCGAGAGACAAGTCCCGAAACGATTATTAATGAAATAATCGAGGGCGGTTACCGACGAGCCTTGAAGGAGCGTTACGAAGAAATTACATCCAGGGTGGAAGACCTGAAACAGCTTGGATCTTTTTCATCACAGTATGTCACCCTTGAAGATTTCCTGAGCGATATGGCATTGATGACTACTATCACCGAAGAAAATGAAACTGATTATTTGCTAGATAACAATCACAGGGTCATCCTTAGCTCTATTCACCAGGCAAAGGGACTCGAATGGTCCGTCGTGTTTATGATCTGGTGTTCCGAAGGTATGATACCGCTTGCCCGTGCCTTAAAAGAAGAGGGGGGTGAAGATGAGGAACGGAGGCTTTTTTATGTGGCAACAACGAGGGCAAAAGATCAAATGTATTTCTGCCACACACTGATTGCAAATTCGAAAGGAACGCGAGGACGGGTATTGGCGCCTTCACGTTTTATCAGAGAGCTGGCACCATCATATATTGCTCCCGAAGAGCTTCCCTTCGATCAATGGGCGGTGAATGAACGATAGTCAGTGTGCAGTGTTGGTAATGTAAAGACCCGCAACGCCCGCTATTATCAGAGTGATAAAGAGTATCTTGATAAGGGGCATAGATTCCTTGAGAAAGAGAAAACCTATCAATGCGACAAGCGCCGTACCTACTCCAGACCAGACGGCATAGGCGACACCCACATCAATCTTCTTGAGAGCAAGGGTAAGGAGGATAAAGGCAAGTCCGTAAAAAATAAAGATCAGTACAGAAGGCATCAACTTTGAAAAGCCTTCTGAGAGTTTCATTGAAACAGTGCCAGCCACCTCAAAGAGGATTGCTCCACCCATACATAACCAGCTTTGCATTTTCTACCTCGCTATCATTGGAAGATATTTTTTACACGCACGAGGCGTGATACATTACTATGTCGACCGGGAGCGCACCCGCAAGCCCCGCCTTGTAGGCGGGGAGCTTCACAAAACATGTAAAAAAAAGAGGGCACTTTGAAAGCCCTCTTTTTTACGGCAGTTATCTTTATTCCTAATAGGCGGGTGCTAACGCTTCATCGGGTGGAGTGTATGGTCGAGGGGCACCAGCTCGCTGTCTCGCTCCTTTTACCTCTTCGATGGTGTAGCCGCCTCTTGGTATTTCCAGTCTCTGATCAGGATAGATGAGGTCTGGATCTCCAATCTGATCTTTATTTGCATTAAAGATAAGCGGCCACATGAACGGATCGTTATAAATGTCTTCGTATTCGGCTATCCACCACAGGCATTCACCTTTTTTAACAAGATGATACCCTGCGAGTTCCGGTTCATCTACCGAGCCTTCAATAACGGATTCCGCCTCTTCAAGAGGTACTTCTTCCTCCACGGCAACAACTTCTTCTTCCACCGTAGTCGGCTCCTCAATGAAGGCAGTGGATGGTTGTTTGACGCACCCTGAGATGAGAAAAATAAACCCGATGGAAAGAGCAAACAAAAACAAAAATCTTGAATATCTTTTTTTTGTCATCTCTAACTCTCCTTTTCTTTTAAGGGAACGTTGCTCAAGTCAACGAAACCAAATTAATGTATCTAAATTTTATATAGATATCAATGCCCTTTGTCAAGAAAAATTATTTTCTTAAAGACCCGCCACCTTTACGTCAACGTGTATTTTTCAATGAAAGTTCGGCCAACTGGTCGAGATCGATCGAGGAGGGTGCGCCGGTGAGAAGACAGGTGGCTTTTTGTGTCTTTGGAAAGGCGATCACTTCTCGTATGGATTCGGCACCTGCCATGATCATGATAATTCTGTCCAAGCCAAAGGCAATTCCGCCGTGGGGAGGAGTTCCATACTCAAGTGCGTCAAGGAGAAAGCCAAACTTGGCTCTCGTTTCCTCCTCGTCGAATCCGAGGACCTCGAATACCTTTGATTGAATATCACTTTTGTGAATCCGTATGCTTCCTCCCCCTATTTCAGAGCCATTGAGAACGAGATCGTAGGCCCTGGCCCTCACGCTTCCCGGATAAGTTTTTAGAGCCGGTATGTCTTCGGGAAGCGGTGCGGTAAAGGGGTGGTGATTGGCCATAAACCTTTCCTCTGTTTCACTGTACACAAACATGGGGAACTCTGTTATCCAGGTAAATTCAAAAAAGTTCTTCTTTATCAGATCAAGCTTCTGGGCCAGAAAGTTTCTCAGATTTCCGAGGGAATCATTCACAATCCCCGATGAGCCGGCGACAAAAAGGATGGTGTCTCCTTCTTTCGCTCCCATTTTTTCGTTGATCCCTTCAATTTCTTGTGCCGACAGGAATTTTGCAATCGGTGATGTCCAGCCATCTTCATTGACTCGTGCCCAGAGGATCCCCTTTGCTCCGTAAGTACCGACAAAATCACCCAGTCCGTCAAGGTCTTTCCGGGAGAGCCGTTTCCCATCCTCGAACCTGATCGCCTTGACTATGCCGCCGCTTCCTATGGTCTCCTGAAATACCCTGAATTCCGATTTGCCGATTATGTCGGTCACGTCCCGAAGTTCCAGATCGAAACGTGTGTCCGGATTGTCCTTTCCATATCGTGCAATTGCTTCATCATAGGTGAGGCGGGGAAAGGGAGTATGCAGTGGTGCCCCCATTGCCGTTTCGAATATATGGGCCATCATGCCTTCTACGGTGGAAATGATATCATTTTCTGTGATGAAGGACATTTCCATGTCTATTTGGGTGAATTCAGGCTGCCTGTCTGCCCTGAGATCTTCGTCTCGGAAACATTTCACTATCTGGAAGTATTTATCGAAACCCGATACCATTAAGAGTTGTTTAAAGAGCTGCGGAGACTGAGGCAGGGCATAAAACATTCCAGGGTTCAACCTGCTCGGAACAAGATAGTCACGGGCACCCTCGGGTGTGCTTTTTGTCAGGAAGGGTGTTTCAACTTCGATGAAACCTTCCCTTTGAAGATAATTTCTGGTCTCTATTGCGACCCTGCTTCTCAGCATCATATTGTTGAGAAGGGTTTTTCTTCTCAGATCAAGATAACGATACGTGAGAAGAAGATTGCCCGATACCTCCGCCTCGTCATCAATATGAAAGGGGGGAGTCTTCGATTCGTTGAGAATTTCCATTTCATCGACGGCAACCTCAACGGCACCTGTCTTGAGAGAGGTATTGACCATGTCGTCCGGTCGAGGCTGTACTTTCCCTTTTACGGCGAGTACGAATTCGTTTCGTATTTTGTGTGCCTCTTTGTGCAGTTCGGGATTTACCTCCGGATTGAAAACGATCTGAACCATTCCTTCCCTGTCTCTCAGGTCAACAAAGATTAAATTACCCAGGTCTCTCCTCCGGTGCGACCACCCCATAAGGATTACCTCTTCGCCGATCTGCGACGTGGTGAGATCACCACAGTAGTGAGTTCTCTTCTTTTCCGTAATAAAGCCGTGCACTGTTCTATGCCTCTTTTCCTTCGTTTTTGTAGACCAGGCCTTGTAATGCATCGACTGCTGAATCCGTTGAGTCAATAGCGATGCTTTCCTGGCTTTTTGTTTCCATATTTCGCAACTGCGCCCTCTTTTCCTCCAGTTCCCTTTCGCCGATTATAAGGGTGTAATTACAGTTCAGCTTGTCTGATTGCTTCATCTGGCTCTTCAGGTTTTTGCCCGAAAAATCCATTTCAGCTCGTATCCCGGTCTTTCTGAGGGCATTGCAGAGAAGAAAGGAAAACTTCTGGGCCTTATCACCCAGGGCAGCAATGAACATATGGGGATGTTCCTGAAAGTCCTCATCTTTTTGGGGTATCATTGATATAAGGCGTTCAAAACCGATGGCAAACCCCACACCCGGTATATCAGGACCGCCCAGCAGCTTAACCAGACCGTCATACCTGCCGCCACCGGTTACGGCATTCTGGGCACCAAGGGATTCGGTTGTTATTTCAAAGGCTGTCCGTGTGTAATAATCGAGACCCCGTACCATTTTTGTATTGACGTCGAAGGCGATGTCCAGGCCCGTTAATAGCCCTTTGACATTATCAAAGTGTTGGTGACATTCCGTGCAGAGAAAATCCAGAATAACCGGAGCACCTGAGAGAATATCCTTACAACTTTCGACCTTACAATCGAATACCCTCAGAGGATTAGTGGTAAGACGTCTTTTGCAGTCAGGGCAAAGGCTGTCCTCACTTCCCATGAGGAAGTCTGTTACCTCTTTTCGAAATCGCGGACGGCATTCGGCACATCCGAGGGAATTTATTTCCAGGTTCAGATTGCCAAGCCCCACGGCCTTCAGAAAATGAATCAGCATAAATATGAGTTCGGCGTCGACACGGGGATCTTCCTGGCCGATGAACTCCACATTGATCTGATGAAATTGCCTGAATCTTCCCTTCTGCGGCCTCTCGCGTCTGAACATGGGACCGATGGTAAAGAGTTTTGCAGAGGAGACCGTCTCATATATGTGATGTTCGATGTATGCCCTGATAACAGATGCCGTTGCCTCCGGCCGAAGTGTCAGGTACTCATTGCCGCGGTCGAGAAATGTATACATCTCCTTCTCAACGATATCGGTTGCCTCACCGATA
The DNA here is from genome assembly GCA_964430915.1 of uncultured Syntrophaceae bacterium. Classification (GTDB taxonomy): domain Bacteria; phylum Desulfobacterota; class Syntrophia; order Syntrophales; family UBA2210; genus JAFGBH01. The sequence goes on from CAYSHT010000047.1 coordinate 11,033, forward strand.
CCTCTCTTGAAAAGAGCGGTCTTTTCAAGGACAGGGATTCGAATTTCCTGTACGCCGAAATCGGAAAATATCTCTCGGGCTATTCTTTCGACATACTGCCACTTGCCCGCCTCTTCCGGCAGAATATCTTTAAATCCCCTTACCGATGTTATTTTAGCCATAGTATTGAAAACTCCTTGTCTTAGGGGGTGAGTTGTTAACATATCTCCCCTTGAAAGGCAATAAGAATTCAGGAATCAACATCGGAATATGACTGCCCTTTATTTGATATACCCAAAGGACGTTGTGTCCTTATAGCTATATCATTCCCATTCGTTTTTATGATGACCGCCCCATCTAAATCGGTCCTGAAAATCCGTGCATTAATTCGTTCATATCTCTCGATTACATCATTGTGAGGAAAACCGGCCACGTTTTCGAAACCGCAACTGAAGACGACAACATCAGGTCGAACGTGATCAAGAAAGGAGGACGAACTCGATCTGCACGATCCGTGATGAGGTGCGAGGATAACACTGCTTTTCAGGTTGTCTCCCGACATGACAAGTCTTCTCTCGACTTCCTCCGATATGTCGGCGGGAAGTAATATGGTTGCGTTCCGAAAGGTGATTTTCATTACCAGGCCGTTATCGTTTGAACTGGATGTTGGAACACCCGCTCCTCTATCAACGATCGGCTCTGGAGGATTCAATATTTTTATGACGGTATCTCCGAGTCCTATATCAGGCGTGTTTCGGCTTATAATCCTGTGAGGAATGTTGTGTTCCCTGATTGATTTTGTAAAGTACCGGTACGTCTCCAGATTTGAGATCTCTCCGTTTGACCACACCTCTCCCACATCGAAATTGTTCAGGATATAGACGAGACCGCCCAGATGGTCCTGGTCGGGATGGGTGAGGACAACAATGTCGAGTTTCTTTATCCTTTGGTGCCATAAAAAGGGAGCAACCACGTACTTGCCTACGTCAAAGCCTTTCGTATAAAAACCGCCTCCATCGACAAGCATCTTCCTGCCGCCGGGGAATTCTATCAGGCCTGCGTTTCCCTGCCCCACGTCGATAAATGTTGCCGTGAGATGATTCGGGTCCCTTCCCCTCAGGTTGATATAGGAAATATCCGCAAGAAAGAAAATAACGATAACAGCAAGGACTGTCTTAAGGAAAATACTCTTCTTCTTTGCACTGTCTCTCTTCAGAAGTTTAATGATCGTTATTACAAAAAGGTAGTAAACGACTATTTCAATTATGGTGGGGGTAGTGACTGAAAAACTGGCAACCGAAAGGGAGGCCAGAAAATCGATGACGGAAAGAGAGATCCCCACAAAAAAGGAGGCAATCTTTATCATGAAAGTGGCAGTCAGGGTCGATAATGGCGCGAATATTATAAAGACTATTCCTGCCGGAAGAACCAGAAACCCTATCAAGGGAATGATGAGGACATTCGAAACGAGGGTTACCGTCGATATTCTGTTGAAATAAAAGGCTATAAGGGGGACCGTACCTGCTATGGCACTGATACTGACCGCAAGGAAGAGAAAAAAGGAAGAAAGGATTTTTTTGAAAGACGAAGGCGGACCCTCACTTTTCCTGAGAAAAAGCGCGTTCAATGTCGGGGTGATAACCAGAATTGCCGCGACGGCGGTAAAGGAGAGCTGAAAGGAGATGTCGAAAAGAGAGGAGGGTGAGAAGATAAGAATAATGAGGGCGGCGAAGGCAAGAGTGTTTAAGAGGTCTCTCTCCCTTCCGAGGAAAAGCGCGGCCAGAAAGGAAAGTATCATTATGGTGGCCCTGATGGTGGAGATTCCGAGACCCGATATGAATGCGTAACCGACGATAGGTATGACGACAAAGAGGGCAGAGGCCTTTCTGATATTGAATCTCAAAAGCAGGTATTCAGAGGATTTCATGAGATGGGTTGCGAGAAAGAAAAACAGAGACGCAATAATACCGATGTGGAGACCCGATATGGCAAGTATATGTGAAATGCCCGCGCGGTTGAATTTTTCCCGGATATCCTCCGGGATCCCTTTTTTTTCACCAAGAATAAGGGCCTGAAGAATGCTGCCTTCGGAAACCGGCGACGTTCCCAATATAGATGCTCTCAGGTGTGACCTGTATCTTTCCAGCTTTGTCTTTAGATAGGACCCCCTGTTCTTTCTGAGTACAACGATGTTTGACGGGTTACTTATTGACCCGATTGCCCTGATACCCCGAACAAGGAGATATCTTTTATAATCAAATCCCCCCGGATTGTTGAAGTTGTGAGGTATCCTTAGCCTCGTTTTTGCCTTTATATAATCGCCGTATTCAAAGTTACGAACGTTATTTTTTACCGACAGCGAGACCCTGCCGTGAACGGGAATGACCTCCTCCTTCTGAATGATTTTAACCTTTTCGATAATAAAGGTTGTCTTTAAAGGTGATGTCTCAGGACTTTTGCAAACCAACCCGTGAATTACGATTCCACGTCCTGCATAGAGAGAAATATCGTTTTTGACCGGTTTCTGGTATAAGGAGACCCGCGTGTTGAGAATTCCGAAGAGAAATAGTAAAAAGAGAAGACCACAGAAGAGGAGCCGATAATGCACCCTGATAAAAGAGAAGAAAAGAAGTATAAGGGCTGCAAGGGAAAATGAGAGGACAGAGGTGTTTGATAGATCGGTGTAGTTTCCAATTATTATCCCTGCGATTACTGCAATGAGCAAAGGAATTATTGGTTTTTGCATTTTCATGAGAGCATATTTGAGGTATTCTACTGTTAATGAAAGGTGAACTCCCTGTAATGGCCTTTTCCCGACTATCTATATATCATGCATCACTTTATTGCGGCAATATAAAGGGAGGTATTTACCTCTATGTATAAGAATTCTCAGCCGGAAAAGGATTTGATGTCGAGGCTCGGATGGCTGATGCTTTTCAGGGTCTTAGTAGTTTCTTTTTTGCTTGGAATTGCCGCTTTTATCCAGATAAGGGGAGCCGATTCACTCTCGCAGGTGTCTCTCTATTCCATCTTCATCGTGATCGGGGTAACCTATCTCCTTTCCATTATATACGTAGTTCTTTTGAAGGTAGTCAAAAATATTCTTTCCTGTGTATATGTTCAATCCATTTTTGACATTATTCTCATAACTATACTTGTCTATGCAACGGGGGGTGTTGAAAGCGTCTATTCAACCCTCTATCCCCTGGTGATAATCTATTCTGTTATATTTCTGGGAAGGAAAGGAGGGTTTCTTGCCGCCTCTGCAAGTGGTATCGTCTATGGTGTCTTGCTGGATCTGGAGTTTTACGGCATTTTTCATCCTATCTACAGTGAACTCCACCACGGTTATGATTATAGTGCCGGGTATGTATTCTCGAGGATCTTTATCTATATCGTATCCTTCTATATCATTGCCTTTTTGGGAAGTTTTGTGGTTGAACGGCAGAAGAAACTGGTTTCCCTCCTCTCGGAAAAGGACAACGCCTTCGAGCAACTGGACACCCTCTACAGCAGTATTGTTGAGTCGGTTAGTGCTGGAATTATGACAATCGATCTTCAGGGGAGGGTAAAATCCTTCAACAGTGCCGCCGAAGAAATTACCGGTCTTATGTTCTCTCAGATCAAGGATAGACACATCGATAAGATTTTTATCGATATATCCGATGTAATCTACAGAAAGACAGAGGGAGATCGGAGGGGCAAAGGCAGTGATGATGGAAAGCGAAACAGGTTTGAGGCCGTTATTCCTCTTAAAGATGGAAAACAGATGGTACTGGGCTTTTCCTTTTCACCGCTTATTAACAGAAACGGGAAGGAGATAGGTGAAATCCTCATTTTTCAGGATCTCACGCACATCAAGGAAATGGAAGGAGAGGTGGAAAGGAGCAAAAGGCTTGCCATGATAGGCGAGATGTCGGCGGTACTGGCCCATGAATTACGCAATCCCCTCGCGTCTATCAGCGGATCGATACAACTGCTGAAAAAAGATCTGAAATTAACGGGAACCGATGAGAGGCTCATGGATATTGTTCTGAGGGGTAAGGACCACCTGGAGAACCTGGCCAGGGACTTTCTCCTCCTCGCAAGACCGAGTATGGATAAGCGGTCTGTGATGAATGTAAAAGAGATTATCGATGATTTGATCGAATCTATTCGGTTCGGTCACGATTGGAACGACAACGTTGCAATAGAAACAATATTGTGTGAGCAGAACGAAGTGTATGGAAATGAAACGGAGATACGGCAGGTTTTTTTAAACATTATTGTAAACGCGCTGCAATCTATGCCCGATGGGGGAAAATTGGAAATTACGTCAAGGGGTGTGAAAAGGGACGGAAATGAGGTCCTTGAAATCTCTATCAGTGATACTGGTTGCGGCATTTCGGAAGAGAATTTAAAGAAGATTCAGGAACCCTTTTATACCACGAAGGAAATGGGAACGGGACTTGGCCTTGCGATTGTTCATAGGGTTATTGAAAGTAACCTGGGTGAATTTAAAGTCGAAAGTGAAGTAAATAAAGGGACGATTTGCACGATATCTATTCCCAGAAATTATGACAGGAGGTCATAGATGGTAAAAATTCTCGTTGTCGATGATGATCAGGGCATGAGAGAATTTCTCGAGATTATGCTGACAAGAGAAGGATATGATGTTTCTTCTGCCGG
>CAYSHT010000048.1:0-15538 GCA_964430915.1 uncultured Syntrophaceae bacterium
TTGAAGCTCCCCGCAACAAGTTGCGGGGAATCTCCGATTGTTAAGGAAAATATTTATTTTGTATTCGCTCGCTATCCCCGTCACAAGTAGCGGGGTTAACGTTCGCTGCTCAATTCAAGATCCCGTATTCATTAACACAAAAAGCCTTTTTAAAATATCTAAAAGAGAGCATGCCCCTTAATTTCACCAATGAGATAGAGCGAACCGGTAACACAGATGAGATCATCATCGGCCGAACTGTCAAGGGCCTGCAACAGGGCCTCCCGAGAATCTCGGACCACTTCAACATCATTATTATAGAGCCGGGCAACCGTCTCCATATCCTCCGGGTTCAGGGCCCGTTCCTCCCGAATCCCCGTGAGAATAACTCGATCGGCCAGGGGAGCGAGTCTGCGCAACATTGCCCTGTAATCCTTGTCATTCAGGGCACCGAAAACGACGGTGAGCCTCCCGAAGGAAAGTTCATGGGAAAGCACCTGTGCGATGGCGGAAATGCCGGCCGGATTATGGGCCCCATCAAGGATCACCTGTGGCGATCTATTGACAATTTCCAACCTCCCCTCCCACGCTACGTCTCGCACACCGTCGATGAGGGAATCATCCCCTATAGTCAATCCCTTCATAGTGATAATCTCTGCTGCCGCAAAGGAAAGAGCTGCATTTTCGAGCTGATGCCTGCCGATGAGGGGAATATCGACGTTCCGGCAAATGGTTGTAATTCCATAATAGGAAAATCTGCCAGGCCCGCTTCGCCTGGCCCTGAAATCCCTCCCGATCCTGTAGAGGGCAGCCCCCCTCTTTTGGCTAATATCTTCAAGAGCATCCAGGGCAGGCCCCTTCCGTACCCCTGTGACACAGACCCCTTTTCCCTTTATGATTCCTCCCTTTTCCCCCGCAATGGACCGCAGGTCCCTGCCGAGATACTGAGAGTGTTCCATGGCAATATTGGTGATGATTGAAACCTCGGGAGTAACGAGATTTGTCGCGTCGAGTCTCCCCCCCATGCCGACCTCCAAAACGGCGATATCGACCTGGCAACGCGCAAAATAGAGAAAGGCAAGGGCGGTGGCAAACTCAAAATAGGTGACATCCCGATCATCCCCTCCTCGGAGTTCATCGATAAGGCGGCAGAGCTCCTCCCGGGGAATCATGACGCCCTCTACCCTTATGCGCTCTTCAAAATCCACGAGGTGGGGGGAGGTAAAAAGGCCGACCTTCAGACCCTCCTTTTGAAGGATCGACGAAAGGATTGCCGCAACGGATCCCTTGCCGTTTGTCCCGGCGATGAGGATTGATTTGTATGTTCTCTGGGGATTACCGAAATGCTCGAGGAGTTCCTTGAGAGGATCGAGGCCGAGGCGGATACCCCTCTTTCTCAAACTCGAAAGATATTGAAGCGATTCCTGACCGGCCATATATTCTCACCTGACTGAGCATTCCTGGTACCCCTAACGAAAAGGTACCGTGGTATGTCGAAACAATATGTAATAAAAACAGCAAAATAAACAAAAAAAGCCATGGGAAACACAACATCGCACCCATGGCTTCGCTTAGAAACTATTGATTTCAAACCTGTCCGTTACTCGGGAGTAACCTTAAATACCTCGTCACCGGGGCGAACCCTGTCGGAAACTTTCATGCCGATGTAGTCTCCTACCTTGGCCTTGTCGATTTTCTCGTTGTTGATCTCCATAGAGTCAATCCTATCTTCAAAATCTGTCGTATGACCCGTGAATTTGATCGTATCTCCTACAACAAGCTCTCCAGAGGTTATTTTAATGGCTGCAACGCTCGGTTTCGCGAAAAACTTTACGACCTCTCCTATTTTCTCTTCACCCATAATGTTATCCTCCTTGCTATTCCTGCAGAACAAAAAACAATCCTAAAATGATAGTATAGATAAGAAAATTTTAGATGTCCGACAACCAGAGGATTATAGCCTTCCTGAAAAAAAAATCAAGAATAAAAAAGGCAAGGTAGATAACCTTGCCTCTCTCTTCATATAATTTTTTTGGCTGCTACTTTTTCTTTACCGCCTTTTTCTTCGGCTTCTTCGACTCTTTCTTAATCTCCGGGATCATTTCGATGACCGACAGCGGTGCGTTATCTCCGACCCGATTGCCGGTTTTTATAATTCTCGTGTAGCCGCCCGCTCTTTCGCTGTAACGGGGCGACAATTCCACAAAGACCTTGTCCGTTACCTTCCGATCCCTTATATAGGAGAGGGCCTGTCGCCGGGCATGGAGACTTCCCCTCTTGCCCAGCGTAATCATCTTCTCGGCAACGCTTCGTAATTCCTTTGCCTTCGCATCGGTTGTTATTATTTTCTCATGCCTTAGAAGGGATGTTACGAGATTCCTCAGCATCGCTTTCCTATGGCTCGATGTCCTTCCCAGCTTCCTTCCGGCCTTTCTGTGGCGCATTACAGATCATTCCTTTCAAAATAAATTTTACTCTTCTGTATCCTCGCTCTTTTCAGGTGCGGGGAAATCGAGTTTAATGCCAAGGCCCAGACCCATCTCGGAAAGTATCTCTTTTATTTCATTGAGTGACTTTCTACCGAAATTCTTTGTCTTCAGCATCTCCGCCTCAGTCTTCTGGACAAGCTCACCGATGAACTGAATACCCGCATTTTTCAAGCAGTTGGCCGATCTGACCGAGAGCTCCAGCTCTTCAACGCTCTTGAAAAGATTTTCATTCACCTTTTCTTTTTCTTCAACCTCTCTCGGCACTTCTTCTTCCTCGACCTCATCAAAGTTGATGAAGGCCTCCAGCTGCTCCTTTAATATCCTCGCGGCATAGGCAATGGCATCCTCGGGCATGATACTCCCATCCGTCCACACCTCGAGTACAAGCCTGTCATAATCGGTGATCTGACCGACCCTGGCGTTTGTTACCGTATAGGTTACCTTTTTAATGGGCGAAAAGACCGCATCGATATTGATCGTCGTTTCGGGTTGCTCGATCTCGCTCTCTCTCGCGGCCGGGACATACCCTTTTCCAATATCTACCACCAGTTCCGCCTTTAATGTCGACTTATCGGAGAGGGTTGCAATGGGGTGTTTCGGATTCAATATCTCGACCGTTCCATCGGTGATAATATCTCCCGCCGTCACCACGCCCTTTTTCGATGCATCGATTGTGATAGTCTTCGGTCCCTCTCCATGAAGCTTGAGACGAACTCCCTTTAAATTCAGTATGATAATTGTGACATCTTCTTTAACACCGGGAATTGTCGAAAACTCATGAAGAACTCCGTCAAATCTTACGGATACGATAGCCGCACCATAAATAGATGACAGGAGGACTCTCCTGAGGGCATTCCCCAGTGTAATACCGAAACCTTTTTCTAAAGGCTGGCAGTCAAACTCGCCATAAAAAGAAGTATGGCTCTTTTCGTCAACCTCTATTTTCTTCGGTTTTATAAGACTGCGCCAGTTTCTTTGCATATTTTTCGTTCCCTATTATTACGTTGTTTTATCTATTATTTAGAATAAAACTCAACTACTAACTGTTCCTGAACGGGCATTGCCAGCTCTTCCCTTGAGGGCAGTGCCTTCAACGTCCCCTTGAAGCCATCCTTGTCAAATTCGATCCACTGAGGAATACCTCGCCTCGCCACCGTGTCCATCGCTTCAAGAATAGAGCCTATCTTCCTGCTTTTTTCCCTCACCTGTATTTCATCTCCTACCATTACCTGATATGAGGGAATATTGACCTTGTTGCCGTTTACAAGAAAATGACTGTGCCGTACCAGCTGTCTCGCCTCATTCCTCGAATTCGCAAAACCAATCCTGTATATCATATTATCCAATCTCTTCTCCAAAAGGAGAAGGAGATTTGTGCCCGATACGCCCTTCTGACGGTCACCCTTTTCGAAATAGCCCTTAAACTGCTTTTCCAGAAGACCGAACATCCTTTTGAGTTTCTGCTTCTCACGGAGCTGAATCCCGTAGTCGGATTTCTTTCTTCTCATCTGGCCATGCTCACCCGGGGCATAGCCCCGACGCTCAAAGGCACATTTGTCGCTATAACATCTGTCACCTTTAAGAAACAGTTTTATGCCCTCACCTCGGCATAACCTACATGCTGATCCCCTATACCTTGCCAAAATATTCCTCCATTATATCTATATCTTTGTAATCCTATTAAACCCTTCTTCGCTTCGGCGGTCTGCAGCCATTATGGGGAATCGGTGTAACATCCTTGATAAGGCTGATATTGAGCCCCGCTGCTTGTATAGCTCTCAGTGCAGACTCGCGTCCCGCACCTGGCCCCTTTACATAAACCTGCACATTTCTTAGTCCATGTATCCTTGCCTTCTTGACCGCATCCGTCGCCGTTAACTGCGCGGCAAAGGGGGTGCTTTTCCTTGAACCCTTGAATCCCTGACCACCGCCGGAAGACCACGAGATGACATTGCCGCTCAGATCTGTAATGGTGACGATCGTATTATTAAAGGTCGATTGGATATGGGCAATACCGTCAGATATATTCTTTTTTTCTTTCTTCTTTGTGCTTCTTTTTCTCTTAGGTTGAGCCATTTCCCCTCCGAATCTCTGTTATTTCTTTCTCTTACCGCCGATTGCCCGTCTGGGACCTTTCCTCGTTCTCGCATTGGTACACGTTCTCTGACCCCTCACGGGAAGACCTCTTCTGTGTCTCAAACCCCTGTATGCACCTATGTCCATAAGACGTTTGATCGCCATGGTTATTTCCCTTTTGAGATCACCTTCAACCTTGTATTCACCGTCTATTATATTTCGTATCGCCGTTATCTGTTCATCGGCGAGATTATCTGTCTTCGTATCAAAATCAATACCGGCCTCTTCCAGTATCTTTCTCGACCTGGTACGTCCGATACCGTAAATATACGTGAGCGCGATTTCCATTCTCTTGTTTTTAGGTAAATCAACACCTGCTATTCTTGCCACCTTGAAACCTCCCCTTTGCTATCCTTGTCTCTGTTTATGCTTGGGATTCTCGCACAACACTCTCAGAACGCCCCGCCTTCTGATAATCTTGCATTTATCGCATATTCTTTTAACTGATGCCCGTACCTTCACTGTACTTACTCCATGTATGATTTCATGTTATTTTGATCTGTAGGTAATTCGACCTCTTGTCAAATCATAGGGCGACAATTCAACGGTTACCTTGTCTCCCGGCAATATCTTTATAAAATGCATCCTCATTTTGCCTGATATATGGGCAAGTACACGATGCCCGTTCTCAAGCTCGACCCGGAACATTGCATTCGGCAATGGTTCGATCACGGTACCTTCAACTACTATAGATTCTTCTTTCGCCATATTATCGATACCTATAAAATAATAATTTACTGTGCCGACATAGTCTTACTCAGTATTTCGGGCCCGTTTTCCGTAATTGCCACCGTATGCTCAAAATGAGCCGATAGCTTTCCGTCTGTCGTCACCACCGTCCAGCCGTCCGATTTTACCTTGACCTTGTAAGTTCCCTCATTAACCATCGGTTCTATGGCCAAAACGATTCCGGGTTTCAACTCGATGCCCCGTCCACGAATTCCGTAGTTGGGTACCGGCGGGTCCTCATGAAGGTTTTTTCCTATTCCGTGACCGACATAATCCCTTACAATCGAGAATCCCTCGTTTTCCACATGATCCTGAACCGCAAAAGAAACATCACCCAGTCTGTTTCCGGCCCTCGCCTCATCTATACCCTTGTAAAGAGCCTCTCTTGTCACCTTCATCAAACGCTTTGCCTTGTCGGATACCTCGCCGACGGGCAACGTTATGGCAGAATCTCCGTAGTAACCACCGTAAAACACGCCATAGTCGAGGCTTACAATGTCACCATCCTTCAAAACTCTCTCTGAAGGAAATCCGTGAACCACCTCGGAATTCACCGACGCACAGAGCGCAAAGGGATAACCACTATACCCTTTGAAGGCCGGTCTCGCCCCCCTCTTTCGTGCATAGGTCTCGGCAAATTCATCCAGCTCAAGAGTCGTTATACCCGGCTTTACCAGCTCTCGTAATCCTTCCAACACATCGGCTACCATTGCATTGCTCTCCCTCATCTTTCTGATTTCTCCGGGAGATTTAAGGATCACCATTTATTTTCCCCTTTGAGGGATACGCACCGGTCAGCGTCTCCTGCCTATACGACCCTTTTTCATAAATCCGTCATATTGCCTGGTGAGCAGATGGGTCTCGATCTGACCCGCCGTATCAAGTGCAACGCCAACCACAATAAGGAGAGCGGTACCACCAAAATAAAAAGGAACATCAAACTTGCTAATGAGAACACTGGGAAGCACACACACGGCAGACACATAAAGCGCGCCGCAAAAGGTGAGCCTCGTCAGGATCCTGTCAATATATTCAGCCGTTTTCTTGCCCGGCCGTATCCCAGGCACATAGCCTCCATATTTCTTCATATTATCGGCAACATCTACCGGATTGAAGGTGACGGCCGTATAAAAATAACAGAAAAATATTATAAATGCGACATAGAGCGATTCATACACTAATCGTCCCGGCATCAGGAAACCCGAAACCGCCTGCATCCAGGGGTGGGGAACGAAATTGGCAATCGTGGCCGGAAACATTATAATGGATGACGCAAAGATGGGGGGTATAACACCGGCGGTGTTGACCTTCAGTGGAAGATGCGTGGTCTGTCCTCCGTACATCTTTCTCCCGACAACTCGTTTTGCGTATTGCACCGGTATCCTTCTCTGCCCGCTTTCCACGAAGACGATGACACCAACGACGCCGACCATCATAACGAAAAGGAGTGCAACAAAAAATATCCCCATCTCGCCCGTGGAGAGCAATCTGAAGGTATTCACCACCGCAGCGGGCCCCCTGCAGACGATACCTGCGAAAATTATCAGCGATATCCCGTTCCCGATTCCTCGTTCCGTTATCTGCTCACCAAGCCACATGATAAATGCCGTCCCGGCCGTGAGCGTAATAACCGTCATGATACGGAAACTCCATCCGGGGGTAATAACAACCGATAAACCCGACGGTCCCGCCATGTTTTCCAGTCCCACGGCAATGCCGAATCCCTGTATTATACTTAAAAGAACCGTCCCATAGCGCGTATACTGTGTGATTTTCCTCCTGCCTGCCTCTCCCTCTTTTGACAGCTTTTCAAGGTAGGGCACGGCCACAGTCAGAAGCTGCAGGATAATCGATGCACTAATGTAGGGCATGATTCCCAGTGCAAAAACCGAGAGCCTGCTCAAAGCTCCTCCGGCAAACATGTCAAAGAGCCCTAATAGAGAACCTCTCGCCTGTTCAAAAAAGGCTGCCAGGGCCTGCGTATCGATTCCCGGTGTGGGAACATGCGCCCCTATCCTGTACACGGCCAGAAGAAAAAAGGTAAAGAGTATCCTCTTCTGGAGCTCAGGTATCTTCGCTATGTTTTTAAAACCGCTCAGCAAATTAAATGACCTCTATCGTTCCGCCTGAAGCTTCGATTTTTTCTCGTGCACTGCGACTAACCCTGTGAACTCTTAATGATAGAGGATAATCGAGAACCCCATTACCCAGGATTTTAACTCCATCACCTATCCTCTTGATAATGCCATTCTTCAGAAGGACTTCGGCATCAACGACCGAACCCTGGGGGAACTTATTCAGCTGTTCCAGATTAACAATTATTATATCCTTTTTAAATATGTTGCAAAAACCCCTCTTGGGCAATCTCCTCGTGAGGGGCATCTGGCCGCCTTCAAAGCCTGGTTTCACACCACCGCCGGAGCGGGCATTCTGCCCCTTATTACCCCTGCAGGACGTGCCACCATGACCGGAACCGACACCTCGTCCCACTCTTTTCCTCTTTTTCACTGCGCCCTTCGGAGGCCTCAATTCACTTAAATTCATGCCTTTGCTACCTCACATTCTTCGCATGAGACCAGGTGGGATACCTTCCTCACCATGCCGCGAATCTCAACGGTATCCTTCAAATAAACTGTTTTATTAAGCTTTGTAAGCCCCATTCCACGAAGCACCGCTCTTTGTTTTTCCGGCCTTCCTATGAAGCTCCTTACCAATTTTATCTTCAGTTGTTTTTCCACAACCTGCACCTCAGTATGAAATCATTAAATCTCGGAAATATCCTTATCTCTCAGGGTCGCAATCTCTACAGGGTTTCTCAAATTAATGAGGCCGTCCATCGTCGCCTTCACGAGATTATGCGGATTGTGCGAACCGAGGCATTTGGTCAAGATATTCTGGACTCCGGCCACCTCGAGGATAGCCCTGACAGCGCCGCCCGCTATGAGACCCGTACCTTCGGAAGCAGGTTTCAAAAGAACTCTGCCTGCGCCGTAATGGCCGACGACCTCATGGGGAATTGTACCTCCGGTTATGGAGACCTTGACCATGTTTTTCTTTGCCATTTCGGTGCCCTTCCTGATCGCTTCAGGAACCTCATGGGCCTTACCAAGTCCGATGCCGACCGATCCATTTCCGTCACCCACGGCGACGACAGCGCTAAATCTGAATCTTCTGCCACCCTTTACAACCTTGGCTGTCCTCTTAATCTTTATTACCTTATCAAGAAGTTCGTTTTCTACCATGTCTCCCTTGTCCAGTTTCAAAAATTATAATTTTATGCCCGACTCTCTCACGGCCTCTGCAAGAGATTTCACTCTCCCGTGATAGAGAAATCTACCCCTATCAAAAACAGCTTCGTTTATCTTCTTCTTCGATAGCTTCTTTGCCAGTAATTTTCCGACTTCCTTTGCCGCATCAGCCTTTTTCAGCCCATCAAGGGTCCCCTTGAGGTCTTTGCTCATCGATGACGCATCTGCGATGGTCGTTCCCGAACTATCATCTATCGCCTGAACATATATAAACCGTATGCTTCTAAAAACCGAAAGGCGCGGACGTTCCCCGGTACCGAAGATCTTGCTTCTCACCTTTCTTGCGCGCCTCGCCCTTATCCTTTTCATTCGCTTCGTTGATGTCACAATAAACCACCTTTACTACTGTTATGCTCCTGCAGATTTCCCGACTTTTCTTCGAACCTTCTCACCAGCATACCTGATTCCCTTACCTTTGTAAGGCTCAGGTTTTTTTACATTTCGTATCTCTGCCGCAACTTTTCCGACCAGTTCTTTATCGATACCGGCAATAGTCAGATTAACCTGCCTGTCAACCTTGATCGAAATACCTTCCGGAATCTTATACTCAACAGGATTCGAATACCCAACGAGCAATCTCAGAACGGCACCATCCAGTTCTCCACGATACCCGACACCAACAATTTCAAGTGATTTTTCAAACCCCGTGTTGACGCCGACCACCATATTCGAGACTAATGTCCTTATAAGACCGTGCAGAGATCGTCCCCTCTTATCCTCCGACAGCCGGTTCACCACGATGGTGTCCTTCTCGATGGAAAGTTCTACTTCTTTCGGAATGTCTCTTGCGAGGGTACCCTTCGGTCCCTCCACGGTTATTTTAGAATTATCCTGGGTGATCTTTACACCATCAGGAATCTCTATCGGTTTTCTACCAACTCTCGACATGAAAATATCTCCCGACTTGCCTTATCAATTTCTTACCACACGCTACAGAGAATCTCACCACCCACATTCAGTTCCCGTGCTTCCCTGTCAGTGACAACACCCTTGGATGTTGAAAGAATTGCCACACCATAACCGTTCAAGACCTTCGGTATTTTACGCCCTTTGGTATAGACTCTTCTGCCGGGTTTGCTCACCCTCTGTATGTTTTGTATAATTCGTTCCTTTGAATCCGTATACCTGAGATGGACCCGCAATACATCATGGTGTGGCTTCTTTTCACCTTTTTTGACCTCAAATCCGCCTATGTAACCCGACTGCTTTAAGGTCTTTGCTATGTTTAAATTGATCCTTGACAAGAGTACGTCCACGTTCTTGAACTTCATTTTGTTTGCGTTTCTTATTCTTGTCAACATATCAGCAACAGGATCAGTCATCCCCATTGTGCTTCTCCTTTACCAACTCGATTTAATAACGCCCGGAATTTCGCCATGAAGGGCACGCTTTCTAAAGCATATTCTACACATATCAAATTTTCTATAATAGGCACGGGGCCTGCCGCAGAGCGGGCACCGATTATATTCTCTTACCGCAAATTTCTGTTCCCGTTTGGCTTTTGCAATCAACGATTTCTTCGCCACTGTAACCCTCCCTAGGTTCGAAATGGGACTCCCATCAATAATAGAAGCTTTCTCGCCTCATCATCTGTCTTTGCCGTTGTCACGATCGTGACGTTCATACCTTTGACCTTGTCAATTTTATCATAATCGATCTCGGGGAAAATATAGTGCTCATTAACACCCATGGAAAAATTTCCCCTTCCATCGAAAGACTTCGGCGAAATACCCCTGAAGTCCCGTATTCTGGGAATCGCAACATTCACGAGCCTGTCGAGAAATTCGTACATTATCTCACTTCTCAAGGTCACCATACAGCCTATTGACATACCCTTTCGGAGTTTAAATGTGGCAATAGATTTTCGAGCCTTCGTCACGACAGGCCTCTGACCAGTAATCATTGCAAGCTCTTCAACCGCGCTGTCAAGAATCTTGATATTCTGAATGGCCTCTCCCAGACCCATATTCACCACAATCTTCTCAAGTTTCGGAACTTCCATCCTGTTCTTGTATTTAAGCTCCTTAAAAAGTGCGGGAGCGACTTCTTTCGTGTAAAGCTCTTTCAATCGTGCCATCAATCTATCCCCAATTTATTCATCCAGAATCTCTTGGCATTTCCTGCAGATTCGTACTTTCTTACCGTCTTCCAGGATCTTGTACCCGACCTTAACGCCGGTATTACACTTATTGCATACAAGCATTACGTTGGATACCTGCATTGATCCTTCCTTTTCAACGATTCCGCCTTTACCCTTCGCGTCGGGTCTCTGGTGCTTCTTCCGAAGATTCAGCTTCTCAATAATCACACGGTTCTTATCCTTGATGACCCTGAGCACCTTGCCGGTCTTGTCTTTTTCTCTGCCGGCGATCACCTTGACCGTATCACCCTTTTTTATATGCGTTCCCTGCATCTCAACACCTAAAACCCTTATTCATCTTATAAAACCTCGGGGGCAAGAGAGACTATCTTCATAAACTGCTTTGCCCTCAACTCACGTGCCACCGGGCCGAATATTCTTGTTCCGAGAGGTTCAAGCGTATCGTTTATCAACACGGCAGAATTGTCGTCAAATCTAAGATATGTGCCGTCGGTTCTGCCAATTTCTTTCTTGGTTCTCACCACCACGGCCTTCAGGACATCCCCTTTTTTCACCTTTGAGTTGGGGACAGCCTCTTTAACGGAAACCACGATCACATCTCCGACACGTGCATATCTCTTCTTTGACCCACCAAGCACCTTTATACAACAGACCTTTTTAGCTCCAGAGTTGTCCGCCACATTCAAAAAGGTTTGCATCTGTATCATAACTAAAACCCCGCTACAATAATTCTATTACTTCGCCCTCTCTATTATTTCACGCACTCTCCACCGCTTTTGCTTGCTCAGTGGACGTGACTCAGCGATCAAAACCGTATCTCCAATATTACACATATTATTCTCGTCATGAGCCTTATATTTTACATGCCTTTTCATATACTTATGGAATCGAGGGTGCTTGATAAGCCGTTCAGTCAAGATAACCACCGTTTTATCCATCTTGTTGCTCAATACTATTCCCTGCATGATTCTTTTCTTACCCCTACTATCCATGGAAGATTATTAAACCCCCTTTTCCCTGAGAACGGTTTTTACCCGGGCAATATCTTTTTTTACATTTTTCATAGCAGCAGGGGAATCCAACTGCCCCGTTGCAAACCTGAACCGAAGATTAAAAAACTCTTCAGCAAGCCTCTTCTCTTTCTGTTTCAGCTCATCTGTGCTGAGATCTTTGATTTCACTAATTTTCATCAAATATCTCCCTCGTAAGGAATTTTGTCGCTATCGGTAACTTTCG
Source organism: uncultured Syntrophaceae bacterium (assembly GCA_964430915.1). Classification (GTDB taxonomy): domain Bacteria; phylum Desulfobacterota; class Syntrophia; order Syntrophales; family UBA2210; genus JAFGBH01. The sequence continues at coordinate 11,979 of CAYSHT010000048.1, forward strand.
AGACGCCAATCTCATGGCCTCGCGTGCAACATCCCTTGAGACCCCTTCTATTTCATAAAGAATGGTGCCCTTTTTGACTACCGCAACCCATTCTTCAGGAGAGCCCTTCCCTTTTCCCATCCTGGTTTCCGCCGGTTTCTTCGTCACTGACTTGTGGGGAAATATTCGTATCCATATCTTGCCGCCTCGTTTCACATGACGGGTAATCGCGATACGGGCTGATTCAATCTGCCGTGCAGTTAAACGACCCGGCTCCATTGCCTGAAGTCCACATTCACCGAAGTCGATCTTATTGCCCTTCTGGGCCGTTCCGCCGATTCGACCTTTTTGCAGCTTCCTGTATTTGAATCTTTTTGGAGATAACATAATCTACAATCCTATTTTTAATCCCTCATACAATCGACGATTGTTGAATCGAAAATTACCATACCTATTGTTACAGACTTTCGCTCTTCAGGTCGGGCAAAACCTCCCCATGGAATACGAGGACCTTCACCCCGATAACACCATAGGTCGTATGGGCCTCGGCAAAACCGTAGTCTATGTCAGCCCTCAGGGTGTGAAGAGGGACTCTTCCCTCTCTGTACCACTCCCTTCTCGCCATCTCAGCTCCACCCAGTCTTCCCGCACATGAAACCCTGATACCCTGGGCACCAAATTTCAGTGCTGATGTTACTCCCCTTTTCATAGCCCGTCTGAAACTTACCCTTCTTTCAAGCTGGAGGGCGATGTTCTCGGCAACGAGCTGGGAATCTATTTCCGGTTTCCGTACTTCGATTATATTGATAATAGCCTCGCCCGTCATAATTTTTTCGAGATCGTTCTTGATCTTCTCAATCTCCGACCCCTTCCTCCCTATGATAATCCCCGGGCGGGCGGTATAAATATTGACTTTGGCCTTGTCTGCGGCTCGTTCTATCTCTATTTTAGATATCCCTGCATGATAGAATTTCTTTTTAATGTATTCTCGTGCCTTGATATCCTCATGCAGCAATTTGCTGTAATTTCTCTCCGCAAACCACTGTGAATCCCAGGTCTTGTTGACGCCTAACCTGAAACCAATGGGATTTACTTTCTGGCCCAAACCTTCACCTCCTCGTTATCTTAACGTTCATCCAATATTACGGTTATATGACTTGTTCTCTTTTTTATTGCTGCTGCTCTTCCCTGTGCACGCGCTCTCCATCTCTTCAAAGACGGGCCCTGGCCGACAAATATCTCTTTGACATAGAGAATTTTTTCATCAATATTAGGGTTTTGTGCGGCATTTGCAGCGGCAGAGCTCAAAACTTTCTTGACGATACGGGCAGCCTTCTTTGGGGTAAAGTCGAGTATGGTCGACGCATCGCCCACCTTCTTCCCCCTCACCAGATCGACCACCAATCGTGCCTTCTGCGGCGATATACGAACATATTTCAGAACAGCTTTTGCTTCCATTAGTCTTACGCCTATCTCTTCTTCAATCTCGTTTTTCTGTCTCCGGCGTGGCTGTAAAAGGTTCTCGTCGGAGCGAACTCACCCAGTTTATGCCCAACCATATCCTCTGTAACGTAAACGGGGATGAATTTCTTGCCGTTATGCACGGCAAAGGTCAATCCCACCAAATCAGGAATTATGGTAGAACGGCGAGACCATGTCTTAATAACAGCCCTGTTCCCTGTCTCTTCCGCTCTCCTCACCTTCTTCAGAAGGGTATCTTCGATATAGGGTCCTTTTTTTATTGAACGAGCCACACCTAACCTCTCTTCTTTACAATATATTTATCGGAATTTTTATTCTTTCTCGTCTTGTATCCCTTGGTGGGAACACCCCAGGGCGTGCAGGGATGCCTTCCCCCAGAGGATTTGCCTTCTCCTCCGCCCATTGGATGGTCTACCGGATTCATCACGACACCGCGTACCTTTGGCCTTCTTCCCAGCCACCTTTTTCTTCCGGCTTTTCCAAGGCTGATATTCTCATGATCGGTGTTACCGAGCTGCCCGATTGTAGCCTTGCATTCCACGAGCACTTTTCTGACCTCTCCTGAGGGAAGTCGTATCTGCGCATATGTCCCTTCCTTTGCCATGAGCTGGCCATAGGAACCTGCGCTTCTGATCATCTGACCACCCCTGCCGATCTTTAATTCAAGATTATGAATATGGGAACCGAGGGGTATGTTTTTCAGGGGAATCGCATTGCCCGGCTTAATATCAGGCTTCTCGGCGCTTACCACGGTGTCACCCACGTTTAGCCCGATGGGGGCAAGAATATACCGTTTCTCTCCATCAACGTAGTGGAGAAGCGCTATCCGGGAAGACCGATTGGGATCATATTCGATAGAGGCAACCTTTGCAGGTATATCCATCTTGTCACGCCTGAAATCTATGATCCTGTATTTTCTCTTGTGTCCACCCCCGATATGCCTGCTTGTCATTCGGCCAAGATTGTTACGCCCTCCCGACTTCTTCAGAGGTCTTACAAGGCTCTTTTCAGGCTCACTCTTCGTGATCTCCTCAAAGGTGGAACAGGTCTGAAATCTTCTGCCCGGTGATGTTGGTTTATATGATCGTGTCGCCATCGTCTAATCCTTTATCTTCTATACGCCTTCGAATACTTCTATGGAGTTCCCGGGAGCAAGCGTTACTACGGCCTTCTTCCAATCACTTCTGCTACCGATGACCTTGCCAACCCTTTTCTTCTTGCCGATAAAGTTCATCGTACGTACCGTCATGACTTTTACCTTGAAGATCTTCTCCACGGCATTCCGAATCTCTATTTTCGTTGCCCTGCGGTCTACCTCAAAGATGTATTTATTGCCCTCATCCCTGGCAACGGTGCTCTTCTCCGTAACAAGCGGTTTCTTTATGACTGAATATATTTCCATTATGACAGTAATGCCCCTTCTATCTTTTTTACGGACTGTTCCAAAAGGACCAGATAATCGAACTTTAAAAGGTCATATACATTGATGCCCTCGGATCGCATCATTTTCACATCCTTGATGTTTCGTGACGACTTCTCAAGAACAGGATTCTCCCCATCTGTCACAAAGAGGGCCCTTTTCAGTTCAAATCTGTCGAGAACCTCTTTAAATTTCTTTGTCTTTATCTCCTCCATGGGGAAATCTTTAAGGATCAGTATCTTGTCTTCCTTGACCTTGAGGCTAAGTGCAGATATCAGTGCCGCTTTTCTCACCTTCTTAGGGGTCTTATAGGAATAACTCCTCGGCTTCGGTCCAAAGACGATGCCGCCTCCTCTCCAGAGGGGTGATCGTATCGTACCGGCTCTCGCTCTCCCCGTTCCCTTTTGACGCCAGGGTTTTCTGCCGCCTCCCCTTACTTCGCTCCGACCTTTTGTCGATGCTGTTCCGCTCCTCTTCGCCGCCATCTGCATCCTGACGACTTCATAGAGAACGTTTTCATTAATGGGCGCACCAAAAACAAGATCATTCACTTCCAGCTCAGCAACTTTATTTTTTTCTATATCGTATACATTCAGAACCGACATTTTATGACCACTTAATACCCTTACAGTTTTATAGCGTCCTTTATAAGGACGATGCTGTTCTTACTTCCCGGAAT
>CAYSHT010000049.1:0-15190 GCA_964430915.1 uncultured Syntrophaceae bacterium
CGCTCAATTCTGGATGAAGGAAGGGAGTATATCCTTAATCTTGCAAATCTCGAGAAACTCTCGGTGGAAGGAGCGGTTGAGGAGCCAAAAGGAGTTGCCACGGGCATTGTAGGTTCCATAAAGATATACGTATTTCTTGAAGGAATGGTCGATATTGCTGCCGAGAAGGCCAGGCTGGAAAAGCAGATGCGAAAACTTTCAAAGGATCTTGTTATTGTTTCCAAGAAATTGAATAACCGTGATTTTATGGAGAAGGCCTCTGAAGTGATAATTCGGAAGGAAGAGGCAAAATTCGAGGAATTGAAAGAGAAAAACAGGAATTTGGAAGAGGCCTTGAAAAAACTGCAAGAGATTGAGGAATAGGCAGAATGTTTCGGGATGTCGGACTGGACAAACTGATAGCAAAAGCCCTTGAAGAAGACGTGGGGCACGGAGATGTTACGACGTCGGCCATTTTCACCGGCGATGAAGGTGGCATTGCGCGTGCAGTGGCAAAAGAAGATATGGTGGTTGCGGGAATCGATGTCTTCAAGAAGGTGTTTCTCTCTCTGGATCCCGTCATAGGGTTCCACACGGACTGTAAAGATGGGGCAGCGGCGAAAAAGGGAACAATACTCGCTGAGATATCGGGAGCCATTAAAAATATACTTATTGCCGAAAGGGTAGCCTTAAACTTTTTCCAAAGGTTATGCGGTATTGCAACGCTGACACAGAAATACGTTGAAGCCGTGAAGGGCACAAGGGCGAAGATTATCGATACGAGAAAAACAACCCCCTGTCTTCGAGACTTGGAGAAATATGCCGTAAGGGTGGGCGGAGGATTTAACCACCGATTCGGGCTTGATGGGGGAGTCTTGATAAAGGATAATCACATCAGTGCCGCAGGCGGCATAACGAGTGCAGTGAGCGGCGTCCGCAATACTATTCCCCTTACACTGAAAATAGAAGTTGAGGTAAAAGATCTGAAGGAAGTCGAGGAAGCCCTTGCATCGGGTGTGGATATCATCATGCTCGATAACATGAAACCGGGAGAGATGAAAAAAGCGGTCTTACTCATTAATGGCAGGGCCATCGTCGAGGCCTCAGGAAATGTAACGTTAGAAAGAGTAAGGCAAATCGCCGAGACAGGGGTTGATTACATTTCAGTGGGGGCTCTCACTCACTCATCTCCAGCGGCAGACATATCTCTCAACATGACAATTGTATGATAGAAAGAGAAAATGACAGCCTCGAGAATCTTGTATGCAAAGGGCTCATTGGCAAGAAGATTCATTATCTGAAAGAGGTTGATTCCACAAACAGTTATGCCTGGAAATTGGCCGGTAACGGCTCCGAGGAGGGAGAGGTTGTCGTAGCAGAGAGCCAGAATAGGGGCAGGGGAAGAAATAAGCATGTCTGGCAATCACCGCCGGAATGCAATATTTATACGTCGATTATCTTACGGCCTTCCATAAAGCCTTCTCTGGCACCACAACTGACACTCATGGCAGGCGTTGCAGTAGCCGAACTTCTTACGCAGTATTGTCCTGATACGGTTTCCCTGAAGTGGCCGAACGATGTTCTTATCGGTGGTAAGAAGATTTGCGGCATACTGACGGAAATGAGCGTAAAACACGGGGCAGTCGATTTTGTCGTTGTTGGTATTGGCATCAACATAAATATAAAGAAGACCGATTTAGACGAGGACTATCGTCACAAGGCCACGTCGCTTATCGAAGAAACTGCGAGACAGGTTTCTCGTTCTTCCTTCGCATCGGCCTTGTTCAGGACGTTTGAGACGTGGTATACGTCCTATATCTCGGAGGGATTCGTTGTTATAAAAGACAGATGGACCGCCTTTTCAGGAATTATCGGGAGGGAGATTGCGGTGAGCGACGGGGACAAAGTAAGGAGAGGAACAGTTCTCGGGATAAATGATTGCGGGGAACTTGTCGTGATCGATACTAACAAAAAAACGCATCAGATAGTTTCTGGCGATGTGGAAATAATAGGAGACTGAGGCATGCTTCTCGTTATCGATGTGGGAAATTCAAATACGGTGATAGGGCTTTATGACGGAGAGAAGCTCTTACACGACTGGCGTGTAAGAACAGTGGTAAACCATACCATGGATGAATATGGAATGCTCATCCTGAATCTTTACAAAACGACGAAGATAAGCTCAAAGACGGTGAGCGACATAATCATTTCCTGTGTGGTACCGCCCATGTTGAATATTTTGGAACCGCTTTGCGAAAAATATTTTAATCTCAAACCCCTTATCGTGGGACCGGGAATCAGAACTGGTATGCCTATCTACTATGATAATCCGCGAGAAGTTGGGGCCGACAGAATAGTCAATGCCGTTGCGGCTCATGAAAAGTATGAGGGGGATCTCATAGTCGTTGATTTCGGAACAGCAACAACTTTTGATTATGTGACAAAGAAAGGTGAATACATGGGGGGGTGCATTGCTCCGGGTATTACGATATCAAGCGATGCACTCTTTGAGCGGGCCTCAAAGCTCCCGCGTGTAGAGTTTGGAAGACCAAAGTCGGTCATAGCAAGAGATACGGTAAGTAGTATGCAGGCGGGAATCATGTTTGGTTATGCCGGACTTGTCGATGGTATCGTTAACCGGATGAAAGCGGAGCTGAAATCTGTTCCCACCGTCATAGCAACGGGGGGACTGACAAAGATCATAGCACCCGAGACCAAGACCATAAATATCGTCGATGAGATGCTGACGCTCGAAGGGCTCAGGATTATCTATTTGCGCAACAAGTAAAAGGGTAACGACAAGGGGGGATTGAGCACGGGTCCACCTTAAACCTTATGATTTGTTACCTTCTTTCAGCAATCTCGTACCGTCACAATGTCTTATTTCTCTCGCTTAACATGAAGGAAATATGAAGAGACGCCAACAAATACAATCAGTTAAAGATAAATGAAAAGAGCAGATACAAAAGAGGCGGCACTGACAGTTGAACTCGAAGAGGCACGCCGAACAATAGCCGAATATGAAAAGGTCCTGAAAGATCGCGAGATAGAAGAGGGTTTTTACAGTGCCCTCGAGAATATTGTCCGTGCCGGGATCTATATAGTACAGGATGGAAAATTCAGGTTTGTAAATCATTATGCATCAAAATTTCTCGGCTATGCCAGAGAAGATATCGTCGGTCAGAATTCGATAGACTTCGTGCACCCGGATGATCGCGAGATGGTAGTCGGCAATGCAAAGAAGATGTTGTCCGGGGAGCGTCACTCGTCCTATGAATTCAGGTCAATTGCAGAGGATGGCAGCATTCACTGGATTGAAGAGATCGTACGGACCACACAATATGAGGGAAGGGTGGCTGTTCTCGGTAATATAATGGAGGTGACCGAGAGGGTAGAATCGAGGGAGAAACAGAAGGAACTTGAAACACTCGAAGCATCGATTCTTGCGGCAATCCCCCACGCCGTCATTGGGCTGAAAGACAGGCGAATTATCTTTGCCAATGATGGTGTCCAGACAGTCTTTGGGTGGAAAGAGGAGGAATTGATAGGGAAGAGTACGAGGATTCTCTACCGCACGGAAGAGGATTACAAAAAGATGGCCGGTCTCTATTCGAGACTGGAGCAGCAAAAAACGGTACTGACGGAGTTTCCCTGCAGGCGTAAGGACGGCACCGATATCGAATGCATGGTGAGCGCTTCGAGAATAGGAGAGAGTCTCACAAGAAGAAATATCGTTATTACCTATGAAGACATTACGGAGCGTGAAAAGGCCAAAAACGAACTTGAACTGTCGAGAGAACAGCTCCGAAATCTCTACGCCCACCTTCAGTCGATTCGAGAGAAAGAGCGCACGAGCATAGCAAGAGAGCTTCATGACGAGATTGGACAACTGCTCACGGCACTGAATATTGATCTTATCATGCTGCAGAGGAAGATACCTGAAAAAGAGGTGGCGCTTCTCGAAAAGACAGATGCAATGGTGAAGCTTATTGATATGACGATGAATACCCTGAAGCGCATATATATGGATCTACGCCCGGGCATGCTGGATCACCTGGGTCTCCCAGCCGCAATTAGGTGGCAGATAGAGGAGTTCAAAAAACGTTCAGGTATAGGGTGCACTATTATTGCCGAGCCCGATGAGATTTCACTTGACGACGAACTTTCAACGACTGTTTTTCGCATTTTTCAGGAAACACTTACCAATATATTACGACATGCGGAAGCGACAAATGTAAATGTGAGACTGAAGAAAACCAAAAAATTCGTCGATCTTGTCGTCCGCGACAACGGTAAAGGCATACGAGAAGAGGAACTCACAAAGACTAATTCATTCGGCCTCATTGGGATTCGAGAACGGGCCATCGCCCTGGGAGGAACAGCCGAAATATCGGGAGAAAAAGGGAGCGGCACAACGGTAAAGGTTCGTATCCCTCTGAAAGAAAGGGGAGACAGGAAATGAAGAAAATAGAGATACTGATTGCCGATGATCATCCGATTGTAAGAGAAGGATTTAAACAGGTTATTTCAGAAACCGATGACATGATAGTGGCTGACGAGGCGAGTAACGGGCAGGAGGTTTTGTCCCTCGTAAGAAAACGGAAGTATGATCTGATACTGCTTGATATATCAATGCCGGGAAGAAACGGTCTTGAGGTCTTAAAGGAATTGAAAAGTGAATATCAGAAGCTTCCGGTTCTCATACTGAGTATCTATCCAGAAGAACAGTATGCGGTGAGGGCCTTCAGGGCAGGCGCATCGGGATATCTGACGAAGGCGAGTGCACCGAATGAACTGATTTCGGCAATCAGAAAAATAGTTCATGGCGGGAGATACGTCAGTGAGTCGCTTGCTGAAAAGCTTACCTATTATCTCGATCAGGATGTCTCGAAACCTCTTCATGATTTGCTTTCGGATCGTGAATATCAGGTTATACTGATGTTGGGTTCGGGAAAAACGGTGAAAGAAATTGCCGAAATATTGTTCCTCAGTGTAAAGACGATCAGTACATACAGATCACACATACTCGAAAAAATGAAGATGAAAAACAATGCAGAGATTACGCTCTATGTGGTTAAAAACAAACTGATAGATTAGGACATTTACCTATGCCATCATTACTTTCTGTCTTATGCCCCCCCGATATAATATCTTAGCTGATTTAACTCATCATCTTACACAATAATCAGACCCATGCTGATTGCCTCTGCTGTGATTGAGCATTAAGCTATCCTTGTCGAAAAACCGCTTTATGTAAATATAGCATGTGAAGGAAAGGGAGAAAATCATGGAGGCGAGAAGAAACAGAAAAGGTAATGCTGAAGAAATGATACGTGACGATGCATTATGGCAGGATCCTATGTCCTATCCCGCATATAACAGTGAAAGCCTGATAGAGAGGGCGGCAACGGGACGTAAAGAGACTGAGAATAGTTCAATAGATACTGCCGTCGGCAAAGTTGCTGCCTGAGGGCATTTAGTAACGGAAAAAATCGCAATCAACCTTTATGAAAAGTTATATATTCTTCACTCTGCGCGGATATAAAGGTCGATTAGTTCAAAAGGGTAATAGATTAGATGGATGAGATACAAAAAGTAGCGGTTATTGGTACAGGGGTCATTGGTGCCGCGTGGGTGACGCTCTTTGCCATAAAAGGATACGACGTTACGGCATATTCAAGGAAAAGAGAAACACGAGAAAGAGGCCTTGAAAATGTGCGTTCGAACCTCGACTTCTTTGTGAAGAAGGAGATGATATCCGAGGCCGATAGTGAGCACGCATTTGCAAGGATAACAATGGTAGAGGATCTGGCTGAAGCGGTAAGGAATGCCGATTTTGTTGAGGAATGCACGGGAGAGCATTACGATATAAAAAAGAGTATTTTTAGTGAGATTGGAAAATATGCACCACCGCATGCCATTCTTGCAAGCAGCACATCGGGTCTCAGTATGTCTGAGATTCAGCAGGTTGTGACACAGAAAGATAAGTGTATCACGACGCATCCGTGGAACCCCCCGCATTTAATACCACTTATAGAGATAGTGCCTGGCAAGGATACGTCAAAAGAGACAACTGATACAGTCTATTCATTCATGGAACACCTCGGAAAGGTTCCTGTCATCGTCAAAAAAGAGGTTGCAGGATTTATTGGAAACAGATTGGCAGCCGCCCTGTGGCGTGAAGCGATCGATCTTGTTGACCGTGGTGTTGCGACAGTTGAAGATGTTGATAAGGCTATTTATGCAGGTCCCGGAATCAGATGGGCGCTCATGGGAACTCATATGACCTATCATCTCGGAGGGGGAGAAGAGGGCGGGTACTCTCATTTTATCGAGGGTATCGGTAACACGACATTCAAGACAATATGGGAAGAACTCGAAACAAGAAATCACATAAGTGATACGGTAAAAAATAAATTAAACCAAGGCGTGAAAGAGGCAATCAAGGGGAAATCCTTTAAGGATATAATACGATGGAGAGATGATAAGATCGTTGATATCCTGTCAATAAAAGAAGACGAGTTCTGGGGTGATCCGATGAGCTTCCCCGTTTATGACAGGAAAAGCATAACACAGAATAAAGATAAAGAGGCTCAGAAGAAACCTGCAGAGGTAAGAAAAATAAAGGAACAAATAGCATAAACACTTCTATCTAAGATACTTCGACCTTTTCCTTCCAGATCGTTAAATCGGCGAGAGCTCTCTCGGCGTAGCATTTACCCCGTTCCTTTTTTGGTGTTTTCTTTTCGAGTGCTGGAAAGAGGCCAAAATTAACATTCATCGGCTGGAAATTTTTCTGTGACGCGTTGGTTATATGGCCGCAGAGTGCTCCAAGAGCTGTCGTTTCGGGAGGTGCTACCGTCATTCTGCCGTTGCAGTAGCGAGATGCGTTGATGCCCGCCAGAAGTCCCATGGCCGTGGACTCCACATATCCCTCAACGCCGGTAATCTGCCCGGCAAAAAAGATTCCCTTTTTATCGTTAAGCTCGAGAGTCTTCCCCAGCAGGCGTGGGGCATTGATAAAGGTGTTTCGGTGTATGCTCCCGAATCTCGCAAATTCGGCCTTCTCAAGCCCGGGAATCAGGGAAAAAATTCGCCTCTGTTCGGGCCATGTCAATTTCGTTTGAAACCCCACCATATTAAATAGGGTAAAGTTGCGATTCTCGCTGCGAAGCTGTACGACGGCGTAGGGCTGAGTATTTGTTCGCGGATCTGTAAGACCGACGGGTTTCATGGGTCCGTAGCGCAATGTATCCACTCCCCTTCGGGCAAGAACCTCTATGGGGAGACACCCCTCGAAACATTTTTTGTCTTCAAAATCTTTGGCAATGGTTTCTTCACCCGCAAGCACCTCATCCCGGAACCGCTCATATTCTTTCTTTGACATGGGACAGTTCAGGTAATCGCCTTCGCCTTCGTCATACCTGGATGCTCTGAATACTATCGAATAGTCGATAGATTCTGCATCAATGATCGGTGAGATCGCATCGTAAAAGTAGAGATTATCGCCGCCGGTGAGTGTAGAGATATTCTCTGTCAGGGAGTCCGATGTAAGGGGGCCCGATGCAATGATGACGATACTCTCGCCCGGAATATCGGATATTTCTTTTCTTTCGATCGTCAGTCCATCGAAGGTCGCCAGTTTTTCTTCTACATAGAGGGAAAATAGTTCTCTGTCGACGGCGAGGGCCTTTCCTGCGGGGACAGAGGTGTGATCGGCCGCCTCGATAATGAGGGAGTCCATCAGCCGCAGTTCCTCTTTAAGCAAACCGACGGCACTTCGAACTTCATTGGATCGCAGGGAATTACTGCACACAAGCTCTGCAAGGTGGGCTGATTTATGAGCGGGGGAAAAAGAAGAGGGTTTCATCTCATAGAGGGTGACCTGCATCCCCCGCTTCAAAAGTTGCCAGGCGGCTTCACATCCGGCAAGACCGCCCCCGATGACAATCGCATGATTCGTATCGCTTAATAGTATATTCTGCACTTTGATTTTCCAACTGAGTCTTCAGCCCTTTTGCGAAAGGGCATCAGCGACCTTCTTTGTAACCGCACTCCTTGTTCGGACAGATCTTGACGGCTCCCTTTCCCCGGTAATATTTTTCCACCAGGAAAGGATGACCGCACTGGGGGCATTTTTCCGGCAGGGGTTTGTCCCAGATGGCATAGGAGCATTTAGGATAGTTTGAACAGCTGTAGAAAAGCTTTCCTTTTCTTGTCCTCCTTTCGCAGAGGGTTCCATCACAACCCTCCTCCGGACAGCCGATGCCGGTATCGAGGGGTTTCGTATTCTTGCAGTCGGGATAACCGGAGCATCCGAGAAATCTCCCGAATCGTCCTTCCTTTATGACCATGTTCTTGCCGCAGAGATCGCAGATTGTATCCGTTAGCTGTTCTGAAGCGGTGCCGATTTCACCATTTTCATCGGTAGCAATGTTGGCGGTATTTTTACATTCCGGATAGTTAGAACAGGCGAGAAACTTTCCGTTCCTTCCCCACTTTATCACCATGGGGTTTCCGCACTTATCGCAGGTGAGTTCCGTCGGCGTCTCTTCTCTCTTTACATTTCTCATCTGCTCCTTTGCTGCTTCAAGGTCCGGTGCAAATGTTGTGTAAAAATCTCTCAGTGTTTTATCTCTGGTAAGTTTGCCCTCTTCAATAAGGTCCAGTTTGTCCTCCATGGAGGCCGTAAATTCCACATCGAAGACATGGGAGAAGTTTTTTACAAGGAGTTCATTCACCAATTCTCCCATCTCAGTGGGATGAAATCTCCCCTTATCAAGTTTCGCATATTCTCTGTCCTGAATGGTGCTCAATATAGCGGCGTAGGTGCTCGGTCTTCCAAGGCCCTTTTCTTCCAGCTCCCTGACCAGTGTGGCCTCGGAAAATCTCGGGGGAGGTTGGGTGAAGTTCTGCTCCGGGGTAAAGGAAAGCAGGGTGAGTCCTTCGCCCTCAGATATCTCGGGAAGCACCTTCTCCGCCCCGTTTTCTTCAACGCTCTCTTCTTTGCTTTCCGTATACAGAATGGTATGACCCGGCGATTTCATGATCGCCCCCTTCGTATTGAAGAGGTAACTGCCTGCCGATATGTCTATATTTGTCTGATCGAAAAGTGCGGGATTCATCTGACTGGCAACAAATCGGTTCCATATGAGCTGGTAGAGGCGATACTCGTCATTTCCCAGGTAGCTCTTGATATCCTCAGGTTTGTAGGCAATGGAGGCGGGACGTATTGCCTCGTGGGCGTCCTGAGATTTTTTGGGTGATTTAAATACCCGCGCCTTTTCAGGAAGAAACTCTTTCCCGTATTGATTCAGTATGTACTCACGCGCCTCGTCGAGTGCTTCCGATGCTACTCTGAAGGAATCAGTTCTCATGTAGGTGATGAGTCCCACAGAACCCTCATCTCCGATTGTTATTCCTTCATAGAGCTTCTGGGCGGTCCTCATGGTCTTGTTGGCAGAGAAACGAAACCTTCTCGATGCCTCCTGCTGGAGCTTACTGGTGGTGAAGGCCGGAGGTGCAAATCGCTTCACCTCCTTCTTTTCAACCTTGTTGACAATAAAGGGCGTGTCCTTAAGGCTGGCTATAATCTCTTCAGCCTGGCCTCCATTTTCTATCTTTGCCTTTTTTGAATTGATCTTTACGAGGCGTGCTTCAAACGAGGGCGGATTTTGGCCTTCCAAAAGGGCCTTGATATTCCAGTATTCTTCTTCTGTGAAATTTCGTATCTCTTCTTCTCTTTCACAGATAATTCGGACCGCCACTGTCTGAACACGACCGGCGCTCAATCCCCTTCGTACCTTGTCCCATAAAATGGGGCTCACCTGGTATCCAACAAGGCGGTCGAGAATTCTTCGGGTTTGCTGCGCCTCGTACTTTTCAGGATCGAGTTTCTGCGGATTTTTTATGGCAGAAAGTACCGTGTTTTTTGTCAGGTCGTTGAAAAGGACACGATAGAGGGTCTTGTCTTTGGTTCCGATCTCCTGAGCTACATGCCACGCGATAGCCTCTCCCTCACGGTCAGGGTCAGGAGCGAGATAGATATTGTCGGCCTTTTTTGCGGCTTTTTTTAATTCAGATATAACCTTCCGCTTTTCTTTTATGATCTCGTAGGCCGGCTCAAAGTCCTTTTCTATATCGATACCGAGCTTACTTTTCGGAAGATCCTTGACGTGACCCAGTGATGCCTTCACTTCAAACTCGGAACCGAGGTACTTCTTTATTGTCTTTATCTTTGTGGGTGATTCAACGATAATAAGTGAACCTGACATAATTACTCCTACTCCTTAAATTTAAAATGTTTTCCTGGAAGCTGTTCAATATATCCTTTGAGCTCAAGAGAGAGGAGAGAATTTAAGACATCGTTTGCAGTACAACCGCTTTTTGTTATTATCGAATCGATCTGCTGCGGTTTTTTCTCCATGAGGTCTAATATTTCCCTTTCCATTTTTCCCAAGTCATCGTAATCAGAATCGGAGACGTGACCGGATTCCGTGGAATCTGCTGAAGGTGGGGAATCGCCTCTCCCCTCTATCTGAGGAAGAATCTCTTCCAGAATATCATAGACATTCTCAATCAGCTTTGCCCCGTCACGTATGAGTTTGTGCGTGCCCTTTGTCCCAGGAGAATCGATACTTCCCGGGACGGCAAAGACCTCTCTTCCCTGTTCCAGAGCGGTTCGTGCCGTTATGAGTGAACCGCTTTTTTCATTTGCTTCAACGACGACCACCCCTAATGACATCCCGCTGATGATCCTGTTTCGTACAGGAAAATGAGGACCCTTTGGGAGGGTGGAAAAGGGGAACTCCGTAATGACGGCGCCATTTGCGGCTATCTTCTCATAGAGCTCCTTATTTTCAGGGGGGTAGATTACATCTATACCCGATCCCAAAACTGCCACTGTCCTTCCATTTCCCGAGAGTGATCCCCTGTGGGCCGCAGAGTCTATCCCACGCGCCATACCGCTTACCGTGGTAATGCCTTTAAAGGCAAGTTCCCGGCAGAGTCTCTCAGTGGTGAATTTTCCATATGTGCTGGCTATCCTGGAACCGACCACCGAAATATAAATGTCCTCTTCCAAGAGCGTTCCCTTCACATAGAGAAGGGGAGGGTAATCGTATATGTTGAGAAGACCCTGAGGATACAAGGGGCTTTGTGATGGAAGTATGGACACCCCTGATTTCTCGGCCAGATTATACTCTTTTTCGACCTTTTCCCAGTCGCTGAAACCCTTGATAGCGGCCGCGATTTTTCTTGTAATCCTCGGTACCTCCCTCAAGGCATTGACGGGAGCATGGAATACATCTCGAGGTGAACCGAAGGCATCTATAAGATGAATGTACGTCACATTTCCTATATCTTCGATAAACTTGAGTGCAATCCAGTATTTTAAAGTATCGTATGACATCGTTGCCAAGTATAAAAAAGTCTTATGGTTATGTAATGGGTTAATCTGATAATTGAGGTTGGCACTATATATAGTATATTTGGAGAGTGTCAAGCATTTTTGTAGGAACTCCCGTATCTTGACATAGCAGGGCACATATAATAGGTATATGCGATTATTGCATGCTTTTGCATACTTTGTGAGGAATAGAAAATGTCACGATTGTTTCGATGCCTGATTATCATGGTGATTTTCGTAGTACTGCTATCTGTAAATGGGGCATATGCGGAGACATCAATCGGGGTTGCTCCCGAGAAAATAGATTTTGGTATCATGAGAACATCGGACGCTGCCGTAAAATCCGTCATGATTACAAAAAACGGCGATGGAAATGTGCTCTGGATAGCAGCCGGGGTGCCTTCGTGGGTTACTATTGACAGGGATTACGGTATAGCTTCAAATGATAATGATGAGGTCTATCTCGTCGCGCATCCTTCGGAGCTTATGCCCGGTCAGTATCGTTCTAATATCATCATATCATCTTCCCGTGGAACAGAGGTCATTCCTCTCGCCGTAACCGTTATCAGGGATAGAAAACCGACAGTTTATATAAAACCTGAAACAATAGTGGTTGAAGCGGAAACAACTGCCGTGCAGTCGGAGCAAAAGACATACCTGAAGGCTATCGGAAGGTATTCGGACGGTTCGACCGCCGATATCACCGAGGCGGTTTCGTGGATATCTAAAAACAAAGGGGTTGCCAATTTCATCGACACGGGAGTCCTTGTGGGAAAATCTCCCGGGAATGCGGAGGTCCTCGCAAAGCTGGGCAATGTGAAAAGCATACCCCTGGAATTTCAGATAGGTGCTCTCGAGGGACCGCTTCTCAAGTTATCAAAGGCCAAATTTGATTTTAACCATGTCGAGGAGGGCTCCTACGAAGTATTTGACGTAAAGATTCGAAACGGCGGGAAGGAATCCCTTGAATGGGAGGTAATAAGCAAAAGTCCCTGGCTTTCGGTTCACGAAGAGGCACCCGATGAGGCAACAATCGACCGATTAAAGAAAAACGAGGAGCGTATAGCACACCTTATAAAAGAAACGGGGGTAGGGCTTTCTGATACTCCCACTCCCGAGTCAGAAGAAATACAAAGAATGCCGGAAGGGATGTATCTCGCGGGCAGTGGAAGGGGCGAGATATCTATCGCAATCGATGCTAAAGACCTCAAGGAGGGAAGCTATAAAGGATCAATCCTCGTAAATTCAAATGGCGGAGATGAAATCATTACTGTTTCTGCCAACGTTGTTTCCCTGAAAACAATTTTAGTTTCTCCCTCATCAATTACGATGAAAGTGGGTGGTAAAAGAAGATTCAGAGCAACCGGACTATGGTCTGACGGGAAGAGGAGTGACCTTTCCGATGAGGGCGAGGGAAGATGGATAATAACAGACCCATCTGTTGGTGTATTTCTGCGCAAAAAAAACACCTTTATTGCAAAGAGCGCCGGATATACCGAGATAATAAAGGAAAGGGGTTCCGTAACGAGCAATCCGGCGAGTATCGATGTTGAAGCATCGACATTGGGACCGGTTCTTATGGTATCCCCTCGGGAGGTGGATCTCGGGAGAATAGGCCCCGGGGAACGTTCAAAGGGAATAATCACACTTCGAAATGCGGGGACGGGAGAACTTGAATGGTCATTAGAGGACAGGGATGGAAAGTTTCTGTCAGAAGATAGGGGCATCGCAGGAACAATAGAGAGGAGTCCCCATTACCTCAGGATTGATGTCGAATCCCTCGAGAAACAGGAGGCAAGGGAGGTGTCTTCCGAAAAAGTACTCTACCCGATAAAAATAAGGATAGAAAACGGCCGTAAGACCGTATCCTACAAAAGGGCATTGCCTTTGGGAGATTACAGAGAAGCGTTGAAGGTAAAATTCAACGGTTCTTTTCGGACCACATTTATATCATTTACTGTTTCTTCCGTACCATCAAGGCCTGTGCTTGAAGTTGAACCTCGTGGAATCGATTTTGGGGATGTTGAGGCCGGCGGTAGCCGGATACGAAAAATTGAGTTGAGAAATTCCGGTAAGAATGTTCTCGCCTGGGGGGCGAGAGTTCAGGGGAAACGAAAATATTTCAAAGGAGTCCCGCTGAAAAAAGGGAGATATGTTTCTTTTCAAAATATCGATGAAAGAAATGAAGAGGCATACAGGGCACCTGAAAATATAAAAAACGATCTTATTGTAAGTGGTGCATGGCTGGCAAATGGCGAGGGGTACCCGGAAAGCACCGAAGGGGGCGAAAGCCTTAAATACACATTCCGGGGTACCGGTATCTCAGTCTTTTTGTGGAAAGATGTTTATGGCGGTGTTCTCAATGCATCCATCGACGGAATCCCTGTGGGTGAACTTGATTGCATTTCTGAAAAAAGAGAACGCTATGACTATGCTGTTGCCCAAGGACTCGAAGAGGGAATGCATAGCCTGACTCTCACGAGCAGAAGCGGTTCAGTCGGATTAGAGGGTGTGAGCGTCATAAGCGAAGAATTTGTGACTAACAAGAGAGGCTGGCTTAAGATCTTCCCCGAAAAGGGAACAACGACCAACGAGATCGATTACGTGAATGTTATTACCAAGACGGAGGGACTAACACCTGGCATCTATTGTGAAAACCTGCTGTTTCAATCGGAATCCGGGAATGAAATAGTTGAAGTATCACTTGAGATATTAGATTCCAGTACCTTCAAATATATCAATATATACCGGTATAAAAAGGGAGTATATTCTGCGCTTGCGACGAGGGCTGTCTTTGAAAAAGACGACCTCTTGAAGGGGTACAAAGAAAGTGGTCTTGCATTCGGACTTTTCAGACCGGGAACATCCGGAACGGCTCCATTTTTCTGGTGGTATAACCCCATAAAGAAGGACTATTTCTATTCCACCGATAGAAAGGGAGGGGGAAAGTCGCTGAGGGGTTACGTCTTTGGAGGAACGATTGGAAACATAGCAACGCTCAGAATCGCCGATTCACGGGAACTATACAGGTGGTTCAATCCAGGCAGAGGAACATACTATTATACTGTTGATTTAAAGGGCGAAGGATACAAAAAGAAGGGGTATCGATACGACGGGATAGCCGGGTATGTCAGATAGCCTCTCTCACCGCTTTTGACTTGACAAATCAGGGTAAAGGCGTTAGTGGTATTGCCCTCTTTTTAAGAGTATGTGCGCCTGTAGCTCAGCTGGATAGAGCAACGGACTTCTAATCCGTAGGTCCCGGGTTCGAATCCCTGCAGGCGTACCATAAATATACATGGTGGGTGTAGCTCAGTTGGTTAGAGTGCCTGGTTGTGGCCCAGGAGGCCGGGGGTTCAAGTCCCCTCACTCACCCCAAATAATAATAAAGGGGTTGCGAATCTCTCGCAACCCCTTTATTATGTGTGATAATTAATCCAACCATATTTTCAACCCTTGATAGACTTCGCCTGCTAATCCACACCATTGACTGTACCGAGAGATTACTCATTCTTTATTGTAGTCAATAAATGAGGGAAAGGGGTTAGCGTAGTAGCTTTCAACCCGTACTGTTCAGGTAAGATCAAAGAAAATGTCAAGAGTGCCGGTTATTGTCTCCACCTACAAGTCAAAGGCTTTCGTTCTGGAATTTAAGTGATGATAAACACTTGAACTGTAATCTCTGCGATTGTTAATGAATCAAGCAAAGACTTGACCCCTTTGCTTCCGTTCTGCTTTATTTGAATTCCCCCATTTCGTCGAAGGGTATACGGAAAGATGGGGATCCCGAGTAAACGGACCCTT
>CAYSHT010000050.1:0-15056 GCA_964430915.1 uncultured Syntrophaceae bacterium
GAGGACTGTGTGAAAAAGGCGCCGGGCAAGGCAAGGCCACATAATAATCTGGGTAAATGTCTTGCCGAAAGGGACAAAACAGAGAAAGCTGCTGAAGAATTTTCAACCGCCCTTCGGATTAAACCCGATTTCCCAACGTCCCACAACAACCTTGGAAACGCCCTTTCCGAGCTGGGCAGGACAGACGAGGCAATATACCACTACAATAAGGCACTCCGTTTACATCCCCTTTACTTCGATGCCCATAATAACCTCGGAACAGCGCTCTTCGCCTCAGGAAAAATTGATGAAGCTATATTTCATTTCAAAGAAGCCCTTCGCATCAAACCGGACCACAAAGGAGCGAAGAAAAACCTTTATATTGCGGATATGTTAAAAAAGTTAGATATAAATTCAGACAATCCTGGATCATATTATGAACTTGGAATTCTGTATCAAAAAGCTGGAATTTTTGATAAGGCTGTTGAAAATTATAAAAAAACCCTTTCAACAAATCCGGCTCATACCGGGACCTTAAACAACCTTTCCGTTATTTACACAGTAAGGGGGAACTACTTCGAAGCCGTTAAACTATTGAATGAAATAATTGCGATAGAACCAGATAATCCCGTTTCTTATTACAACATTGCGTGCATATTCTCAAAACAGAATAACAGGGAGGAAGCGATCAGATGGCTCGAAAAAGCCGTTGACAAAGGCTTCAATAACAACAAGATCATGGAGCACGATAAAGACCTCGATAACATCAGAGACACGTCATATTATAAGAAGCTATTGATGAGTTCAAAGTGACAGGGGCACATTGGCACAAAGGACAAAGCTTCAATTTTCTGTTTACGATTTACGTTTTCCGAATTGCGGTTTGCGTTCGTTCGGGCGAATGTCTTTAAAATGAAAAGAAAAATTCTGTTAATTAACCCCTGGATATATGACTTTGCCGCTTACGACTTTTGGTCCAAGCCCCTCGGCCTGTTGTATCTTGCTTCCATGCTCAGGGAAAACGGATATAATGTTTGGTTTATTGATTGCCTTAACCCCCGTCATCCCGAAATGCTGCGTGAATCCCGGATAAAATTTCCGAAGAGAAAACTGTGGGGTGACGGCAAGTACCCGAAAGAAGAAATCGCAAGGCCCGAACCATTGAGAAATATCCGGAGACGATACAGCAGGTACGGCATAACTCCGCAAATCTTCAGAAATGATCTTCTTCGGTCGGGGAAACCCGATCTTGTGCTTGTAACCTCAATGATGACCTACTGGTATCCGGGTGTATTCGAAACGATAGAGATTGTCCGTCAAGCCATTCCCGGTGTTCCCATTGTACTCGGCGGAAACTACGCGACACTCTGCACAGAACATGCTCGTAGATATTCCGGAGCAGATCTTATTATTACCGGCGAAGGCGAAAGGAAATTACCGGAAATTATAAAGGAGTTTTTTGATGACGACCTTGGTTTCATTCCTGACATAGGCAATCTCGATTCATATCCCTACCCCGCCTTTGATCTCCTTTTTCATCTCGACCAGGTTCCCCTTATGACATCCAGGGGCTGCCCCTTCAGGTGTTCCTACTGCGCATCACATATATTGAACAACGGATTCAGGGTTCGGGACCCGATAAAGGTTGTCGATGAAATCGAGTTCTGGCATAAAAACTTCAACGTCACTAATTTTTCGTTCTACGATGACGCGCTCCTCTTCGACGCAGAGGAACGGGCGGTTCCTATGCTGAGAGAAATAATCAGGCGAAAAATCGGCTGCTCATTTCACTGCCCAAACGGTCTTCACATACGGGGAATAAACGAAGAGGTAAGCACCCTGATGTTTCGCGCGGGTTTCAGGACAATACGATTCGGACTGGAAACGGCTCAAGCTGTGAGACAGAGAGAAACAGGTGGAAAGGTCACCAACGAAGAGACCTCTGAAGCAATCAGGCATCTCAAGCATGCCGGTTATAAAACAGATGAAATCGGCATGTATCTCCTCTGCGGTCTTCCATACCAGACATTCGAGGAAGTTCGCGACAGCATTAACTTCGTAAAGTTCTGCGGTGCCAGGCCGGTTATCACAGAATTCTCCCCCATACCGGGAACCGATATATGGAACGATGCAGTGAAATGTTCCCCCTTTCCGATAGCCGAGGAACCCCTATTCCATAATAACACCCTCATACCATGCCGCTGGGAGGGACTGACCTATGATATGTACAGGAAGCTGATAAAACTGGCACGATCGAAGGATGGCGGTTGACATAGAATGAAAGGTTGCTATATTTTGAAGTGTATACAATATATGTTTTCGTAGCTGCTCATTTTGGGGAGTATTTATATACTCGGAATTATAGAGACGGGTACAAAGTAACAGAGGCACAAAGGCACAAAGGACAAAGAAATAAAAATTACAGGATAAGGATTACGGAGCATGCCCATTCATGGGATTTTAAAAAGCCGATAAATCGGCGAGCTACAATAAATCAGCGATCTACAATTGGAATGAATAAAATGGGCGATCTTCTCTGGTGGGGAAAACAGATAGCAATAGGATGTGTGGCGGTTTTTTTTCTTGTCACCGGCGTAAATGTCCTGGTAGCTTCTTATTCTCTCACCAATCCGCTTGAATTTATTATGTATTTCTTTTCGTCGTCAATGCTTATTCTTGTCAGCATTGTATTTCTTATCTATCCTGTCGTGAGGATTTACGGAAGACTGTGGGGAGAAGCTCCTGATGAGGTTGATGATGAAGCTCATAATTAAGATTACAATAATAACGTTATGTATCGCTTTAAGTGTAGTTTCTTATGCCTTTAATCTGGAAGAGAATGTAAAGCGTTTCACTCTCGCAAACGGTCTCACCGTCCTTGTCCTCGAGCGACATGCAAATCCCACGGTTTCTCTCTATATAACCCACAGAGTGGGAGCTGTTGATGAGCGGGATGATCAGTCCGGTATAGCGCACTTTCTCGAGCACATGATGTTCAAGGGAACGACAACGATCGGCACGAGAAAGTATCATGAGGAAAAAAGAATCATTGCGAAGATAGACACTGTTGCGGAGGCTCTCCAAGGCGAAAGCGAGAAGAAGATTAATTCGGATAAGGAGAAAATTGAAGAATTAACAAGGGAGCTCGAGAGCCTGCAAAAAAAAGAAAAGGAATTGATCGTCGAAAGCGAGATAGACAAACTCTACACCGGAGAAGGCGCGGTCGGCCTGAATGCATCCACCGGCTACGATCTCACCATTTATCACGTGAGTCTTCCCTCGAATCTCATAGAGCTCTGGGCCCGTATCGAGTCCGACAGGATGAGAAACCCCGTCTTCCGGGAGTTTTATTCGGAACGAAACGTCATAATGGAAGAGCGGAAACAGTCAATCGAATCGAACCCCGATCGAAGGTTGACGGAACTCTTTCTCGGAACGGCGTTCATGGTCCACCCCTACAGACGCCCGGTTATCGGGTGGAAGGAAAATATTCCCCGCCTGAACAAGAAATCCATGAGAGAATTCTTTGAGACCTTCTACGCTCCCTCCAATACCGTCATATCGGTAGTAGGAGATGTTGATACGGAAGATCTGAGGCGAATTATGGAGCGCTATTTTTCGTCCATTCCTTCCAAGGCCTTTATAAGAGAAACGATTCCAACAGAGCCACCACAGGAAGGTGAACGGAGAGTTAAACTGAGGGATGATGATGCCAATTCAAAGCTCATAATCGGATATCACAAACCCACCCTTCCCTCCCATGACGACTACGTATTCGATGTCATTGACGGTTTACTCTCAGGGGGGAGGACATCACGGCTCTATACAAAGCTCGTGAAAGAAACCGAAATTGCCTCAGAGGTTACGACGGTCAACGGATTTCCCGGGGCGAGATATCCAAATCTCTTTACCATCTTTGCCACACCCCGTCATCCCCACACCAATGCAGAACTTGAAACTGCTATATACGGGGAACTGGAAAAGCTGAAAGAGAAAGCGGTTTCTCTCGAAGAACTTGAAAAGGCAAGAAACATAATCAAGGCAGACTACATAAGGAGACTGAGGACAAATGCGGGCCTGGCGAGCATGCTCGCCTATTTCGAGGCTACCGCGGGAAGCTACCGATACATCACCTCCTTTTTAGAGGTTATTGAAACAGTAACGCCTGCAGATATACAGTTTGTCTCGAAGAAGTATCTTCTGATGACAAACAGGACGGTAGCAGAAATCGTAACAGGTGAAAATAAATGAAAAGAGCCATACTGCTTTCAATCGTATTAGCATTCCACTTGTTTCTTTTATCCTGCGTCTCATCTCCAGGCCTTAAAGATCCATCATCCTTGACCTTTCCACCCATAGGGTTTGAAATTCCGAGAGCAGAGAGGGTCACACTTGAAAACGGCATAATCCTCTATATCATAGAGGATCACGAGCTTCCCCTGGTTTCGGTCTCGTCGGTAATCCGTACCGGTTCCGTCTACGAACCCGAGGGATTTGAAGGACTTGCCGGGATTACCGGGGCGTTGATGAGAACGGGGGGAACGGAGGGAGTGTCAGCGGACGAGGTCGACGAGGCCCTCGATTTTATCGCAGCGGGTCTCTCCGTCAGCGTTGGGAGGGAATCGGGTACGGCAAACCTCTCCGTATTGAAAGAAAACATCGAAGATGGGCTCCGTATTTTTTCAGATATTCTGATGACGCCCTCCTTTGAAAGGGAAAAACTGGAAACTGCCAAAGGTCTTGCAATCGAGAGCCTGAGGAGAATGTACGATAACCCCCAGCGATTCGCCTTCAGGGAATTCAACAGATTCTTATATCAGGGTGATCCGCGGGGAAGGCTCTCGTCGGAGGAAACAATACGAGGGATCGAGAGGGAGGACGTCCTCTCTTTCTACCGGCGGTTCTTTTACCCTGAAAACGTCATGATGGCCGTGACTGGAGATATAACAAAGGAAGAGGCGCTTTCAATTATCAGCCGCTATTTCGGGGGATGGAAAAGCGAGGGGAAGACTGCAAAGATCGCACCCCCTTCATTGATAGCGGACGATTCGGTCCATTATATCTTCAAGGATATCCCCCAGTCAGTTATCGTTGCCGGACGCCCTGCCCCCGGAAAGAAAAGTGAGGATTATTACGCCTTCGAGCTTCTCGATTTTATCGCGGGGAGCGGCGGTTTTCAGTCACGCATATTCAGCGAAGTCAGAAACAACCTGGGCCTTGCCTACAGCGCGGGAAGCTTCTACTCTGCGAAAACCGAATTCGGAATATTTGGATTCTACGCGATGACAGGCTCCTCCTCGACGGGTAGGACACTTACGGCGATTAATGACATTCTGGAAGATATACGGACAGAGGGCGTCGGCGACGATGAGCTTCGTCTTGCCAGGGATTCTCTCATAAAGAGCTTCATATTCTCATTTGAAACTCCTGCGGAGATTGCGGACCGTCAGATGATGCTTGAATATGAGGGTCTCTCATTTGAATTTCTTGAGAACTACAGAAGGCGGATAGAGGGCGTATCGAAAGAAGATGTGGAAGGGGTCGCAAAAAGATATCTTTCCGGAAAACCCAGCGCCCTTCTGGTGCTCGGAAATGAGGAGGACTTTGACAGGCCCCTTTCCGATTTCGGAAGGGTGAAAGTCGTAAAGTAGTTGCCCGATTCATCGGGCTGTTATTATTCGATTATTTGTTATTGCCGATAAATCGGCAGGCTACAGAACGATTTGTAGCATGCTCATTTATGGGCGTTTTTTTTATTGCCGATAAACCGGCTCATTTAACTGGCTCTGGAATTCTATGGAGCGTACTTGCACGGAATCTGTATTGAAAACATCCTTAATCAGTCAACTGTTCAAGAGATATTCCAAGCGCTTTAGCGAGCTTGCGAAGGGTAGCGGTTCTTGGGTTTGCGCCTGGTTTCTCAAGCCTGGCGTATGCCGGTTGGCTTATCATCGCCTTCCTGGCAACTTCAGCCTGTGTCAGACCTAGATACTCACGCCAGGCCTTAAGAATATTATCCCCTCTGACCACATTTGCCTCCACTACTTCCTGCGGGAACCACACATCAGACTCGTCAGGAATGTAGTTCTTGACAAGCTCCTGATAAGCATCCCAGGGGATTACGGCAAAGGCAGGTTTGTCGCCATGTTTAATTACTTGTGGTTCAATAAGTGCGTTCATCGCGTTTTTTTACCTCCTGAATTGCGATTATTTTTATCTCGTCATCATGGTCAAAAAATACACGGTAACGTCCTACACGCAAACGGAAACCATAAATATGGTTTTTCAAAAGCCTGACATTCCGGCATTCAGGGAAGCTGACAAGAGTGCGGGTTGCATCTGCGATTGCGATGCGGTATTTTACTGGAATTCTTGCCAGTTGTCTCTTAGCTCTTTTGTTCCATTTGACTTCGTTCACGATACAATTATAACCAATTATAACCAATTATAACATTATGTCAAACGTATTTATGACTTTCTATATCTTTTTCGGCAGGATTTTTACCTGGAGGGACAAAACCTTATCGTACCTTTGTGTGGTGTTATTAATTCGGCCGGTTCACCGGTCCTATTATGCCGATAAATCGGCGGGCTACAGAACGAATTGTAGCATGCCCATTTATGGGCGCCTTTTAACGATGAATCGAGACGCCACAATCGTTTTCATGTGACGTGATCAATGCCCCGATATCATCGGGGCGGGCTAGTTTTTATTACTTTTTGCCGATGAATCGGCGAGCTACAAATAAACAATGTAGTTGCCTTAAATAAAAAGCGCCGACAACTACTTTTCTATATCCACTTCAAGCTTTAAAAAATCCAGGCTAACCAGGCCTATCGCCAATGCACGCAAATTAGTTGGTGAATTAAAGATAATGGCAGAACCCTTAATAAAACCCGCAAATCTCTTTTCCCCCTCCCGTTGATCCACTACAATCATCCATTTATTATCTCTTTCCGCTATATAAGCAATGTGTCTGGAGTCAGGTCCGAATCGAGGGAGAGCAACCGAATTATACTTTGGGCCTTCTTTTCCGTCAACAATCACCAGCCACTTCTTATCCTTTAGGGCCATATACGCATAGTGGGCAGAATCCTGGCTGAATATTATTGCACCAATAAAATCATACGGCTCTTCCTCTTTTCCGTTTATCACGACCCTCCACTTTTCTTTTTTATAGGCGAGGTATGCAAGTTTAGTATAATCGGGACTGTACACCGGCGTAAACATATTATCATACTCAGTCCCTTCATTTCCATTTCTTACCATGATCGCATTCTTGCCTTTTCTGACCGAATAGGCGATATCAGACATATCGGTACTATATGACAAATAACCTATCTCATCATATGCCTTACCTTCTTTATTATCGTAAACCATAAAAGTTTTTTTGCCACTTGAAGCAAAATATAAAAGATGTTTTGAATCTATGCTGAAAAATGGAATGGCTACATTATCATGCCTTTGCTTCTCTTTTCCGTTTATCACTACCAGCCATTTATTATCCCTCCGCGCAGTATAGGCCAATTTTGATGAATCGGGACTATATTTATAAACACCTGTAATTTCATACGGTGTGCCTTCTCGACCGTCTTCTACCATAAGCCATTTTCCATCCTTCTGAGCCGCATATGCAAGATGGGAAGAATCGGGACTAAAAATTGCAGGTGAAACCTGATCGTAACGCTCACCCTCTTTGCCATCCACAATTAAAACCATCTTTCCATTTTTTATCGCTGTATATGCTACACGGGCAGAATCCGGACTGAAAATTGGCCCAGATTTCTTCAATATCCCTTCATAATATTTCCCCTTATTTTTATCGAACACAACACACATCTTATCTCTATCTTTTGCTATGTACGCAACATGCTTTGAATCGGGACTAAAACGAGGTATATTGACTTTGTCATAGAATTTTCCCTCCTCGGAATCCACAACAACCGCCCATTTTTTGCCTTTCTGTGCTATGTAAGCCACATGTTTTGAATCGGGACTAAAAATTGGCGTTCCTTTTTCTATACCATCATAAAGATGTCCGGCCTTTCCATCGACTATAACTGATAATCTTTTATTCTTTGTTCCAACATATGCTACGTGCCTTGAATCAGGGCTGACTTTTACTGATTTCAGATATAAATTATAGCCTGCAGGCGGTTTATCAATGGAAGTTGTATTTTCCTTTATCATCGGTAAATTTTCCGCTTTAGCTCTTGTATCTATCTCTGCCGCGGCTATCAGCACAACGGCAAATATTAAAAGAATCGTGACAAGTCTCTTCATATCTATTTTCTCCTTTTCATTAAAGGACTTAAAATTCGTTACGTAAACTAACATACACGGGTTATAAATACAAGAGTTGGAGCAAATATAATAGATTAGCGGAGAGGTTTGTATGGTTACTTTTCCGGTCATTGGAGGGGAAGCCGAAGCAGCGAGTGTAGCGAAGGGGACATGCGAAATAATTTTTATTATGCTTTTGTTCGAGATTGCTTCGTCACTACGTTCCCGGCAATGACAAAGTTACGAGCAGATTGCCGCGTCCCGATTCCGTCGAGACTCGCAATGACTGAAATGGAGATAAAGCTCTCTCTACCATTTGAAGTTCAGGTTGACAGCAAAGATATAGGATTCAATTTTTACATCAACGTCGAGGCCGGCGTAAGGATTATATACCACGTTGGTAAAATCAGTTGAGTTCATATTTACACTACTGTTGCTCTTGCATTTATAGTCTGCGGTCATATAGGCGAAACAGAAATCGACACTGCACGGTTTTGATGTCTGGTGCTGAAACTCCATCGCGTCTTTTGGTTTCTTCTTTCGCACGTCTTCGAGAGTCAGACCAAGACCGACGGAATAAATCTTCGTATCCGGCATCGGAACGGGACCGAAATACTCGTCACGCACGGAAGTCGGTTTTGCCTCGTATCCGAGACGCAGCGCCAGCGAATCTAATATCTGATATTCAAGACCGTAGCCTAAATGCCATGTGTTCTTGAAGTTATTGCGAATCACCATCTTACTGGGACCATGAGTGTATCCCATAAGCTTGGCAAATCTGAGGAGCTGAATCTTCTGGTCCATAACGATCTCGGTATTTTCCCAGGTTGACCATTGTGTCCAGTTCAGGTCGCATAGAAGCCTCAATCGCTTGATCGGCCTTAACATTACACCGAACTGCGCCCTCGCGGGAAACGGTATGTTAATTGTCATCGTCCCCTTCTGCACGGGAACACTCCGATATGGAAGGTCGAACATTCCCGCTATTATGAGTGTCAACGGCGATCTCCCCATATAATCGACGACATTCTGCATCTTTTTGGCGTATTTAAATTCATATTCCCCCGACATGTCCGTATCCGAGCCGCTTTGATAAACGGCTCCGAACGAGAACCAGTCTTTGGGTTCCCATAAAAGCCCTATGTTATAGGAGGTTGTCAGAAAATCTTCTGCAAGAAACTCCAAAGATCCCGCTGTTTCGTAAGGATTGAGTCCTCCATTAAACCAGGGTGGCGGCAGGGTGAGCTCGGATATTATAGGGATTTCGAGACCCTCCGTCACCTCTCCGAGCGCGCCGGTCAGTGCGACCATATCATTTGGGGTTCTCATCTCCTGGTCAAATTTCATCGCCGCTATCCCGTATCCGACCGAAACGCCGATGGAAAAACTGTCCGTCACCTTATAACCTACAGAAGGCGCTGCCACAATCATCCTTTGAATACCCGTCTTTCTCCCTAAAAACCTGTTCGGGTCCCCCTCATCTCCATGCTCCATTCCCACACCGGCCGGTACATACTGCGCCACTGCGAATGTCCATCTTGAACCGGGCGGCGTGTAAGAGACACCCATATAGGGAGCGATAAGAACGGGCAGGTCTCCTATCACCGGCAGGATCATTATTCCGTTGGTCGTTGAACCTTCGGTTCCCGCCAGGGGATCGGGATATTTTTTGGTCGGATCGGTAAACCAGCCGCCAAAAGGCTCAAAGTAATCGCCGTTTTCATCTAATCCCTGCTCGTATTTTCCGGTTTTTTTCAGTACGGGAATATAAAAAACGCCCTGGGAAAAATTTGTTCCTTCAAGGTGGGTAAGACCGGCGGGATTATAGTGAACCGCCATGACACCCGGAGGATAAGCGGTAACGGCATTTCCGAGAGAAGCCGCCTTCGTCGAAACGGCCATTTGCTCAAACATGGCGCCATAACTGTTAACAACAATCAACAATATCGCGACGACAGATGTGATACTTGTTAACAGGAGCTTCCTCAATATCATTGATTAATCCTTGTGAATTAAAAGGTAAATGGTATCCCCACAGATAGGGTGAAATCATCACCGCCTATCAAACTAATGCCAAGGCCTACGGAAATTGTTGTTTTTGGAGTAATTTTCCATCCCGTACCTATACTGAATGACGCAGAGGTCCCTATAGGTGTTTCCTTTGTGTGGCCGCTGTAATGGTAAGTCGTGCTTAATCCGTAGCTGTAATTGAACCCGAGGTTTATTGACGCTCTGTAAGAGAGTGCATACGCCATCCCCATTTTAAAGCCTATTGAATCTCCTGGTTCAACCTCTTCAAGAACGAAATCCCCAACATTTAAATGCAGATCCTTAACATTAAAATTGAAACTGCGAGAGTAGCTGAGTCCTCCGTATACAATAAGAGGGTCAATAGGTTTGCTTAAATTGAGTCCTGTTGAAATCGAATAGAGGCCGTTTCCCGTTGAGATCTCCGTATTCGGATTTATCTTATAAGGACTTCGGCCTGTGGGCAGCGTTACAGACCCGGAAAATGTAGTGGAAAGACCGCCTTTTGTTCGCTTGATGGGTTGCCATGACATACCAAATGACATATCACCGATACCGGTTACATCTTTAGAGCCTGAAGCCCCTGTTTTATAGTAGCGATAAACGAAGGGCACGCCCGTATTTACAGTAAGGTTGTCCAGCAGACCGTAAGAAACTGATATCGAATGCGTCATGGAATGATTATACTCATGGGCGCCCTCAACAACATCATGTACATCCAATACCAGTCTATCTGCGGCAGAATAACCATAACTGATATTATATGTCATCCCTATTGATTTCTTTTTCTCCACCGTATACTCTTCTTTATTAACGGAAGTCAGGATCTCTTTTTCTCTTTCCACCGTCTCCTCTTTAGTAATTATCAGTTTTCTCCTCGCCTCTGTTTCTTCCCCAATCTTTTCCATCTGACTTTCAAGATTTTTCACCTTTTCCATTAAGTCACGTATTTCCTGTTTTTCCTGCGCACTCGCAGTATACACAGGAATCACAAATATTATAATAACAATAAAGACGAAGATTTTTTTCATAACTTCTCACACTCCCCTGTCATTATCTGCCATTGTGCTTACGTTTGTCATCTTTCTACCGATTTATATAAAAATATTTTCCTGAAGACTCATTGAGTCTTTGCTGATCTAAAATTACGGACCGGGGGGGCTTAAACTCCTCAACCGCCCTTCGCGTCATATCAAAATCCACAATACGAAGATCTTCATCCTTCAGGCATAGCGTATCAATTTCATTACCACTGTTTGTAACGATAAAAACTATATTTTTATACCATATCTCTCTGAATTTATCTTCCGAAAAACTGATATTGCCCATATAGGGATCTGCACAAAAGATGTGCCCCCTATACACACCTCTGAACACGACAAAATGTTTATAACCATAGACATCGATAGGTATGATACAGGGTATACCAAGTGATCGCAGGTCATCCGTATCCGCCGTATAACCTGCCACGTTATAGCCCAGCGTAGTAACAAAGCGTTTCATATCGAGTAAAGAGAAAGCCCTCCGCTTCTTTATCTTACCTTTATTACCGTACTCAAGCAAGCCCTGTATTACCTGGCTCTCCGTTAGAGCCTCCCCGAGGTAGAAATTCATAATTGTCGCCAGCGCCGCGGAACCGCAGCTGAAATCGAACTTCTGCTTTACGACATTCGCGTTTTTGAACTCACTCAACGGTTTAATGCCGTAATGAAGGGTGGTTTCCAATTGAGAAGTTCCCGCAGGTATGAGGATCTCATCTCTCGGCCTGTCTTGCAAGGGATGAAAAGAGCTGATTATTGTGACGATTAATAGTATGGTTGCAAAAAATCCCATATAAATTGAATTTCCCCGCAACTTGTTGCGGGGAACCTCCGATTGTTAAGAAAAATGTTTATTTTTTATTCATTCGCTAACCCCGCCGCAAGCAACGGGGATTGCGCTCGCTGTTCAATTCAATTTAATATCTCATATAAAATACAACATTATGCAAAGTCTTTAAGGTTCCATCTGGATATTAAGGTGATGAACATCAATCCCGTCTATCGCGCACGGACCAAAGTCCCTGGCGCCAAAAGTAACGTCCTCAACCCTGATGCAACCCTCCATAGGAAAGTTATAAAAAACGGACGTCTTGTTAACGGACGACACCGTTGCAACATCTATAGTTGCAGGATTGCCGTTTTCAAGATCGCCCACCTTAAATTTTCCGACAACCCGAATATCGCTTAAGTCCCATGTAGTCGGATCTTCCGGAGTATCACCGGTTATCACAGTCGCATCCTCAACAAGGT
Source organism: uncultured Syntrophaceae bacterium (assembly GCA_964430915.1). Classification (GTDB taxonomy): domain Bacteria; phylum Desulfobacterota; class Syntrophia; order Syntrophales; family UBA2210; genus JAFGBH01. The sequence goes on from CAYSHT010000050.1 coordinate 12,583, forward strand.
GGATGTCGCTGAAGCTGAGCGCTGATCCCGCCGTGTTATAGGTGAATTTGAATTCGCCGATATACATTTTTGTCTTATAGTCGAAGTCGATTCCATAGGTTCCGTCGGCATGAGACGCTATAGTAAAATTGGAATCCTGCCTTGTTACATTGTCTATATCGAGGCTGCCTAAGGCCTGGTTGCAGAAGACAACCGTTCCCACGCTGTAATAACGCGGATTGTAATGGCTTGTATCGGTTACCACAATTGTTGTTTGTCCCGCTGTGGCAACCCCCGTTCCCACATCTATCGTTATAAAGTTATAACAAGCGGGGTTTGAACCTTCAGTATCGAATGAAAAATATCCCCCCGATCCGTCGTCAATAACGTAGTTTCTGAACTCGATCCAGTTCGGCGGCGTATGATCCGTATCGGAGTACTTGATAACATCGGCGGTATAACGAGCCCCGGAATCTCCAATATTTATCGATATCCCCGACTGTGCGCTTATCCCGGACAGTCCTTCATCATCAATTGCAATCATCTGGGCATAAGAACGGGATGCGAGAGGCTGAGCCGCCACAAGTACGACGCATATAATAAACGATATGCTCGTCTTTAATATTGCCTTGCATGAAAACATTGCCTGCATTCCCCTTATTTTAATCTGAAATTATTTGTGTACCCAAATATCAGTCCAGCTGTCTTTGTAAACATGCACCCTCATATTTTTCAAAAATATGCTTCCAAGAGTCAGATAGCCATCAGGATTCATTTCCCGGCAGCAGCCGAGTTTTATTTCCGAATCATATATCTGCATCGACGAAGTTATAGATTCCGGGAAATAGATCCTTATGAAGTTATTTCCCGCGTTATCGTCATACATCCCTCCTCTTGCGGCAACGGGAATCTCGACATCAAACCCGCCGCTTACCTCTATTATTTCAGCATGAGTTTTTACCCAGACACAACCCATGCCGGTATTAGACGTCCAGCGTTCATGGGAACCGTCATCGATAAGCCCGTCACAATCACACCAGACCGTTTGCAGGTCAAGCTCGTCAAGGAAAAACAGTTTCTCCGTGACGAACCCGTCATAGATGCCGCCGTCAATCAGTGTATATATGCCTTCTCTGGCCAACCGTGCTACCGGCTGCTCCACGCATTCAAAGGGGAACATGTCGTCTATGTCGAACCATACTGGTACAGGTCTCACAGGGTTATTAAATATACGGAACCACGTAGGCGGAACGGCTGACCAGCTTATCGCTATATCACCGCCGAAGGCCTTCATCTCGGCAGAGGAAAACCCCGGATTGAGAAAGGAAAGAATAAGGATAAAAAATATTATAATAAGACGTGTCCGGTATATCGTATATCTGTTTTTTAGAAACATTACCATTCACGATACCCTGACTCACAAATATTGTTATTGATTTGAGATGTCTGTTGGGGGCCTTTCTGCAAAGACCCCCAACAAACATTCTCCTTGAACCTTTCAATAAGAAATCTTAAAGAAAGCTCAGCCATTATTACGACTTAGTGACCGAGGATGTCCACCCAGCTTCCCGCGACAATCTGGAGATCCATGTTATAGACATAGATACTGCCTAAGGTCTTGTCGTGAATTGCACTGGTGAATCCCTGGGTATGTCCGACCATGACATCCGCATCCATCGAAAGCATCGTTACACTCAGACCCTGACTGAATCCTATGTGAATGAATGACGGATTAATCGGAACCCAACCCCCGCCGGCATAAGCAGAATGGGCACCCGCATACCACCCTGCGGTTGCCTGCGCCACATCGATGTCAACCGTGCCCGTTATACCGATCTTGTTGGCAACGAAGTTGGCAAGGCCGACATATCCGGGTCCCCCGGTAGCGAAAGGCGAGTTATCTACGCCATCGCAGTCACCCCATGAGAAGGCATCGAACTTCACCTGGTCTAGCCCGACTGCAAGACCCATTGTCACACCGCATTCGCCGGCGCCCCTGGCGTTATAGATGGTGACATAACCCCCCGGAGCCGTGTACAGTGTCAGATTGCTCAGGTAGATTTCACCCAGCTTCTGGCCGTCCCCGAGGTTTTTTGTCGTTCCGAGTTCCACGTTTGCAGACATGTCGCTCATTGTAACGACAAGTGTTCCCAGACCGATTTTCACCCAAGTCGTCGTAGTGTTTATCGAACCGACATCTATCGTCAGGAACTCAAGATCGGTTACACCGCCATCGGCGCCCGGCACGAATGCCCTGGCAGCAGGCCAGTATGTCGTCGATGTGTCATCACGCGCCTTGATATTGAGGACGTTCACGGCAAGCGTAGTCAATCCGACATAACCGCCGGCAGTATTCAGAGGAGTTCCTGAAACTATATGACCGAGATCGTATGACCAAGTAGTAACGTCTCCAGTAGTGTAGGGTGTTGTCGTATCAAGACTTGTCGAGAAACCGTCTTCATCTCCCCACGACACGACATCAATATCGAGATCCA
>CAYSHT010000051.1:0-14428 GCA_964430915.1 uncultured Syntrophaceae bacterium
GCTTCGACGTTGAGATTCCAGTCATTGAGTTTTTTGACGATCGGAGCGACGGCTCTTTCATCCCCTATCTTTCCCAAAAGGACAAGCGACTTTTTTCGAAGGGCTTTGTCTTCCAGTGACTCGATAAGTGGCTGAACCGAAGGAGAGCCCATATGTTCGAGGGCCAGAGATGCCTCGGCGCGCACCGTGGTGTCGTCATCCTTTAACGCCTCAATGAGTGGTTCTATGGCCGTCGGATCCTTTATTTCACCGAGCGTCCAGGCCGATTTAGCTCTGACGTTTTCATCGTCATCATTTGCGGCATCGATTAGCTTATCTACCGCCGGTGTTCCTGTCTTTATCAGCTCGTCCCACCTCTCATTTGAAATGAGATAGGTGATCCTGTCGTCCTCGTCTGAGGCTGAAGGATCCCACTCCATTTTTGCCAGGGCTTTTGCCGCTTCCTTTCGAACGGAGCCGTTATTATCTTTGAGCGCGTGTTTCAGGGATTCAAGGGAACTTTTATCACCTAATTCGCCCAGAGACCCGGCCGCCTTCCCGCGGACAAAACCGCTTTCATCGGCAAGTGCGTCGATAAGGGAAGGGACGGCCCTTTTATCCCCTATTTTCCCGAGGGCCTCAGCGGCCCCCTCCCTGATATTAGGGTCTTTTTCCTCCAGAAGGGCGATGATGGGGTCGAGGGCGCTCACGGCGCCTATTTTTCCGAGGGAGAGGGCCGAAGCCTTGACGACCTTCCAGTCCTCATCGTTTAAGGCGGCTATGAGCGGCGCTATACTTTTCGTATCCCCGATCGTCCCCAGGGCACCGGCGGCAGATCGTCGGGAGTTTTTCCGTCCTTCTGCAAGGAGAGCGATAAGGGGTTCCACGGTAGGCGACCCTATGGCTGCAAGGGCCTCGGTCGCTTCTTCTCTTACCTTTGCACTCTCGTCTTCGAGGACACTGATCAGTGGTTTCACAGAGCCCTCGGTTCCTATTTTTTTGAGAGCTGCCGCCGATTCGAATCGAATTTCCGGGTTCTCGTCTTTCAGTGCGGCCACAATGGGGGGCAACCCCCGGGTGTCGCCTTTTTTGCCAAGGGCCCGAAGGGCCTTCTTTCGAATGTCATCGTCGTTATCCTGTAACGCTATGATCAGGAGATCTGTTCCCAATTGTTCCATCTTTGCGAGATCTTCCAACTTCTGGTTTGCCAGGAGAAAATAGGCCTTCTCCTCTTCTGTTGACGGGCGCCATCCAATTTTTTCAAGGGTTTCCGCCGCATTCTTTCTGATTTTGCTGTCTTCGTCTTTCAGAGTTACTTTTAAGTAAGGGATTACGAGAGTTCCTGTTTTTGCGATGTCATTCCACTCTTGATTGGCGATAAGAAAGAGCACCCTCTCTTTGGTGTTCGACGGTTTCCAGCCCAATTTTATCAGGATGTCTGCCGCTTCTTTGCGAACCACACCGTTTTTGCTCTCTAGGACCGTGACGAGGGGTTTTATCGCAGGGTTTCCTATCTTTTTCAGAGCCCCGGCCGCCCCCTCTCTGACGTTGCCGTCCTTATCTTCGAGAGCCTCGACGAGGGGGCTCACTGCTCCCGCACCGATTGATGTAAGCTCGTCCCAGCTTTGGCCTGCCAGAAGGAGCGTTATTGCCTCCGCGGTATTCGCCGGCCGCCATCCGATTTTACTCAGGGTAGTGGCGGCCCCCTTCCGTATCATACTTTCTCTTCTCTTCAGTGCCACGACAAGAGGCCCTGTGGCCGGTTTCCCTATCTTTTGAAGTGCCCTCGCCGCACCGAATCTGACATCGTGATCGCTGTCATTCAGTGAAGAAATAAGGGGGGCTATCGCCTTCTCGTCTTTTATTTTACCCAGGGCCTCGACAGATTTTTTTCTCACCTCCCAGTATTCATCGTCGAGTGCCGCGATCAGGGGCTCCGTTCCCCTCGGGTCTCCCATATTTCCGAGGCCCTCGGCGGCTTTTTTTCTGACATGACGATTCTCATTTTTCAGCCCATCGATCAGCGGTTCGAGAACACGCGGGTCCCTGCTCTTGCTGAGCGTGTCCGCTGCATCAGCCCATATTACGGGGTTGTCACTTTGAAGGTCATTGATGATCGGGTCTGCCTGGCATGACATACAAAAAAGAAATATGATAATAAAGACAAAAGTCCTCGGAATCGCCGCCGTCAATTTATTCACTACCCCCCCTTTTTTTTGTTTTCAGAAGGATTGTTCAATCACCGTTATAAAATTGAAAAGTGTCTCGTTAACCGGCGTGGGAATGTTGTATTTTCTCCCCAGACGGATTACCGTTCCCGCCAACATCTCGACTTCGGTTTTCCTCCTGGCCTCCACGTCTTGGAGCATGGAGGTTTTTCCCTCCGGCGAGAGACCCGAGAGGATTTCGTTCCACTGTTTTACATCATCCTCGTCGATATGGACGCCTGCCGCTGCGGCGATGGCTGTCACCTCCCTCATGGCGGAATCGACGAGATTTCGGGCGTTTGGGGATTGTTGAAAAACGCCGTAGGGCGCACCCAGGATGGCCGATGTCTGATTTATGCCCACGTTGATCATAAATTTCCACCAGAGCGTTCGTATCATATCCTGAGGCGTTTCGCTTACGATGCCCGCTCTGTCGAAAAGGTCCTTTATCAGTCTGACCCGTTCCGAGGGTGCAGCGTTTTCCCCTTCTCCGAAAAACAGGATTCCATCCTTTGAATAGATTACGCTGTTTCCAACCCTGACCGCATCGATGCCGACGGCAACACCGTACAATACCCTGTCCATTCCGTAGACGGCACCTATCGCTTCTTCACTGTCGATGCCGTTCATGATGGAAAGTATGATGGTTTTTTCGCCCACTCGGTTTTTGATGTCACCGATGGCGTCGGGAAGTTGGTCGTGTTTGACGGCCACTATGATCAGATCAGCGGGCCCTTTTTCGTCACCCGGTCTTATAAGGGGGATCGAGAAATGTCTCTCGTTTACGATGAAACCCTCCTTTTCGAGCCGGTCGTAGCGTTTTCCTCCCGCGATGAGGGATATGCAATCCCTGTCGAGGTCGAATAGCTTGCTCGCGTAATAGGAGCCGATGGCCCCGGCCCCGATAAGCGAAACACTTGTTATTGCTGACATGAGATATCCCTTTTCCTTATTTCCGGGTACTACATGAAATTCAGCGGATCCACGTCCAGTCTGATATCTGCCTCAGATTTTCCCACTTGTTCAAGGATTTTTCCTGATAGGGCGTGGAGTTTTTTTACGTCCTTCCCCCTGAGCAGCATGTGCCACCGATATCGTCCCTTGATCTTGGCGATGGGCGCCTCCGCAGGACCCATAACGGTTATGTTGTACTTTTGTACGATCTTTCGTGCAATCTCTCCCAGCAGGGCGGCACTTTTTTTTACGCTCTCTTCTTTTGTGCTTGATATTCGAAACTTTACTATTCTGCTGAAGGGAGGATAACTCAATTCGCGGCGGGTTGACATCTCTTCATTGTAGAAACCGAGATAGTTGTGATCTCTGGCGTAGGTAATTGCATACTGCTCGGGGTTCAGTGTCTGGATAATGACCCTCCCGGGGAAATCACCCCTCCCCCCGCGACCGGAGACCTGGGTAATGATCTGGAAAGTCCTCTCGGAGGCCCTGAAATCGGGGATATTTAATGATGTGTCGGCCGAAACGATCCCGACGAGGGTCACGTTGGGGAAGTCGTGTCCCTTTGCGATCATCTGGGTGCCCACAAGGATGTCGATCGTGCCCCTGTCCAGTTCTCGCAGAATTCTCTCGTAGGCACCCCTTTTTGACATGGAATCGCTGTCCATACGTTCCACCCTGGCCTGAGGGAAGAGTGCCTCGATTTCCTCCTGGAGCTTTTCCGTTCCCGTTCCATAACTTCCTATCTTGGAACCGCCGCATTGGGGACAGAGAGGAGGTGCCTTGAGGACATAGTCGCAGTAATGGCACCTCATCGTGCCGTCGCTCGCGTGATGTGTCATGGAAACGGAACAGTTCAGACATTTGAATATATACCCGCAGTCCGTGCAAACGAGAAAGGTATTGAACCCCCTCCTGTTCAGGAAGAGAAGGGTCTGCTTCTTTGAATCAAGTGTTTCCTGAATCACCCCCTTGAGCCTTTTGGAAAGGATGGAGAGAGCTCCCCGCTCTTCCCGCTCATTCTTCATATCGATAATTTCAATCTCGGGAAGTGGCCTGTCGACGACCCGTTTTGTGAGAGTGAGATGGGTAATGTCCTTTTCCTGGATGTTGAAGTATGTCTGGAGCCCCGGTGTCGCCGAGCCCAGTATAACCGTTGCAGAACTCAGCCTCGCCTTTACCATGGCACAATCACGGGCGTTGTAGGTGAGGCGCTCGTCCTGTTTATACGATGCGTCGTGTTCTTCATCGACGATGATTAATCGGAGATTTTTAACCGGCGCGAATATGGCTGATCGAGCACCGATGATGATTTTCGCGTCTCCCCTCTGTGCCCGTCTCCACTCGTCGTATTTTGAACTCTTCCCGATTCCGCTGTGTAAAATTGCGATAATATCTTCGTCAAATTTTTCTTTGATCCTGCTTATCAATTGAGGGGTCAGTGCTATCTCCGGGACGAGAAAGATGGCGCTCCCTTTCAGATCGAGGACCTTTTGGATGGCCCTCAGGTATACCTCCGTTTTCCCGCTTCCCGTGACACCATGGAGGAGATAGGGCCGATACTGCTTGGAGAGGATTCCCTCTATGATTTCTTCGAGTGACTCCTTTTGTTGACTGTTAAGATGGATATCACCGCCGCCAATACCGATGTCACATGGGGTGTCAGGGGCGCGAAGCACCTCTTTTTCCGAGAGGGAGAGAAGACCCCTCTTTTCCATTCTGTTTATTGCCGATCGTATATTTTTTACTTCATTGCGAAGTGCTGAGAGGGGGACCTCGCCGTTTCCTCTGAGAAGCTCTATTATCCTCTCCTGTTTCTCCGTAAGTCTTGTGTCGTCGGAAAGATCGGGTGTGAGACTGATCATGCATTCCTTTTTTACTCTGACCTCGGCCTTTCGGAGCTTTTCTTCCATCCTGAGAAATCCCGATTCCTGAAGGGTTTTCAGGTCCTCTCCGATGTTTCCCCTGCCGAGTTTCTCTTTGAGGTTTTTTGAGGAAATGCCGTTATGACAGTTCTCGAGGATGCCGATGATCTTTCTCTGGGTGGGGGATATCTTTTTTTCTCCCCCTTCCTTCCCGTCGCCCTCGGGAAAAATCCAGACATCGCTCTTCACGTCGATGCCTCCCGGGAGTATTTCCCTGAGCGATTTCCCCAGTGGATGCATGTAGTAGTCCGATACCCATCGGTAGAATGTGAGGTCCTCCTTTGTAAAAAGGGGATTTTTATCCAGGATCTCGATGATCTCTTTTAGGCCTTCTCTCTCAGAGAGGTCTTTTATTTCAGTAACATAGCCCGTCACTTTCCTCTTCCCGAAGGGGACGAGGACCCTTTTGCCAACGGCGAGCGCCTCTTCCATCTCCCCCGGTACGGAGTAGGTGAAGGTCTTTGCAGAGGGTATATTTACGGCTATTGCGGCAACCACCTTCTCTTATTCCTTGATAGTGATAAAAGTTGTGAGGGGAATACCGTCATGGGTTCCCTCGGGTGTATAAAAGAGGCTCTCGGGAAGATCTGTGTTGACCTCTGTCGTTTTTGTCGTGCTTTCGACCCAGAGGGCGTCGTCTTTGTAGATCCTGATGGTTCCGGGAAACCAGACCCCCTTCTTCAGGGGGATATAATCGATGTAGTCGGCACGCAGTGTCACCTTCCTTCCCTCTGACGTCACGATGCCCGTAAACCGAAGGGGAACCCCCCGTTTTCTTTCTATCCATAGCCGGCTTCCCGGTTTGCCCTCGTCATTAGTTCCTATTGTATAGGAAACCTCTTTTCCTATCCGGTCGAGCGACGTGGTCGCCGTATCAACTCCAAGAAAATTGAGGGTGTCCACAAGGTCATCCAGTGATGATTGAAACCATAACAGAGGGAAAACCGTATCGATGATCCGAACGCCCGAATCCGCTTCATTCAAGAGGATCGCAAGGGCCTTTCGCCCCCTCTGAATGATCCTCTCTTTTCCGGAGAAGCGATATCGCTCCAATCGTAAGAAAAAGCCTTTTTTGATGAAGAGTCTTTCCTCTGCTCCTGTCACTCCCATTCCGTACAAGTCCTCGTAAATGGTTGTTTCAAGTTCGACCGTGAGCGTGCTGATGCCGCGGTTCGATGATTGGAGTGATTTCAGAATCTGCTCCGCCGGGGGGACATATGCGGCGGCCTTGATAGGAGAGACTAAAACGAGAATCACTATAGAGTAGAACACAAAGAGAGACTTTTTCATCATCGATTTAAAACGGGTCCTGTCATTTTTCCAAAGATGGGAAAGACGATAACAGAACGGATTTGCCTTTTCAAGGGTATTCGCCCCTGCCTGAGAGGGGTTATCGTTTTTGAGGGGTGCTCAATTGGAATTGATGGTACGTTTAAGGAAGAAAAAAGTGAGGTATCTTTTCGAGAAAGGGTCCTGTCTATTCTCCGCGCTGTTTTTCGAGTTCTTCCTGTTTCTTTTTGCAATCGATGCAGAGCGTCGTGACGGGACGTGCCATCAATCTCTTCTCCGATATCTTTTTTCCGCAGACATCGCATATTCCGAAGGTTTCGTCATCGATTCTCGCAAGCGCTTCCTTCATTTTTTTAATCAGCTTCCTCTCTCGGTCTCGTATCCTCAATTCGAAATTTCTGTCCGATTCCTGAGAAGCCCTGTCGCTCAGATCAGGAAAACTCTCATTTTTGTCGGTCATTTCCGAAACAGTTTTTCCCGCTTCGCTGAGCAGTTCATTTATTCTTTGAGTGAAGAGATTTTTGAAGTATTCGAGCTGTTCCTTCTTCATTGTTCGATCGTTCCCGCCCCTTTTACTTTTTAAAAGTGCGACATCATATATACAATGTTACTTTTTTTGTAAAGAAAAATTATTTCTTATTTTTTCTATTATATTGGTGGTCGACGCCCCTTTGACCTCCGGTATAATGACAACCTCACCCCCCCATTGTCTTACAGCGTCTCGTCCCACGACATTCTCTTCATCCCAGTCTCCCCCCTTTACCAGTATATGGGGCCTTAAATATTCGATGAGCCGAAGGGGCGTTTCTTCATCGAATAATGTTACAAAATCGACCGATACGAGGGAACCGACAACAATTGCCCTTTCTTCCTCAGGAACAATTGGTCTTTCATCACCCTTTATCACTTTCACCGAAGAATCGCTGTTCAGCGCAAGCACCAGAATGTCGCCTAATTTCTTTGCCTCCCTGAGGTATCTCACATGTCCTGCATGGATGATATCAAAACATCCATTGGTAAAGACGATTTTCTTCCCCTCGTTCTTGAGGCTCTCCAGCCTTTCTTTGAGTATTTCCCTCGATACGATGTTTTCCATTCTCTTCGCTTCCCTCGATTATGCCCTGGCGAGAGTGAGTACTGCAACCTCGGATGCCTTTGCCTCTCGAAGCACCCGTGCGCATTCGTTTACCGTACTCCCTGTGGTATAGACATCGTCCACCAGGAGTACCCTTTTCCCTTCGATCTGAGCTTTTTCTTTTACCATAAAGGCGCCCTTTACGTTTTTGATCCGTTCGGACTTTCCAAGATTAACCTGTGGCTTCGTATCGATTCGTCTCTTTAACGAGCCGAAGTCAAGGGGTATGGAAAATTTTTTCGAGAGCTCTCTTCCCAATACGAGAGATTGATTGAATCCTCTCTCTTTAAGCTTTTTCGGATGCAGGGGAACGGGGATGATGAGTGAGAATTCCGGAATGGAAAGCGAGTCATATCGGTGTTCCGCCATAAGTCTGCCCATAAGCTCGCCAATGAGGATCCTGCCACTATATTTGAAGAGGTGAATCGTATCAAGAAGTATCGTATCATATACTCCCAGCGACCGGGCTGTCGAGAAGAAGGGGTCTTTCGACATACAGTTTCCACAGAGGTGGTTCACGCTTCCTGCGCCGGTGAACTGAAGGCCGCAGCATGTGCACAAAGGCGGACGGATGAAGGATACCTTTCTTAGGCATTCGGAACAAAAGGGGGCCTTCCCACCCTCTTCCGGAGACCCTCCGCAGATAATGCACCGGGGAGGGAATAGGATGTCGGCAAGACCGAAAGCCATGTCCCTGATGTTACATGTTATCTTCAAGGTCTTTCAGTTCCTGAGCGTTTTCGTTGACTATCATGCTGGGGGCATCAGCCCAGAGCCGTTCTATGTCATAAAACTCTCTCGTGGCTTCGTAAAACACGTGCACTACCACATCGCCATAGTCTATAAGAACCCATTTTCCCGAGCGCCCTCCTTCAACACCGAGCGGCAACACGCCCGACTTCTTAAGGTCTGTCTGGATCGAATCGGCTATTGCCTGAACCTGACGGTCGGAACTCCCGCTGCAGATGACAAAAAAATCGGTGAACGAGGAGAGCTCCTGTACCTTGAGAATGACGAGATCCTTTGCCTTCTTTTTCAATGCAGCATTGGTGCAAAGAAGCACGGTTTCCCTTGTATCGAACTTTTTGTTAACTAAATTCACCTCCTCTCTGATAGCATGCCGGGTCAAAAAGGCCTTTTCATGACAATCGTTTCCTCTCTTCCGGCACCTACCGAAATGAGTACTGCCTCTACCCCCGAAAGCTCTTCAATTCTTTCCACATACTTTCTCGCATTTCGGGGAAGCTCTTCTGTCTTCCTCGCGCCGCTTATGTCTTCCGTCCAGCCAGCCATCTCTTCATAGACAGGCTCGCAGTCTTCAAGCATACGGAGATTGGAGGGTGCCGATTCCGTAAATTCACCCTTCCCCCCCCGGTATCCCGTGCAGATATTCAGGGTCTCGATTCCCGTGAGGACGTCGAGCTTGGTAAGGGCAAGGCCGGCTATTCCCGAAAGCCTCGCCGATTGTCTCACCAGAACCATGTCAAGCCATCCGCAGCGTCTCTTTCTTCCTGTCGTGGCACCGAATTCTTTCCCCACCCTCTGAATTCTTTCTCCTGTAGCATCGTTCAGCTCTGTGACAAAGGGACCGCTGCCTACCCTGGTCGTGTAGGCCTTGCATATTCCGATGACAGAATCGATCTTTGTTGGTCCCAGACCGACGCCGCAGCAGGCATTTCCTGCCAGTGTGCTCGATGACGTCACAAATGGATAAGTACCATGGTCGATATCAAGGTGTGACCCCTGGGCTCCCTCAAAGAGGACGTGTTTTCCCTTTTTGATTTCCCCTTCGATTATAAGTGATGCGTTTGTCGCATATTCTCTCAAACGGTTGGCATATCCCCGGTATTCTCTGTATATTTCCTCAAAATCGAGGGGTTCTTCCCCGAAATAATCGGTGAGGAAGAAGTTTTTTTCCTCAACGTTCCTCTCAAGCACCTCTCGAAAGTGATCGTCGTCAAGGATGTCGATGAGCCGGATACCCGTACGTGATGCCTTGTCCTCATAGGCAGGACCGATACCCTTTCCCGTCGTCCCGATCTGCTGTTTTCCCTTGCGCGCCTCACGTGCGCTGTCCAGACGCTTGTGATAGGGCATTATTATATGAGCATTTTCACTGATATAGAGCTTTGTGTCCGGCGGGAAAAGGCTGTTTTTCTTGAGTTCGTCGATTTCCTGAATCAGGACTTCGGGATTTATTACCATTCCGTTTCCAAGGATGCATGTCTTGTTATTGTGGAGGATTCCCGATGGTATAAGATGGAGAATGGTCTGCTTTCCCTTTACCACCAGGGTGTGACCTGCGTTATCTCCTCCCTGAAAGCGTGCGATCACATCGGCTTCACGCGCGTAAAGATCGACGATTTTCCCTTTTCCTTCATCACCCCACTGTGTTCCTATAACAACAACTTGTGCCATATTTTCTCTCCCGACAGTCTACATTTCGATCCTGGTTATTGATATAACATGGGGCAAATCACGGAGCTTCTTCAATGCCTCGTTTGTTGTCCGGCTGTCCGTACTCAGGACAACGAGGGCCTTTCCGTCGATTTTTTCGCGGCCCAGGTGCAGTCTGGCTATATTGATTCCGCTGTTTCCCAGTGTTGTTCCGATGTTACCGATGACACCCGGTTTGTCATAGTTGTAGACAAGAACCATGTGCCCTTCCGGGATTGCATCAAGGGGGAATTCGTTTATCTTCACGATACGCGGATCCCTTCTTCCAAAGATTGCACCCTCAGCAAGGCCCTCATCCTTGGATGTCTTGACCTTGAGTGTAATCATGCTTCTGTAGTCTCTCGATTCACTGCTCTTCGATTCAACTACGCGTATTCCGCGCTCTTTTGCAATGATCGGCGCGTTTATATAGTTTATATTTTCCTTCAGTATCGGTGTCAGAAGTCCCTTCAGAAGGGCTATCGTTAGAGGAGAAACGTCGTAATCGAGGATTTCTCCGCTGAATTCGATGTTCACCTCCCGTATTCCGCCTGATACAATCTGGGCCTCTAACCTGCCGAGCTTCTCTGCAAGCACGAGATAGGGCCGTATCCGGCTGAGGACCTCGGCGCTGACAGAGGGAAAGTTTACGGCGTTTTTTATTTCGCCGGTGGTGAGGAAATCGATGATCTGCTCTGCCACGGATATGGCGACGTTCCTCTGGGCCTCGTCGGTCGATGCCCCAAGGTGGGGCGTGCAGATGACGTTCTCCAGTGCGACGAGTTTAGTATTTCTGGTTGGTTCTTCCGCGAACACATCAAGGGCAGCACCCGCTACCTTTCCCGCTCTCAGGGCATTATAGAGGGCTTTCTCATCCACTATTCCGCCCCTCGCGCAATTGATGATAAAGACACCGTCTTTCATCTTTGCTATTGCCTCTGCGCCGATGAGCCCCTTTGTTTCATCGGTCAGTGGTGTGTGAACAGAAACAAAGTCCGATTTTTCCAGAAGCTCCTCGAGGGAGACGAGGGTTATTCCCAGTTTTTCCGCGGCCTCCGGCGAAATAAAGGGATCATAGGCGATGACATTCATTCTCAACCCCATGGCCCTTTGTGCCACGATTGTGCCTACCCTGCCCGTTCCCATGATTCCGAGGGTCTTGTTGAGGATTTCATAGCCCATAAACTTTTTCTTTTCCCACTTTCCCTCTTTCATCGACATGGTTGCCTGAGGCACCTTTCTGGCAAGAGAAAGCATCATCGTGATGGCATGTTCCGCCGTGGTATTGGTATTTCCTCCCGGAGTGTTCATGACAACGATTCCCTGCTTGCTCGCTGCATCCACATCCACATTGTCGAGTCCGATGCCCGCTCTCCCTATTACCTTGAGGTTTTCTGCCGCGTCGATGATATCTCTGGTTACCTCTGTTGCACTTCGAATAGCCAAGCCGTCGTAATTGTTTATTATGCCGCGCAATTCGTCGGGGGTGAGGTTGGTCTTCACGTCAACTTCTATTCCCTTCGCCTTTTCGAATATCTCAATTCCCTCTTGTGCGAGCGTATCGCTTACCAGAATCCTTTTCATCAGTCTTTGTCGCCTCCCTACTGCAAATCTTTTATCTTTTTCAGGTATATTGTTTCGAGACCTTCGAGTGCCTTTGTAATGTCTTCCGCCTCCACCGTCGGGCCGCACCAGAAACGAAACCCTGGGGGAGCATCCTTGTATGAACCCGTATCATGGGCAATATTTTCTCTGCTTAATGTGTCCGCGATATCCTCGATGAACTTCGATTGTTCCTCCTTCGGCATTGCCGTGAATGCCTCCGCTGTGATTGCCAAACAGACAGAGGTATGGGAGAGTATTTCTTCAGAATCTGCGAGAAAATCGATCCAGTCCGTCCGGTTCACCCACGCTTCGACGATGCGGAGATTGGATTTGCTCCTCTCTATAAGCCCCGGAAGACCAATCCCGTCGGCCCATTCAAGCGCATCGAGATAATCCTCGACACAGAGCATGGACGGGGTATTGACCGTGCTCCCCTCGAAGATGCTTCTGTTCAGCTTGCTCCCCTTCTTCAGGCGGAATATCTTCGGCATGGGCCACGGGGGATCGTAAGTTTCTATCCGCTCAACCGCCCGGGGGCTCAGAATGAGGACCCCGTGAGCGGCCTCCCCTCCCAGACACTTCTGCCATGAGTAGGTCAGGACATCCACTTTTTTCCAGTCTATATACATGGCGAAGACTGCACTCGTTGCATCGCAGATCGCAAGCCCTTCTCTATCCTCGGGAATCCAGTCCCAGTTTGGAATTCTGACCCCGCTTGTGGTGCCGTTTGCCACGAATACCACATCGGAGGACCAGTCGATTTTATTGAGGTTCGGAATCTTTCCATACTCTGCCCTCAGTATGGCAGGGTCAAGTTTGAGCTGTCTGGCGATGTCAGTTGCCCATCCCTCGCTGAAGCTTTCCCAGACAAGGACGGTTACCGGCTTCGGACCGAGAAGAGACCACAGGGCCCCCTCGAAGGTGCCCGTATCCGATCCCGGGAGTATACCCAGAAGATAATCCTCGGGTAGGCCAAGCACTTTCTTGCTCTCCCTGATTGCCTTTTCCAGTTTTCCCTTTCCCAGAGCGCTGCGATGGGAGCGACCCAAGGCCCCATCTCCGAGAACATCAAGATTCCACCCCGGCCTTTTGCTGCATGGGCCGGAACTAAAATTAGGATTGCTCATAAAAAATACTTCCTCATATATACAAGTATAGTGGTTCAGAACCTGAAGTAGATACCAAAATTGATCCCTATACTCAAGATATTTTGGTTTTGTGTTGACGAGATGATCAAATACCCATATATTCCATTAGGTCGCTAATGACAATCGTTTTTGACGCGCCTTTCCATTATACACGAGGAACCCTCTTACGTGAAAAAGATAAAAGTTGCCTTTATCTGTCAGAACTGTGGACATCAATCCCCGAAATGGATGGGGAAATGTCCCTCCTGCGGTGAGTGGAACCAGTTCGTCGAGGAAGAGCTGCGAGAGACCACCCAATCGGTTAAGATTGGCTTTGACGAGTCACCGATGCCAATTGAGTCCATTGAGGCCGATGAAAAGGACAGGATCGAGATCGGGATTGCCGATATGGACCGTGTTCTGGGTGGTGGAATCGTTCACGGTTCGGCAGTTCTGATAGGCGGTGATCCCGGAATCGGGAAATCGACCCTCCTTCTGCAGGCCATGCATAATCTTGCCGAGAAGGGGTTGAAGGTTCTCTATATCTCCGGCGAGGAATCGGGACGGCAGATAAAAATGAGGGGAAAGCGGATCGGGGCATCGTCCCCGAATCTCTTCGTCCTGGTGGAGATATCCCTGGAAAACATATTGAGATATATTGAAGAGATGAAGCCGGGGGTCGTGGTTGTTGACTCCATTCAGACTATCTATTCCTCGGCACTTTCCTCCGCACCGGGGAGTGTAAGCCAGATCAGGGAGGCAGCTGGAAAACTCATACTCACTTCGAAAAAAACGGGGATACCGAGTTTTCTTATAGGGCATGTCACGAAGGAGGGGGCCATAGCCGGACCGAGGGTGCTGGAACATATGGTTGATACGGTCCTCTATTTCGAAGGTGATTCGGGTCATGCCTTTCGTATTGTGAGGAGCGTAAAGAACAGATTTGGCCCGACCAATGAGATTGCTGTCTTTGAAATGAAGGGGGACGGCCTTTCCGAGGTCACCAATCCCTCGGCGCTTTTTCTCTCGGAGCGACCCACAGGGGCGGCAGGGTCTGCCGTGGTGCCCAGCATAGAAGGGACGAGGCCGATTTTGGTAGAAATACAATCACTGGTGAGCGAAACAAACTTTGGCATACCGCGAAGGACCACGATTGGTGTCGATCATAACAGGGTGTCACTCCTGGCAGCCGTACTCGACAAGGTATGCGGCTTTCACCTGGGGAACCACGATATATTTATCAACGTGGCCGGGGGCGTTAAACTGGTCGAACCTGCCGTTGACCTGGGCATTGTATCGTCAATGATGTCCAGTTTCCTCGATAGACCAATAGATGCGGCCACCGTTGTCTGCGGCGAGGTGGGTCTGACGGGTGAAGTGCGGGGGGTGAATCAGGTAGAGGCGAGGATACGGGAGGCGGCAAGGATGGGCTTTAGTCGATGCGTCCTTCCCCGTGTCAAATCATCGGACCTTGCAGTGAAAGAGAAAATGGAACTTGTAGAGATAGGTACGGCAAAAGAGCTCATGGACTTTCTCTTTTAAAAGTGGGCCTTCCCGCCGGCTATCGGCCATCTCTCCTGGCGAGAGATATACTTCGGCCGTAATGATATGAAATAGGCTCTTTTTATTATTCTTGACAAAAATTAAAAATGAATATAGAAGCTATCTTTTTTAGAAAGACATATTAATCTTGAAGGGGCCCATAGCTCAGTTGGCAGAGCCACCGGCTCATAACCGGTAGGTCCCTGGTTCGAACCCAGGTGGGCCCAC
>CAYSHT010000052.1:0-14089 GCA_964430915.1 uncultured Syntrophaceae bacterium
AGCGAGCGCATTGAAGCTCCCCGCAACAAGTTGCGGGGAATCTCCGACTGTTAAGAAAAATTATATTTTTATTCGCTCGCTAACCCCGCTGCAAGCAACGGGGAATGTGCTCGCTGTTCAGTTCATTTCATGGTAATAATTTCATAAACTGTCAGACGCCTAAAAGTTTCTAACTACAAAAGGAGGGTTCAAAATGTCGTTTCGCATATCGCCTTTATGGTGGCCAATTGTGGCCGTGACTTCTCCGGTTATCATCCCCCTGTTGCTTGTCAAAAACCGGCGATTTCAGAAGGGTCGCGAAGATGTCGTCGATCTGAACGAAGATCGCATTCACCGGGCCGAACACCTTGAATTGCCCGAACTCGATTTTCTGGAGTTGACAGTACTGGTGGAATGGAAAAAAGAGGAAGGATTCATCGGTGATGCCGGTGTGTCCTATCTTTTCAGGAATGAATTGGGTTCGATGCTCTTTGACGTCGGATTTGGTCCGGCCCGTCCGGCATTCACTCATAACGCCGACAAGCTTGGTTTTAATCTGAATCAGGTGGATGCCCTTACAATCTCGCACCTTCACTGTGATCATATGGGAGGGATGTCTGCCCAGCGATCACTGAGGGTAACGGTACCCGAAAAGCTGATGCCTAAAGAGCAAAAGATCTGTTTTCTGCCTGACAAGGCTAAAGCCGAGGGATTTGACGCCCGGCTGGTCGAGGGACCGCAACTCCTTACTGCCGGCATTGCGTCCACCGGTCCTCTGGCCAGAAGGCTGTTCCTCCTCGGTCACACGGAAGAACAGGCACTTTTGGCCCGAGTCAAGGGCAAGGGTCTGGTGGTGTTCACCGGCTGCGGTCACCCCACTATTGAAGTTATTTTAGAAATGGTAAAACACCTCACCGACGAGCCGCTCTATGCCGTTGGAGGAGGGCTTCATTTCCCCATTACCGATGGGAGAGGCAACCGTGCCGGCATTAAACTCCAGACGATTTTCGGCACGGGCAAACCCCCATGGCAGCGGATTACCGACGATGATTTGAGCCGCACCATAGCCGCTATCAATGCTGCCGGCCCTAAAGAGGTGTATCTTTCAGGACACGACACCTGTGATTACGCCCTCGACCGCATGACAAAGGAACTTACGGCCGAAACCAGGGTGCTCAAGGCGGGGGCAACCTATCGTTTTTGATCACCCTTCTGTTGCTGATAAGAATGAGCGCAGGGCTCTCACGCATGATTCTGTCTCTTTGGTGCGAGCTCTATTGATCAAAATAATCGTAATTGAATGGGGTCATTTATAAGAGTCAATAAGTGTGATATTGTATATCCCTACTTTTGATAGATCGAGGTAACCATGCTTGAACATATTGGAATAACAATCAATGAGAAGAACGATATCAACGCGTTCTACAAAGATCTGCTGGGGCTGAAAGAGGAAAGAAAATTCGAGCTCTACGAAGATGTATCGGAAAAACTCTTCGGCACAGGTGACAGGGTTCCCGTAGCACTTCTCTCCGGTGAGGATTTTTTTATGGAAGTATTCCTCACAGAAAAGAAGCAAACCCCTGTTTACAATCATATCTGCATTTCCATAGAGGACAGGAACGATATCATACAAAAAGCAAAATCAAAGGGATTTCCTGTCACACGGATCGAGAGAGAATCGAGGGACGACATCGTATTTCTACGTGATCGTTCCGGCAACATATTTGAGATAAAAGACAGGTAACAGAATTTAATCGCAGCTCACCGACGGGAACCTATTAGATTTAATGCAGGAATAATGAATTTATACGGGGATTTCTATGGTAGTTTTTGACGACGAGGCAGCTGCCTATGACAGCTGGTATGAAACGAAACTCGGGAAATTTGTTGATGAGGTAGAAACGGAGTGCGCCTTCAGCCTGCTATCGCTTGAGAGGGGGAAAAGGGTCCTCGACATCGGATGTGGTACGGGAAACTTCTCTTTTAAACTTGCGAAGATGGGATACCGAGTCGTCGGAATCGATGTCTCCGAAGAAATGCTCGCCATTGCAAAAAAGAGGGCTGCGGCCGATGGGCTTGAGATAGAATTTATCGCCATGGACACGCATGGCCTTGATTTTGCGGATGAATCTTTTGACTGCGTCTTCTCGATGGCCGTCTTTGAATTTCTCGAGGATCCCGAAAATGCATTGGAAGAGATGGTCAGGGTTACAAAACCCGGCGGCACCATCATCTTGGGAACAATCAACCGGGAGAGTGATTGGGGAAGGCTATATACCTCCCCCGCATTTACGGAAAATACCGTCTTCAAATATGCAAAACTCGCCACACCTGAGGATATAGAAAAGCTGAAACCCGGGCACATGATCGCAATGAAAGAATGCCTCTTCACCCCGCCCGACACTGACGAGACCGCCATTACTCCCTTCATGGAGGAAAAACTAAAAATGGAGAAAAGAGGGGGGTTTATATGTGTGGCATGGAGAAAATAATTGCCTGTCAGATAAGTTATGTTCCTGTAATAACGGACCGCATCGATGAAAAGGTCGAAAAAATTCTTTCCTTGATAGAAAATTCCGGGCTTGAATGGAGTACAAGTTTATTCGCTACCGAAATCAAAGGGCCGAAGACACTCATTTTCTCTCTGATACAAGAAATTTTTGAGGGCGCCGAAGAGGAAGGACAGTTTATTCTGGAGATCAAACTCTCAAATATATGCGGCTGTTGAAGTATCACGATGGCATTTTCAGGCATCATACGAAAAGGGCTCTATCGCCCAAGAAGGACTAAGCCCTCCTGCCTACCAATGAAGAATACTCAAACCGATCATACACTATTCTATATAAATTGAAGCTCCCCGCAACAAGTTGCGGGGAATCTCCGATTGTTAAGGAAAATGTTTGTTTTTTTATTCTCGCTTCCCCCGCCGCGTAAAGCAGGGAATGCGCTCGCTCTTCAATTCATGGTTGGAGAAAGTATTTCATAGTTAAAGATGGCGGCCTAATCATATTCATCCTTTATGGCCCCTACCAATTCCTCAAGGATATCTTCCAGCGTTATGAGACCTGCCAGATTTCCCTTTTCATCGAGTATGACGGCCTGGTGCATTCGCTTTTCCTGAAAGCTTCTGAGTTGCGTGTCGATTTTCTTGTCGAAGGGTATAAAAAGGGCCGGCCGTAGCAGCGATTTGATAGAAGCACTCTCTTTTTTACCGGTGAGTGAAAGGATATCTTTTGCATGCATGAATCCGACAATATCAAGATTCTTTCCCCTGCTGACGGGAAACCGCGAAAACCCCGTCTTATTAATTGTTGCCCTGGCATCCTTCAAGGAATCATCTTCACGGAGAACAACCATTTTCCCCTTCGGCACCATCACCTCCATGACCGATTTGTCATTCAGGGTAAAAACACGCGAGAGCATCTTCCGTTCTTCATCGGTAATCGAGCCGTCATCCCGGGCCATCTTGATACAGGTCCTGACCTCCGATTCGGTAAAAAGCGGCCGTTTTATCTTACGCACATCAATCCCGAGAAACGATAAAAGCCTGGTGCTGATATAGGTCACGCCAATAATAATGGGATTAAAAGCGATCATAATAACATTGAAGAGCGGCGCAACCAGAAGCGAAACGGGCTCATTGAAATATTTGGCAAACACCTTGGGCGTAATCTCTGCAAAAATCAAAATGACAAAGGTCAGGATGAACGTCACATAGAGAATGCCTTTTTCGCCCCAGAGGGAGATGGCAAATGCAGTGGCAAGGGCCGACATGGCCACGTTTACCAGGTTATTGCCCAGAAGAATTGTTCCGATCAGTTTTTCGGGATTTTTCAGGACCTTTTCGACGAGCCGCACCCTCACGGGCATCGTCTCCGCCAGGTGTTTCAGGCGAATCTTGCTCACCGCCATGAGGGCCGTTTCGGACCCCGAAAAGAGGGCCGAAACCGTCAATAGAATAACGAGCAAGAAAAACATAAAAACAGGATTGTCAAGCATCGAGGGTTCCTCCTTTTCGGATAATTCTTACAACCATTTTCTCCTCCTGAAAAAGATGAGCAATCCGAGGGCCACGGTAATCATGGCCACCCACAAGGCAGGATAGGCCCAGCGCAATTTAAGCTCCGGCATAAACTCGAAGTTCATACCATAGATGCCGGCCATAAAGGTGAGCGGTATGAAGATAGCCGCAAAGATGGTCAGCACCTTCATCACTTCGTTCATTTTGTTGCTCACGCTCGAAAGATAGAGGTCCTGAAGACCGGAGAGAATTTCCTGCAGGGTGTCAATTGAATCGATTACCTGTATCGTATGGTCATAAAGGTCTCTTATAAAAACCATGATGGAATCATTGATGAGGGACGATTCCTCCCTTTGAAGACCGCCGATCACTTCCCTCAGGGGCCAGACGAACCGGCGCAGGAGCACGATATCTTTCTTCAAACGATGGATGGTGTTCAGCGTCTCAATACCGGAATTGGTCGTCAGTTCTTCTTCCAGCGCCTCAATCTTTTCACCGTATTTTTCAAGAATAGAGAAATAATTATCGACGATCGAGTCGATAAGGACATAGGCAAGGTAGTCCGCCCCCATTCGTCGAATGCGTCCTCTGTTGTTCCGCAGACGATCCCTCACGAAGTTAAAGGTGTCGCCTTCCTCTTCCTGAAAAGAGATCACAAAATCAGAACCGAGTATGATACTTACCTGTTCGGCTTCAACCTCGTCCTCTTCTTCTCTATAATAAAACATCTTCAAGATAACGAAGAGATGTTCCTCAAGGTTCTCCAATTTCGGTCTCTGACCGGTGTGTACAATATCTTCCTGAACGAGGGAATGGAGGTTAAAATGTTTCCCTATTTTTTTAATGATATCTACCTCATGAAGGCCGTTTATGTTAATCCAGGTTATCGTCGGCGTTTCTTTGAAGGGGAAACTCTCTTCAATATTTTCAATTTCAAGCTCCTTATAGTTCGTCTGGTCATAATCGATGAGGGTAATTGTAACCTCATCCACTTTTATTTCCCCCACATGGACAGGGCTACCCGGTGGAAGACCGGCTTTCTCCGATGCCTTTTTAAATAATTGAAGCATACCAATACCCCCCCTTCAGTTATTACATTATGGAATGGATTTACGCTAAAATGTCCCGCTATGTTTTTACCTTCACTTTACGCATCTCCGGATACGTGAATCGGAAGCAATCTTCGGTCGTTCTGGGCAAGATAGATCGTTGAGGAGAAAATGGGGTCGGGAAAAATGGCTTCAGTCCTTGACTATTGACTAATGTCATGGGGCAAGACTACTCCTTGCTCTTGTTGCTGATTGCCAATTATAATTGACGGTAACAAGCCTGGCTTATTTATGGAAGCAAAAAGCGTAAAATAATCGGATTCTTCTATGCATTACCCTGCATGTTTTCGAAGAAACTCCAGCTTCTTCTCCGTTACTTCATTATCGCAGTTGCATAATGACATAACATGAAAACCGTCCTCTATCGAGAGGAGTTCAGCCCTTGGGATAGATTTCGCGGCGAATTCCGCATGGGAAAAGGGTACATCAGAATCATGGATTCCGTGAATAATTAAAGCAGGGGTTCTAATCCGCTCGAGTTGAAGGTCTTCCAATCGCTCAAGCTGTTCTAAATCATTTGCAAGTCCCAATCTTCGAAGGCTTGCAGGACTCATGGATTTTATAAGCCCTATTAATATTCGTTCCTTTTTGGGATCGTTCATAATGCGGGAGACAAGGTCCTCCACCTGTTGTTCACCAAGTGTACTTTCAATCTCAATTACCGATTTTAACAGATTCTCCGATCTATGCTTTGCCAACAGATTGCAGATCCAAACAACGGGATCGTTAAACATAAGTCTTGAATAGAGAAGATTTTCTTCCACGTTTTCAGGATTAATCACGTAACAACGGCTAACCGCACTTTCTAAAATCAAAGCCGTTAGACGTTCCGGGTAGCGAAGAGCAAACTCAAGTGCGACAGGACCTCCCGCCGAAAAAGCCATAACTGCCAGTTTCTCAATTTTAAGCGCGTCCATCAGAGCTGCAAGCGCACCAGCCTGCTCGCCAAAGGTTTTTCCAACTTTGAGAGGAGTACGAAGATATCCTGGCCTTGACCAGGCAAGAATTCTGAACCCTTTATCGAACAATGCAGGGTAAAGTGCAGCGATCTGATCATACCCACCTGGCCCCCCGTGAATACCGGCAACAAAAGGACCTTCATGGCCGGATAGAGACCACTCAATCCGACCCTTTGCCGTCTTTATAACCCTGCTTCCCGCTCTGAGTTCCTGCTTTAGATCATGCTTCCATACAAAAAATTCATCTTGGAATAGTTTCTGTTTTTTCACGTTCACAATCCTTTTGCTGTCCTCACTCCTACTTGATCTTTTTAACGCGCAAATTACTTCTCCATGAAAACTGCCAGTTACCCCCCCATTTTTTAACACCCTCAAGGCGCCACTTTCCCTTGAGTCTTTTGCCGTTTTTCAAAATGTCGAAATAGCCGTCGCCACGGTGCGTCTTGAAGGCTTTTTTATATGGCCGCCCCGGCGCTTGCTCCCACCAGTCATAGACAAAGCGGTTTCTCTCGACAACTCCCGCGAGCTGGCCGTCATTACAATCGTAGACACCTGTTACCCTATTACCGGATTGCCTCAGCTTCATCTCACCAAAAATGGACGATTTCCAGATACCGGTGAGATCAAATTGAGGAGTCTCGGCAGATTTCCCCTCTGTCGTTACGGATGGCGAAGGTGTCACCACACCTAAGGGTTCCCCCTTATGCGACGCCTTGCATCCGGAGAAGGAAAGAATAAAGATAGCGGTTACAAACAAGATGATGAAATGGAATTTTCTCACGTTAACTGCACCCTCCTTACTCGGGGAGTTTAAAAGAATTCTCTATCAGGCTATGCTATCTGAGGCATCAACGTCCATTTAATGTACCACGAATTCTCTCCCGGGTCTTTGTCCAGACAGACAATTCCGCCATTCTGAAATTTGAAGACCCTTTTATCGGAGGACCCGGCAACAAGATGTGACACGATTTTTTCCATGAATGGAAGATGACCGACAAGCATCACGTTTTCGTCACCCGATATGGCCTCTGCGACGAGCGCAACATCGTCATTCGGATTTAATCCTGCAGATTCCTGAAGGCCCCCTTCGGGATGTAGATGGGACGCTATAATCTCCGCCGTCTGCCGCGCCCGGGTTTTACCGCTGTGTTGTATAAGTGAAATGTGGACTCCATAATCGGCCGCTACTTTCGCGATGCGGTCCACGGTGGATTTACCCTCGACAGATAGTGAACGTTCCGGATCGACTTCCTTCGGCAGGCTTTGCCCGTGTTGTACGAGATAAAGTGCCATAAGCCCCCTCTTTTTTTCGTTCCTATCTTTTAAAGAATAGCTCTTTTCGGCCTCTATTGACTTACCTTGATTACGGTATACCTTTTTTTGCCCTTTCTCAAACGGATCTCGCTATTTTCGTCGAGATTACCGATTCCGATCATTTCGTCAAAGCTCGAAATCTGCTCGCCATTTACATATCCACCCCCCTGGCTGATCAGCCTCCGCGCCTCGCTTTTGGATGCACAGAGATCAACGTCATGCAGGAGTTCAAAGGCCGGGATTCCCATCTCGAGTTCTTCCCTCGTTTTCATCACCGTGGGTATGGCGGAAATATCGGCAGCTTTCCCCGATCTGGGTATGGAGCTGGAGGGAAAGAGCGATTCGGCGACGGGTTTAAGATTGAAGGCACCCGCCGATGCCCTCCACGCGGATACCGCCTCATTCTCTCCATGGGTTATTTTTGTCGCTTCATAGGCGAGTACCGTCTTCGCCATATTAAGGTCGGTATCTTTCAGTTTTTTGACCTCCCCTATCTCTTCCATGGGCAAAAAGGTGAAAAGCGCGAGAAATCTTTCCACATCGGCATCATCGGTATTGATCCAGTACTGGAAATATTCATAGGGGGGCGTGAGGTTTCCGTCGAGCCATACGGTTCCCTTTTCCGTTTTTCCCATCTTGTGACCCTGAGATGTCACGAGAAGAGGAAAGGTTACTCCGTAGACCTTTCTGTCCTGAAGCCTCCTTGTCAGGTCAATACCCGCCACGATATTCCCCCACTGATCGTTACCACCCATCTGAAAGGTACAATCGTAATGCTTGGAAAGGTAGTAAAAATCGTAAGATTGGAGGAGCATATAGTTGAATTCTATGAAATTGAGACCTGTTTCCAGCCTCATTTTGTAGCTCTCAGCAGCGAGCATCCTGTTGACGCTGAAATGGCGGCCAACATCGCGCAGAAACTCGACATAATTGAGCGCGGTCAGCCAATTGGCGTTATTTAAAAGAAGGGCCTTTTCGTCTTTAAAATCAATGTATATTGAGAGCTGCTTCCTTATTGCCTCGGCGTTTCTGTCTATCTCCTCGCGGGTCAGTATCTGACGCATCTCGGTCTTGCCGCTGGGATCGCCAATGAGGGCCGTCCCTCCCCCCACGAGAGCAATCGGTTTGTGACCGTGCTTCTGCATGTGGGTCAGTGACATTATAGGAACGAGACTCCCGATGTGGAGGCTTGTTGCCGTTGGATCAAAACCGATATAGCAGGTCACCTCTTCGGTGCCGAGTATTTCCCTTATAGGTTCCTCATCCGTTACCTGTTCAATAAAACCCCTTTCCAATAACACATTATAGACGTTCTTCACGTTAGCCACCTGAATCAGATTTTTTACATTTCCAATTTTTCGTTCACTCTTTCGATCGAAGTGCTCTTTCCGCTCCTATTATCGATATCTATTACGACGGCATGAAGCCAGACATTTTCCTTCGCTACATCAAATTTATTGGGCGTCAGTGTCAAAAACCTTTCGATTGCTATTTCTTTTCGTATCCCCAAAACAGAATCCATGGAACCGGTCATTCCCACATCCGTTATGTAGGCTGTTCCCTTCGGCAATACCCTCTCGTCAGCGGTTTGAACATGGGTATGGGTCCCCAAAACGGCACTCACGGTTCCATCAAGATACCATCCCAGGGCCTCCTTTTCGGAGGTCGCTTCTGCATGCATGTCGACGATAATGATATTCGTCTTCGTCTTTAAATCGCCGGCCTCTCTTTCGGCAGTCCTGAAGGGACAATCGAGGGGCTTCATAAAGACCCTCCCCTCCACATTTATGACACCGACCGAGCTTCCGGAGTTGTTATTGGCAAGCACACTTCCCCACCCGGGTGATCCTTCGGGATAATTAGCCGGTCTCAGAAGAGTGCGATACTCTTCCATATAGTCCTTTACATCTTTTTTGTCCCATATATGATTCCCCGATGTGAGGACATCGATCCTGTTTCTATACAGTTCTTCGACAACATCCCTCGTGACGCCAAATCCACCGGCGGCATTCTCGCAATTGGCAATCACAAGATCTATCTCATGCCTCCCGATCAAATCGGGGAGAAGCCTGGCAATGGCTCTTCTGCCCGGTTTTCCGACTATATCCCCCACAAAAAGCAGCTTCATCTCAGAAAACCTTTCTATTTGGCAAAGTCGCTGACTCTCATCTCCCGGATTACCGTTACTTTTATCTGTCCGGGATAGGTGAGATCTTCCTCAATCTTCTTCACGATGTCCTTGCAAAGCATGACGGCGTCATTGTCCGATATCTTCTCGTTTTCCACAAGAATCCTTATTTCTCTTCCAGCCTGAATGGCATAGCACTTATCGACACCGCTGAAGGAGTTTGCGATTGATTCCAGTTCGTTCAGGCGCCTTACGTATGTTTCCAACATCTCCCTGCGGGCCCCCGGCCTCGCCGCTGAAAGACTGTCTGCAGCCTGCACGAGTACACCGAGAATCGTGTTGGTTCTTCCGTCATCATGATGGGTTGCGATTGCATTTACGATACTTTCCGATTCGCCATATCGTCTCGCATAATCTGCGCCAATGGCGGCATGCGTTCCTTCCACCTCATGATCAATGGCCTTGCCGATATCATGAAGCAACCCTGCCCTCTTCGCCTCTTTTACGTTTATCCCCAGCTCAGCGGCCATCATGCCGGTAAGATGGGCAACTTCTATGGAATGCACAAGCACATTCTGGGAGAAACTTGTCCGGAACTTTAACCTTCCGAGGAGATTGAGAAGTTCCGGGTGTACATCGTGAACCCCCGCATCGAAGGATACCCGCTCTCCCGTTTCACGAACAATTTCATCAACCTCCGTCTTGGCCTTTTTTACCACATCTTCGATCCGCCCGGGATGAATTCTCCCGTCACTGATCAGGTTTTCCAGGGATCGTCTCGCTACCTCGCGGCGTATCGGATCAAAACTTGAGAGGACCACTGCCTCGGGAGTGTCGTCAATAATCAGATCCGTACCCGTTGCTGCTTCAATGGCTCTGATGTTTCTCCCCTCTCTGCCGATTATTCTCCCCTTCATCTCATCAGAGGGAAGATTAACCACCGATACGGTATTCTCCGTGATATAATCGCCCGCATAACGCTGGACGGCGTAGGCGATGATTTCTTTCGCCTTCTTATCGGCATCTCTTTTCGCATCTTCCTCGATCTTTCTGATAGCCCCCGCCGCGTCACGCTTCGCATCCGCCGTCATCGACTGAATGAGGTGATTCTTTGCCTGTTCAGATGAAATTCCCGCTATCTTTTCCAACCGTTCCTTCTGCTCTTCTATAACCTCATTCAACTTATTATGTTTCTCGTTGATAAGGTTTTCCTTACTGATAATAGACTGTTCCTTTTTTTCAATGTTCGTCTCTTTCTGGACAAGCATATCCAATCTTTTGTCCAGATTCTCCTCCTTAAGGCGGAGCTGCCGTTCAACGCCGTCGAGTTCCTGCTTTCTCCCCCTTGTCTCCTTTTCAAATTCGTTCTTTGCCTTTAAGAGGTTGTCCTTCGCCTGCAGTATAGACTCTTTCTTTATCGTCTCCGCCTCTTTCTTGGCCTCCTCCACAATTCTCGCTGATAAATTCTCAGAAGACTCCAGTATCTTGCTTGAGACCTTCTTCCGCAGAAGATATCCCAGCAAAACACCCACAATGATAGCTGCTACTACTATTACTATTGTTAGACCATTCATTAACAAAATACTTCACCTCCCCCACAAGTATCTAATATAAAACCACTATTTGCAGTTAAAACAAGGAAAAATAAGAAAATAAAAGGGAGAAAAATTGGAGTGATATCGTAAAGAAAAAACTACCTGAAGAAAATGCTCAGCCTTTACTACTTAAAATTCTCTTAAAAATTGCCTACGCTAAACTTCCGCTGGGTTCCCCCGCAGATGCCGTGTTAACATTCCCTTTGAACCTTATCAAAAAAGTGGCTCCCTGTTGTTGCTTTAGGCTTTCCGTGAGTATCTCCTAAGAAATACCAACAGACCTGCTCACCACTAACAAGGAAGGGTTCCCATTACAAGGTGATGGTTCAAAAATCAAAAGCTAATCACGAACATTGCAGGGGATTACCTATACTCTTTCTTTTTTCGTCTATATAATTGATTAATTCCTCAGTTTTTCCTTCAAAGCTACTAAACAAATCTTCCTTTTCCTCTTTAATCCTAAAAAGCTCGTCGGCAATATTCAAAGCGACCAGCATAGCAATACTCAACGTTGTTACATTTTCGGAAGCATCTCCTATTTCTCTTGCCCTGTCATTCACATATTGAACAACTTTTTCTACATATTCATCCCCTTTATCACTCAAAACGGACAGTTCCTGCCCCATTATCCTGATATTATAACGCTGTTTCAAGTGCTACCGCCCCCTAGACTACTGAGGTACTTTTACATCATGGAGCATATCGAGAAGCAAATCCACTTTGGCACGAATGGCCTCTTCTTCCTCGGTCAGAACCCGTACGCTGTTTTTTGCCTTCTCAAGCTCCTCGTTAGTACCCTCCAACAATGCCTCAAGTTCACTGTTTCTCTCTTTTACCAAAGAATATTCTTCTATTATGCTTTGTATTCTCTCCTCAAGTTCTTTAAATTTATCCAACGCCACAGCTACCCTACACCTTCTTCCATTTACACACTTCAAACTTAAAAAAACTTGAATGTTTTTCGATTATGCCTCCTCACCAGACAAAAGTCAAGAATCTATTTTCCCAATCAAGACAAATAGTTACATTTTAAGACACTCTCACGCAGAAAGGGAAACATAATCTCTCGAAATTGCAAAATTGTATTACGCCTGTCCCCTCCGGTACCCGAAAAGGGTCCCACGACACGACACTGTTTTTCTTAAAGAAAGGAGTTGCGGCACAGAAAATTACCTCCGATTCTCTCTTGCTGAAGCTCCCCGCAACTTGTTGCGGGGAATCTCCGACTGTTAAGGAAAAATGTATTTTTTATTCTCGCTTCCCCCGCTGCATAATGCGGGGAATTGGCTCGCTGTTCATTTCAGCGAGGGACTGGAGGTAGGTATGGACCGCATCGAGCATGGCTCTTTTATCAACGATGGAAACAGCCGACTGCCGGAACTGCGCCCCCCCTTTCAACCCTTTTGTATACCAGAGAAGATGCTTGCGAAACTTCTTCATTCCGATCGCTTCACCGTACACAGCTAATGTCATATCCAGATGACGGCCTATGATGTCCTCCCTCTCAGCCAGAGAGGGAAATGGTCTGCTGTCGGTGCGAGAATCCTGTATCTTTTTGAAAATCCAGGGCTTTCCAAGGGCTCCCCTTCCCACCATTACACCGGCGCAGCCGCTCTCATTCATCATCCTGAAGGCATCTTCCAGGGTTCGGATATCTCCGCTTCCGATCAGGGGAATCTGCAGACGATCTCTGACACGCTTGATGAGACCCCAGTCGGCAGCACCGCTGAACCCCTGTTCCACCGTCCGTGGATGCAGTATCACGGCATCGACACCACAATCCTGGGCCCTCTCGGCAATATCCTCGGCATTTATTGCTTCCTTTCGCCAGCCGGAACGGATCTTTATCGTAAGGGGAAGCGATATGGCGTTTCGCACCTTTTTCAGTATACGCGAAACCGCTTCAGGCTCCTTCATCAAAGCTGCCCCGGAGCCCGTCTTTAATACCTTTTTTACCGGACAGCCCATATTTATATCGATAAGATCGGC
The DNA here is from genome assembly GCA_964430915.1 of uncultured Syntrophaceae bacterium. Classification (GTDB taxonomy): domain Bacteria; phylum Desulfobacterota; class Syntrophia; order Syntrophales; family UBA2210; genus JAFGBH01. Next base: position 13,095 of record CAYSHT010000052.1, read on the forward strand.
TCCCCTTTCTGCAACGATCCGGGCTGCCTCTGAGAGGGTATCGGGATCGGAACCGAAAATCTGAACGCCCAGCGGCCTGTCATGGACTGAAGAATCAAGATAGTGATAGCTCCTCTCCGTTTTCCTGACCAGGCCATTGGCACTTATCATTTCGGTAAAACAGAGTGAAGCCCCAAACTCCCGCGCAAGCGTCCTGAATATCAAATCGGTAATACCGGCCATGGGAGCCAGAAATATATTATTCGCCAATGAGAGCGTTCCTATGTTTATTTTGCCTAAGCTCATAATTTATCAATAGTTTTTAATGTGATATTCTCAATTATATCCCTAAATACACCTTTTTTTACACCGTTAAAGGGGGCCTGAGTCTATGTGAAAATAGTTATTTTTACAATTAACTTTTAATTAATCTCATTTTTTTGAAAATATCTCTTGACTCTTTCATTTTGAGAGGGTATACACGCCCTCCTGCACAGCATTTTTATCTTTTCCTAAATATAAATAATGCTTGACAACAAGAGTTTTTTTGTTTAAAAATGCAGCTTCGTTTTTTAGAGTTCTTTCGAAATTAAATAGTGGGATAGTAGCTTGTGGGTCCAACTCAAGTTTAAATTAAAGTATTAACATATTTTAAACTGGAGAGTTTGATCCTGGCTCAGAACAAACGCTAGCGGCGTGCCTAACACATGCAAGTCAGACGAGAAAGTTCGCTTCGGCGAATGAGTAGAGTGGCGCACGGGTGAGTAACGCGTGGACAATCTACCCTAGAGTTAGGAATAACCCACCGAAAGGTGGGCTAATACCCAATAATGCTATACTTCTTCGGGAGTATAGCCAAAGATGGCCTCTGTTTACAAGCTATCGCTCAAGGATGAGTTCGCGTACCATTAGCTTGTTGGTGGGGTAAAGGCCTACCAAGGCGACGATGGTTAGCTGGTCTGAGAGGACGACCAGCCACACTGGAACTGAGACACGGTCCAGACTCCTACGGGAGG
>CAYSHT010000053.1:0-13788 GCA_964430915.1 uncultured Syntrophaceae bacterium
AGGAAGTACTGTTCTGCATTATTCTGAAATACAGTGAATGGCCCCGCTTGTGTGACAGGAGGATTTTACAATATGGCAGCATTCAAGAGGTCAGGTGCTCGAATCTCCTCGGTTCCACCAGAGATAGGAAGGGGTATGAAATTTAACAAAATTTCATACCCCCATATTTCTTATTTACTACGCGATTTTTATCAGCTTCTATTTGACTGCCTCGGAAAGCTGATTTTCGATCCCCTCCGCCTCGGCAGTCATCCTCTCAAAGAGTTCGGCAACGGTGGGAATGTCGTGGAGAAGCCCTGTTGACTGTCCTACCGTCAGGACTCCCTTTTGCACATCCCCCTCTTCGGTCGCAAGGCTTATTGCCTTAAAGGCATTTGCCAGGTAGGCCATCATGACCGTGTTTTTGAACCCCGAGAGCATGACTCCGATAAACAGTTTGAAATAGGGGAGATTCAGCATTTTGGCGACATCTTTGGACGTCGTCATGGCGGAAAGGAAGTTCGGCATTCCAAGGAACCCCTTCTTGTATGCCTTGACAGCCGCAGCCGTCTTCAGAGAACGACACCCGAGCCCGTCGAAGTAGCGCCCGTAAATCGTATCGTCTGCCCCTTTCTCCAGTGAAAGTTTCTTGTAGTTTTCATGAAGACCGCTTTCCTTTGTCGCCATTAAACGGGTCCCCATGGATATCCCCGAGGCTCCAAGAGCAAGGGCAGCCATAAGCCCTCTCCCGTCGGCGAATCCACCGGCGGCAATGACGGTGATGTCTACGACGTCGGCGATAGTCGGTATCAGAACAAGTGATGTTGCGTCACCGCCGTGTGCGGCCGCCTCATGTCCCGTTGCAATAATACCATCTGCCCCCTGTTTTTGAGCCGCCAGGGCATGGCGTTCATTGACCACGGTTGCAAAGACCTTTCCCCCATACTTGTGGGCTGCCTCTGCAATCCAGTCGCCCTTGCCGAGAGAAAAATTGATAACGGGCACCTTTTCCTCAAGGAGAACCTTTGCGTTTTCCTTTGCGCCGGGGAAAAGGAGTGTCGCGTTTGCCCCGAAGGGTTTGTCAGTCAGTTCGCGAATCTTGATAATGGACTTTCGTGTTTCGGAAGTACCCAGTGGACCGGTGGCGAGTATGCCAAGCCCCCCTGCATTTGAAACGGCCGCTACCATTTCGGGGATACTGACCCAGCTCATACCTGAAAGCATGATGGGATACTTGATCCCGAGAAGTTCAGTCATCCGTGTCTTCATAGATCTCTCCTTTTTTCGCTTTATTGTATATGGAAAAAATAGTTGCTATTTTTTCTTGTCATTTTCTCTGGCGCAAATCGTGCATTATGTATATGGCAGAAATTTTTGTGTCAAGTTGAATTTTGAATTGAACAGCGAACATTCCCCGCAATTTGTCGGAGCAAAAGCGGAGATCCCGCTTATACGGGATTGCGGTGGAGCTTCAACTAAAAAGAAAGGGTTTTGTGGCTCTGAAAAAAATAGGGGGAAGGCCGAATGACCTTCCCCCGGAGGTTTTTGCCAACCGACGTATTCTCGATATCAGAATCACGTCATCATTCAATAACCGGCTCAGAAACAGCGATACTGGCACTTATAAAAGGCCAGTATCTTGTATAAATAGATCGGTTGGTTAGGGTCTAAGCCAGAAAACTAGGAGGGGTTTTCTGACTTGACTTTATGATGTAGGAAGATGCATATTGCGTGCCAGGTCCGGTGTATTTGAATAACCACATGAAATATATGGATGTTTCTGAGATATGCAGGCGGTATAATCATTACGCATTCAGGAAAGAAATGTCGAGAAGTTCCTGACTGAATTACAATAAATAAATAATAACAACCGGTTGGTCTCAAGGTACATTTTTGGTAAAATTCGACAAAATTGTCGAACGCTGATTTGTTTTATGTGATACAATCCATATCAGTTGACAGGGAGTGCACCCGCAAGCCCCGCCCACAGGGCGGGGAGCTTCACTTTTGAAGCTATTTTAATAGTATAAATCGTGGTATAGGGAATACGCGAAATCTGGGGTAACGGTGAGAAGGGGTTTGATATCATTTAAAAAAGAGAAGGAAAAAATGAGGAAATATTTCCTGATTGCCGTCATTTTTATTTTTCTGGGTTCGTATGCCGCTGTCTGGGCTCAGGGATCAGTGGAAGAAAAAAAAGACAATAATTCAGTTCCAGAAAGCAAGGAATGTATCCCCCTCTCGAAAATGGAGCTCTCTTCAGGACAGGACGAATCGATAGAGGCAATCAGGTCCAGCTATCGGAGGAGAATTCTCCAGCTTCGCAGTAATCTTATGGTGAAGAGAATTGAGATACGAAGCCTGTTGAATGATCCCGAGACAGGCGAAGAAAGGGTGCTTGCCAAGGCGGGTGAAATCGAAGATCTGAACAGGGCGTTCGACAGGGTGGTGCTCAACTACCAGTTGGAGATACGAAGGGTTCTCTCGCCCGAGCAGATAAAGGTCTGGTGCACAAGAGGGGAAATGTCTGCCAAGAGAGACTGGAAATGAAAAGGGTAAAAAAGATAATTCAGCAGAGATCGTCCGCTCGGTATAGCAGGACTTTTCTGCAGCCTCTTACGGTGGCCCTCGTCATGGTGGGTTTTGCTATCCTTATTCTGGTAATGGGGCTCATGGACCTGGGGAGACTCGACACGACCCTCGTCGGTTTCATGGAAAACAGGGGCCTCGACATAATAACGACGGTCGAAAATGTGGCGCAGGAGAATCTGACCTATCTCTATCAGACACTGAAGGAGGATCAGGAAGAGGACGAATTTGTTCCCCTCACGGATAAGGCCTTTTCTCCGCAGGAGTCTCTCGTTAAAAATTTGGTCGATTTGGCGCGGGACATTGATGCCAGATGGAAAAAGGAGCTTTTGAACGAAAAGGACCTTGAGGAGATAGCCGAAAGGGAAAGCCTCTGGCTTATAGCCGTTCTCAATGAAGAGGGCGCAATCGTGTTTCAGAGCCGGGAGTTTCTCCAGGACCTTCCCCCGAAAACGAGCGTTGCCGCATCGAGGCAGGAGGAGATCATGATAGATCTCTTCAACAGATTTGGAAAACTCGACGAGATCGGATATATCGCGCTTCGCCGAAAGGATGGAAGCGGCACGATAGTTATAGCACTTGACGACAAAGGATTGCGGTATTGGAGCTCCAAGATCGCCGTGGAAAAGGCAATCGAAGAGGTAGGGTGGGGGCAGGGACTGGCCTACCTCGTCGTCATGAATAAATATGGCAAGGCCCTGGGCCGTGCGGGAGAAGTTCCCGAAAAATTTGAAGAAATGGATGCAATATCCCTCGATGTGTTGGAGGGCAGGTTGAAAAAGGCAAGCCGAAAGATGGTCTTTCAGGAAAAGAGGCTCCTGGAGATTATTGTTCCCGTCCATCTTGACGAAAAGATGGTTGGATTCGCACGTCTCGGTCTGGACCGGGCCGGGGGCGACACAATATTGCTGGAAAACAGGAACCGAATGATAACCTCCATGATTTTTATTATGGTTATCGGCATACTTTCAGTGTGGGCCCTTTACAGGAATCAGAAGAGAAATGCCGAACGAGTGGAGGAAATGGAAAAACAGCTGCAGCAGGCAGAACGGCTTTCCGCTCTTGGTCAGCTTGCCGCCGGTGTCGCCCATGAGATCCGCAATCCCCTGAATGCCATCAGTATGGCGAGTCAACGAGTCAGACGGGAATATATGCCGGCGGATGAGAAAAAGAAGAAAGGCTTCTACCATATTACGGGAATAATTCGCGATGAGATACGGCGCCTGAACGGAATTATTGAAGAATTTGCCACCTTTTTCAGGAGTCGCAGGCTGGAATTGAGTGATCATTCAGTGGGGTATGTATTGCAGAAGATAATAAGTCTCATGGAGGAGGAGGCTACATCGAGGGGAATCAGGATGGAGGCCCGGTATAACGATAGCAATATTATGGTTCCCATGGATATGGATAAGATGAAACAGGCACTCTATAATATCCTGAAAAACGCCATGGAGTCGATCCCGGGTAAAGGCACCATCTCGGTTATCGTCGAGCCGAACGGAAAGGACAAGATGAGTATCAGAATTTCCGATACCGGTTCCGGCCTGACCTCTACCGAGATTGATCGAATATTTAATCCTGAATATACGACGAAGGAAAAGGGCCTGGGACTTGGGCTTCCCCTCGCCCATGAAATCATAAAGGGTCACAATGGGGAAATTCAAGTGGAGAGCACAATAGACTCGGGGACCACCTTTGAAATTCTGCTCCCAACAGAGAGTAATCAGGCGTGAATTGGGAAGTGAGCGCATTCCCCTCTGCTTGCGGCGGGAGAAGCGAGAATAAAAAATAAACATTTTCCTTAACAATCGGAGATTCCCCGCAACTTGTTGCGGGAAGCTTCAAAAATAAAGGGGATATCAGGTGAAGAAGCTCAACATGCTCGTCGTTGAAGATGGACAGTCTCAGAGGGAGATGCTGCGCGATTTTCTCGAGCAGGAAGGGCATGCCATAGAAGAGGCGGAAAACGGGGAGATGGCAATTCAAAAGGTTCAAAGCGGCCATTTCGACTTTATCCTTCTCGATTATAAGATGCCCGGCATGGATGGCATGGAGGTGCTCAAAAAGGTCAAGGGAATCAATCCGGAAATCGATATCGTGATGATGACCGCCTACGGGACGATAGAAACCGCCGTGGATACGATGAAGGCGGGGGCTGTCGATTATATTACCAAGCCCGTTGACCTGGACGAACTCCTTATCCTCATCGACAGAATATCCGAGCGGAAAACGCTCATCAGGGAAAATGAGATTCTCAGGGAAAAACTCTGGAAAAAGGGGATTACCACCGATCAGATCATATACCGGAATCCGAAAATGGAGGAATTAATCAATATGGTGGCACGGGTCTCGGCAAGTCGTGCCACCGTTTTGATTCAGGGTGAAAGTGGTACCGGCAAGGAACTCTTCGCCCGGCTGATTCATAAGATGAGCCCCCGTTCTGAGAAACCGATGATCGTGGTAAACTGCAGCGCCCTCCCGGAGACCCTTCTGGAAAGTGAACTCTTCGGTCATGAAAGGGGGGCATTTACGGGGGCAACGGCACGGCGGAAGGGAAGATTCGAGGAGGCCGACGGCGGGACCCTCTTCCTCGATGAGATCGGGGAACTTTCGCTCCCCGTGCAGGTAAAACTCCTCAGATTTATTCAGGAAAGAGAGTTTCAACGACTCGGTGGAAATCAGACGATCCGTTCAGACGTCAGGATCATCAGTGCAACCAACCGCAACCTCGAAGACAGGGTCAAGGATGGCAGGTTTCGGGATGACCTCTATTACCGGCTCAATGTGGTCGTGATGAACATACCGCCGCTTCGGGAACGGAAGGAGGACGTCCCTTTTCTGATAAAACACTTTATCGAAGGCTTTTCTTCGGAAAACAAGAAGGAGATCACCGGCGTGAGCAGCGAGGCAATGGACCTTCTCCTCAAATATGATTATCCGGGGAATGTCCGGGAGCTTGAAAATGTCATCGAAAGGGCGGCGGTAATCGCGAGGGACCCCGTCATATCCCTCAGGGATCTCCCCTTCACGGAAGTTACCTCCAATCACGGTTATGGTGTAAGTGCGGAAGGAAATACCATGAAGGATTCAATCGAGACACTGGAGATTCAGTTGATAGGTGAGGCCCTCTCCGATGCCGGCCACAACCAGACAAAGGCTGCGGATATCCTGGGCATCAGCGAGAGGACCCTGCGTTACAAAATGAAAAAATACGGTCTCAAAGACTGAGAACTTCCGACCCCCCCCGTTTTTCTACGACCATACCCCGGCGATCATCTGACCGCAGTATGGACATTTTCCATCCCTGATATTGATTTCGTTGATCCGATACCCCCTGCGGTCAATGAGTTTCTTCCCGCATGAGGGACAGTAGGTGTTGCTCGAGTTCGACGGAGGGATGTTCCCCACATAGACATAATGGAGCCCTATTTTCATAGCCTCTCGTCTCGCCTCTTCCAGAAAAGAGATTGGCGTGGGGGGAAGGTGGGTCAGCTTGTATAGCGGAGAAAAGCGCGAGAAATGCAGAGGGTAATCGGGACCAAGGGTTTCCACTATCCAGTGGCACATCTTCTTTATCATCTCCATATCGTCCACATAGGTGGGAACGATGAGGGCCGTCATTTCGAACCAGACCCCCCGCTCTTTCAGCACCTTGAGCGTATTAAGAACCGGCTTCAGGCGCCCCGCATTGAGCCTCGAATAGATATCTTCGGAAAAACTCTTTATATCGACATTTGCGGCATCCATCGATTTTGTCAACTCCAGGAGGGGAGTCTCATTGATGTAGCCGTTTGTGACCCATATATTCCGTATATTTCTTTCCCGGGCCAGCCGTGACGTATCGATCATATATTCGTAAAAGGTGGTGGCCTCGGCGTAGGTATAGGCAATGGACCGGCAGTTTTTTGCCGCCGCCGCCTCCACAACGGCAGGGGGAAACATATCGTAGAACCTTACTTCTTCGGGCCTGACCTGTGATATCTCCCAGTTCTGACAGTTGAGACAGTGGAAACTGCACCCGGTGGTGGCGATGGAAAAGGTGCTTGTTGCAGGAAGAAAATGGTAGAGAGGCTTCTTTTCCACGGGATCGATATGTACGGCGCAGGGATTTCCGTAGACCAGGGTGTAGAGCTTGCCTCCCATGTTCACATGAGATTTGCAGCGGCTCCTGGCGCCAGGAGGGAGAATGCATGTGTTGGGACAGGTAAGGCACTGGACATAACCCTTTTCCAGCTGCCTCTTGAAATAGACCTCTTTCGACCACTTCCAGAGTTCCTCCGGTGCGTCGTTCGGTATGATCTTTTTTGTATTTTTTTCGCCGGTGAGGATGTTCTTCGCGAGGAGGTCGACGGGGGAAAGAATGCAGGCGCAGGTGAGGCCCGCCCTGATGACCTCGCGCCTCGTCAGGGGATATGAAAAGCTGAGCCCTTCGAGGATATTGTTCTTCTTCATTTCACGCCCTTTTTAAGCATTGTAACAAGGAAGCCGCAGGCAATCAATCCCTTAAGGGCGATCAGAAAAAAACAGGCAGAATAGATGCCGAAGCTGGGAACGAGGAAGATGCCGACGGCAAAGGCCCCTAGAGATCCCCCCAGAAGATCGGCAGTATAGAGGGAGCCCCCGGTCTCCCGCGGTGAGGAGAAGAGAATGCTTCCCGCTATGGGAAATTCCGCGCCCGTGAGGGCACCCATAAGGAGCATCAGAAAGGCGAGGGTAAAGGGTTCGAGAAGATTCTTCCCGGAAAAAAGAGCATAAACGAACAAGAGGAGGTAGAAAATGACCGCTCCTTCTGTCGCAAGAAGCGCTCGCCTTTTCACTCTCTCGATCCTGTTTGCCAGGAAGCTTCCCAGGGCGAGGCCTGCCATGAAGGCGGCGATCACGAGGCCGATCCCGGTATAGATGCTCCCGTGCAGGATCTGGTAGACAAGTAGTATGATGACCTCCATGGAAGCGGCGGTAAATCCCGTGGTAAAAATGACCTTTTCGGTCATTCCCAGACGGAGAAAGTAAAAGATCAGGAAAAGGAAGATTACCGTGGTAGGAACGAGATAATGTTCCTGAAACATGCTGAGCCAGACACGCATCGTATAGAGATATGCCGTGGGATGAAAATCGTGATTGGAGGGTGTTTCGTCGATGAGATGTTCCTTCAAAAAGGAGACCCTTTCTGGTGTAACCCACCCCTTTAGATAATCCTCGTTTACGTAGGTAGTTTGGATACCCCTGGATGATATGAGAGGCGCGATATCGTCGGTCAGTGAGTGGTCGGAGGCTATAAAAACATTCCTTTCGCCTGGTATGATTACTACGTGTCGGAAAATGGCTCTGAGCGAATTATGAAGAGTCGAAAGGAGGCGTGCCTGATCATCGCTTATGTAATTTTCGGCTCCCCTGAGACCAAAGGTGATGATGCCTCCGGGGCGGAGGATCGCTTTTGCCTCCCGGAAGAATTCCACCGTATAGAACCGGTTGAGCTGGAGCGACACGGGGTCCGGAAGATTCAGGATGACAGCATCGTATCTGTCGGTTGTTTCCTGAATAAATTTTCTCCCGTCTTCCAGGTGGATATGAACCCGTTCGGGAAAATCGATATCGAGGTTTTCAAAGCCCGCCAGGATAATCCGGGGATCGATCTCGACGTAATCTATGTGTTTCACGTCATACTTCTGTATCTCATCGATGAGCCCGGCGATTCCCCCGGAGACGAGAAGGACGGAGTCGATCCTTTCGATCTGTGGGAGGGCGAAATGGACCATCTCCTCGCTGGCACGTATGTTGGGTGTGGAGAAGAGATGCTCTCCGTTTTCGAAAAAGGAGGTCTGTCCCCGGTCTTTTGTTACCACAAGCCGCCCGTAGGGTGACTCGTCATAGAGAGCGATGTCCTGATGCGGATAGAGCCATTTGAGGGATGCGGTATCGAGGGGAAAGACAAAGACGAGGGCAAGCATGGCTGCCACAGCTGTTATTCTCAGAAAGGATGCGTACATGCCGTGCGTTAGCGTGAGGAGAAATGCAACGAGGCAGAGAAGCGATGGAACGTAAAGGATCTCGAGATTGTTGAAATAGTGTACCAGGGCAAAGGTAAAGAGGACGCCGCCCAGTATGTCGCCGATATTATCGAAAAAGTAGACAGTTCCTATGCTTCGTCTCGGGCCCGCCTTTGCCGGCATGATGGTGCAGGCAACCGTCAAAAGACCGCCGGTAATGATACAGTATGGGAGAAGAAGCACCACCGACCATAGTATCAGCGCTTCAAGTCCGGGAAGTTCTCCCCGTGCGAAGAGGATATTTTTCAGGAATCGGATGAGGACGATATGGACGATCGGGAGGAGTGCAACAACGAGAAGGGAACCACGGAAGATAAGAGACTGAAGGCGATATGATCGTATGTATCGTCCCGTCCAGGCACCGAATCCGGTGAGCAGAAGCCAGAGTGAAATAAGGACCCCTGCGATGATCTCGTTCCCCGTGAATACGTTTATGAATTCACGGATTACGGTGATCTGTGTAATGACATGAGAAATGCCGAGGGCGGTAATCGCGAATGGTATGGAGAAACGATTAATATAGCCTGTCACGAGACAACCCCTGATAATGGATGACACACTCTATCTTCAATTTTAAAGAATTTCAAGGATATGTGATGGCAGACACTTCATTTTCTGCCGCCGTCAGGAACGCCCTTTTTCACTGCCGGGGATACCCCTGGAATGAAACAGGGAGAATTAGATTTTTGCGTCCTTTTTTTTATGATATACAGAAGGAAGATCGATACCGGAGGAGCGAATTGCTATGACGGATGGAGAGATGGATTCAAAAATTCAAAAAGTGGCAGATCTGATTTTGAAATCGGAGAGAGTTGTGATCTTTACAGGAGCCGGTGTCAGTACTGAATCGGGAATCCCTGATTTCAGAAGCCCCGGTGGAATATGGACCAGATTCGATCCCGATGATTTTACAATTCATAAATTCAAGACGAGCAGCGAGACACGGAAAAAACAGTGGAAGATCCTTGTTCATGAAGGGCTTTTCCAGGAGGTAGCGCCAAACGAGGCCCATCTCGCAATCGCCGAGATGGAGCGCATGGGGAAGCTTGAATGTATCATTACACAGAACATTGATGACCTTCACCAGCGGGCTGGAAACAGCCGCGAAAAGGTCTTTGAGCTGCACGGCAACATGCTCTGGATCAGGTGCATGAACTGTGATGAACGGTACCCGATGGACCACGTGAAGGAGAGTCTCAATGCGGGAGTTGAAGAACCGGTCTGCGATAAGTGCGGCGGCATGCTGAAACCCGATGTGGTCTTCTTCGGTGAGGCACTCCCCGCTGACACCATCAATGCCGCAATGTATCACGCCTCACACTGCGATCTTTTCATCGTTGTGGGATCTTCACTGGTGGTGCAGCCTGCGTCCCTTATACCATCATATGCCCAGGATGCCGGTGCCGCCCTCGTTATTATTACTATCAGCTCCACGCCCTACGATCATATGGCCGAGGTCATTATCAATGCAGGTGCGGGAGAAACCATGTCCGCCATTATGGAAAAAATGAAGGAAAGGGAGTAGGAGTAAACCGTGTGCCTCCTTTTTATTGCATATAAGTCACATCCCCGCTATCCCCTTATTCTGGCGGCGAATCGTGACGAGTTTTACGAAAGGCCCACAAAGGCGGCAGCGTTCTGGGAGAATCGGCCGGATGTGCTCGCAGGGAGAGATCTCAAAGGGGGGGGCACCTGGCTCGGAATTACAAGGGGAGGGAGGATTGCCGCCATTACGAACTTCAGGGATCTTGAAGCCCTGAAAGTGGATGCACCGTCACGGGGGCATCTCGTAGGAGACTATCTCCTCGGAAATGTCGAGCCGGAGGAGTATCTTCGGGACCTCAGGGATCGCGCCGGGGCCTACAGCGGCTTTAATATCGTGGTGGGAAAGGTGGACGAGCTTTATTACTTTTCAAATATGGACGGTACTATCCTCAAGATTCCCGAGGGCTCGCACGGTCTTAGCAACCATTTTCTGGATACCCCCTGGCCAAAGGTTGAGCTAGGAAAAGAACTGATGAGGCCGGTGCTTTCAAAGGAAGAGGAGCCTTCTTTCGAGGCGATCTTCGATGTCCTTGCCGACCGGTCACAACCGGATGACTCGATCCTCCCGGATACTGGTATAGGACTTGAATGGGAGAGAATTCTCTCCCCGATTTTCGTCGAAACGAAAGGATACGGAACCCGCTCTTCCACAATAATCATGGTGAAAAGGGGTGGCGGTGCCACCTTTATCGAGCGGGTCTTTAATGGGAAAACAGGGAGATGTGAGGAAAAGAGATTCGATTTCGATGTTCGGCTCTCGTTTTTAACATAATGATAGGTTAAAGCAACTATGCGAAAGAAAGAGTATCCCGATCTCCCCCGTGTCGGTGTCGGGGCGGTGGTGATCAGAGACGATAAGATACTCCTCGTAAAGAGGGGCATATCGCCGAGCAAGGGCCTCTGGGCAATTCCCGGCGGCAACATGAACTTGGGAGAAACACTGAAGGAAACGGCCGAAAGAGAAATAATGGAGGAAACGGGGATCGCGATAGAGGCCAAAGATCCCATCTATGCCTTCGATTTTATGGAACGTGATGATGAAGGCGCTATTTTGTACCACTATGTTGTTGTCGACCTCTTGGCTGAATATAGAAAGGGTGAACCGCGCGGTGCTGACGATGCGCTGGAAGCCCGCTGGTTCGCCTGGGAGGAACTAAAAAACTTGCCCGTTTCAAAAAACACGCTCGCGCTCCTCAGGAAAATCGGTTTCGACGGTTTATCTCGCTCTGCTTCGTGATTCATTAGAAGATTTCACTATTCTGTGCGGATATTTTTAAATAACAAATAAGGCAAGATTGGAAGGGGGTGGTGTATAGATAATTGTTCCGTTTTTAATCACAATAATACTGCATCATTTCTGATGCACCCATACTGTAAAATGGAGGTGATTTATGAATCTTGGAACCCTGGTTACACGAAATGCCCAAATGATTCCCGAGAAGGAGGGAATCGTTTATGGAGAGAAGAGATATTCCTGGAAAGAGGTCAACGAAAAGGTCAATACGGTGTCGAGTGCCCTTTTGAAGGGTGGACTTAAAAAGGGGGATAAGGTTACCCTCTGGATGTTCAACTCTGATATGTTTATCTTTGCCTTCTACGGTATTGTCAAGGCAGGAGGTGTGGCAGTTCCCGTCAACTTCCGTCTTGCCCCCCCGGAGGCAGAATATATTTTTAATAACTGTGATGCCGTGGCCATGGTCTTTGATGACGTCTTCGAGCCCGTCATCGGTGAGATGAAGCCGCGTCTTAAAAATATCAGGGCTTTCTATTCCGCTGGAGGCGGCCGATTCGAGGGGTTCGATCCACTCGAGGATGTGCTTGCTTCGGGAGATACCGGTGAGCCGGATGTAACCGTGGACGAGTTTGATGAGAGCGAAATCCTCTATACATCGGGAACCACGGGAAGACCGAAGGGTGCGCTCTTTGTCCATCACAGTCATATAACCCTGGTGACCTCTATGGCAGCCCTCATTGGGATCCATCCGAAAGACCGGATCCTCCATGCCGCACCGCTCTTTCACTCGGCGGAGCTTAATCTCTACCTGAACCCGGGGACGTATCTTGGTTCCACCCATGTGATCATAAGGGACTTTATCCCCGATAAGGTCCTTGATCTCATTGAAAAGGAAAAGGTGACCCAGTTTTTCGGGGCGCCGATTATGTTCACCTTTATGATGATGGTTCCCGATTTTGATAAATACGATCTTTCCTCTGTCAGGTATTATGGCTACGGAGCAGCCCCGATGGCAGCGGAATCGGTAAAGGCGATGATGGAAAAATTTAAATCGACGAACTTTTTCTGTCTCTGTGGCTTCACCGAAGCGGGCCCGGGCGGCATCGGTCTCCCCCCGGAGGATCAGATTCGAAAGGCCGGCGCGGGCGGGAAGTATGTGCCCAACATGGAGTGTCGTCTGGTGGGTATGGATGGAAATACCGTTACCGAACCGGATGTGGTAGGTGAACTTGCCATAAAGGGTGACATCATCATGAAGGGGTACTACAAGGATCCGGAGGCGACGAAAGAGGCGATAAAAGACGGCTGGGTCTATTCGGGAGATCTGGGCACCATGGATGACGAAGGATATATTACGCTGGTGGACAGAAAGAAGGACATGATCATTACCGGCGGAGAAAATGTCTACAGTAAGGAGGTGGAAGACGCCATCTACGAAAACCCGAAGATAAAAGAGGCCGTCATTGTCGGTCTTCCTCATCCGGACTGGGGAGAAACGGTGGTTGCCGTGGCAAGCCTCCATGAGGATGCCGCACTTACCATGGAGGAGTTGCGGGAATTCCTGAAGACCAGGATCGCCGATTACAAGATTCCGAGACGCCTCGAAATCGTGGGCGAACTGCCGAGAAATGTCTCTGGAAAGGTCCTGAAATATCAGCTGAGAGAAACCTTGCAAAAGAACTAACAGGTGAGTACCTAGAGAAGCGCCTGCAAAGAGGTACATGAAGGGGGTCGGTGTGGAATCGGCCCCCTTTTTTGTCCAAAAAGGAGCTGATAATCACTCATGACAGAATGGCCGAAAAATAACCGCGTATATTCAATAAGATAGAATCTAATTTCCCCGAAAAGTTGACAGAGAGGGGGAAGTATGCTTTATTGAACGCCAAGGGAGGTTCTGGCAATGCATCATGGCGAAACCAGATTAGTTACTCACTTATTTACCTGAAAGACCTACTACCATATTCTCCTAACTTGATTTTTTGCTTCATTGGGCGTCTCTGGCGCTTGTCTTATAAAAAACGTCTTGTTTTATCCGTGATTGTCTTGGTCTAAATTAATTATTGGGTGAATAAAAAAAGAACGGGAGGTCTAGCATGAAAAGAAAAACCGCATATCTATCTAAAATCATTATTGTTTTAGCTTTTGTGGCGATGATTTTGCTGCCACTGAATGCATCCGCGGCAAAGGATACCATACGGTTCTGTGATTTCAGCTGGGACAGCGCTCAGGTTCATAACCGAATAGCCGGGTTTATCTTCGAGCATGGGATGGGTTACGATGTGGACTACATTCCCGGAGACACAATCATGATCAATACCGCCCTGATGAAGGGTGATGTGGATGTCAATATGGAGTCCTGGACCGAGAATATACAGGACCTCTATGATAAAATGA
>CAYSHT010000054.1:0-2514 GCA_964430915.1 uncultured Syntrophaceae bacterium
AATACACTCCGTATGATTGCCTGGGAGGTGACGCGGATGTGCAATCTTTCCTGCCTCCACTGCCGCGCATCCTCCGAGCGCGGGCCCTATGAAGGCGAATTTACGACCGGGGAGTGTTTCAGACTTCTGGACGATATCGCATCCTTCAGCACGCCCGTCATCATACTTACCGGCGGCGAGCCCTATCTCCGTGACGACATCTTTGAGATCGCGTCATATGGTGACAGAAAGGGTCTCCGCATGGTCCTGGCAACAAACGGGACGCTGGTTACCGATGAGATTGCTAAAAAAACACGAGATTCGGGGATAAAAAGAATAAGTATCAGCCTCGACGGTCCCGATGCCGACAGTCATGACTCCTTTCGTGGAGTTTCCGGCGCCTTTGAGGGGTCCCTGAAAGGGATCGAAAACTTTAAAAAGGCCGGTGTCGAATTTCAGATCAATACGACGATCACCCGCCTGAATCTCCATCAGATCGAAGATATTTACAACCTCGTCATCGAGCTTGGTGCGGCGGGACACCATATTTTTCTTCTCGTTCCCACGGGCCGTGCCAGGGAGATGGCAGATCAGGAGATTTCGTCCGAGGACTATGAAGGGACGCTCAACTGGTTCTATGAAAAGAGCCTTACCTCTCCTCTTCAGCTCAAGGCCACCTGCGCCCCACAGTATTACCGTATTTTTCACCAGCGAAAAAAAGAAGAGAGGGGAAAAACGCAAAAAGAGGAAAACCCGCTTCATACGATGACGAGGGGATGCATGGGCGGGAGTTCCTTCTGCTTTATCTCTCACACGGGCCAGGTGCAGCCCTGCGGGTTTCTGGAGATCGACTGCGGCCAGCTGAAAGAAAGGGGTTTCCAGGATATCTGGAATAACTCCCCGGTATTCAGGGACCTTCGTGATTTGAGCCTCTTAGAGGGAAAATGCGGCAGATGCGAGTTTGTCAGGGTATGCGGCGGGTGCAGGGCCCGGGCCTATGAAATCGGGGGTAATTATCTGGCGGAAGAACCATTCTGCGTTTACGAACCAGGGAAAAAGAACTGAACTGGGAAGCGGGTGCATTCTCTGCTCATTGCCAAACCTCATTAATTGAGATGTTCTATGGATGAAACTGACAGGAAGATTTTAAACATACTGCAGCGGGATTTTTCCGTTGAGGCCGAACCCTTCAGATGTATCGGCGAAAAGGTGGGTCTTTCGGAAGATGAAGTCCTGAAGCGTATAGGGAAGCTGAAAGATGAAGGTGTCATCCGCCGAATAGGGGCGGTTTTTGATACGAAGAAGCTCGGTTATGTGAGTACCCTCTGTGCCGCAGAAGTTCCTGAGGAAAATATAGACAATTTTGTTGACGTCGTTAATTCTTATAAGGGCGTGACACATAACTACCGCCGGAATCACCGGCACAATATCTGGTTTACCCTGATTGCATCAAGCGACGATGAAATCGGAAAAATCCTCCAAGAGATTGAAGCCAAGACGGGGATTTCCGGTATTCTCGATATGCGGGCGACGAAAAAATTCAAGATCGATGCCACATTCGATATGTAAGCGTCTTGAATTGAACAGCGAGCGCATTCCCCGCTTTCTGCGGCGGGGTTAGCGAGCGAGTAAAAAACAAATATTCTCCTTAACAATCGGAGATTCCCCGCAACTTGTTGCGGGGAGCTTCAATGATTGACCGGGGGCGCACCCGCAAGCCCCGCCTTGTAGGCGGGGTCAAGGGGCTCAATATAATTAAAACTATTCCTTACCGGGAAGCACCGCCCTATGGGCGGAGAGCTTCACAATCAGGGAAGTTTCAAGATAAATATGTTGTAAAAAGGAAAATGAAGTCAAGCGTTTTGCAACTGCTGAAATGGCTCCGGGACAGTGTGGAAACGATTGACCGGGAGCGCACCCGCAAGCCCCGCCCTGTGGGCGGGGAGCTTCACAGGGAGAGGAAATGACAGAAGAGCTTAAAAAACCGACCCTGTTTCTAATCGACGGGAGTAATTACATCTACCGTGCCTTTTATGCCATACGGGAGCTCTCCAATTCAAAGGGATTTCCCACCAACGCCATTTATGGCTTTACGAATATGCTGATGAAGCTGTGCCGTGACTGGGAGCCTGACTATATTGCAGTGGTATTCGATTCAAAAGGACCCACCTTCCGCCACGAGGTATATGAGGAATACAAGGCAAACAGAAAGGCCATGCCCGATGAGCTGATTCCCCAGATACCAAAGATAAAGGAAGTCGTCCGTGGTTTTTCCATGCCCGTTTTTGAACAGGCCGGTATGGAGGCGGATGATATTATCGGAACGCTGGTGAGAAAATATAGCGGAGTGGATTTTACGACGGTTATCATCTCCGGTGACAAGGATCTCATGCAGCTCGTCTCCGAGAATGTCCTCATGATGGACACGATGAAAGACAAGATCTACGATATCGAAGGGGTGAAAGAGCGGTTCGGAGTTGGCCCGGAGAAGGTGGTAGAGATACTCGGTCTTGCCGGTGACAGCTCGGACAATGT
>CAYSHT010000054.1:2614-13659 GCA_964430915.1 uncultured Syntrophaceae bacterium
AAAAGGAATTTTCCGACCTTCTTGAGGGGTTGAAGAACGCCGAGGCGTTTTCCTTCGATATGGAACTCACCTCCCCGGAGCCGATGAAGGCCGAGATTGTCGGTATGTCGATCTGTCTTGCCAAGGGTGAGGGTTTTTATATTCCCCTGGCGCACGACTATACGGATTCACCGCCACAGCTTTCCCTTGATTCCGTCCTCGCCGGAATTGCGCCATTTCTTGGTGATGAAAAGATAACGAAGCACGGCTATGACATGAAAAACGCCTCCATCGTTTGTTCCCGGAAGGGCATAGCGCTCAAAGGGGTGGGAATCGACGTGATGGTGGCCTCCTATGTCCTGAATCCTTCTCAACGCGACTTCAGCCTGGAGGGAATTGCACGGGGCAGCCTCGATCTGGAAATACCCTCCCTCAAGGATGTTGTCGGAAGCGGTACCAAGGCCATCCCCTTAGGCTCTGTTCCAATTGAAAAGGCCGCCGAGTTTTCCTGCGGGCGCGCCGATTGTATCTGGCGACTCGCCGAGCACCTTTCGGCCTCGATCGAGAAGGAAGGATTTGGGGATCTCTTTTATAAAATGGAGATGCCGCTCATTTCCGTCCTTGCCGATATGGAGAGAAAAGGAGTTCTACTCGATATCGGATTGCTTGATGAGATGTCTCTGCAGCTCGGAGAGATCATCTCGACATCCGAGGAAAAGATTTACAAACTTGCCGGCGAGGAGTTCAATATCAATTCTCCCAAGCAGCTTCAGACGATACTCTTCGACAAGCTTGGCCTCCCGAAGGGAAGAAAGACAAAGGGGGGCTATTCAACCGACGTGGAGGTCCTGAAATATCTGGCGCAGTCCTATGAACTGCCTGCAGAGATACTTTCCTACCGGAGTTTTGCGAAATTACGGTCCACCTATGTAGAAGCGCTCCCCGCACTTGTTAACAGGGAGACAGGGAGGGTTCATACCTCCTACAATCAGACGGTTACGGCAACGGGGAGACTTTCAAGCAGTAACCCCAATCTTCAGAATATTCCGATACGGACCATGGAAGGGAAACGGATTCGTCAGGCATTTATAGTCCCCGAAGGACACGCGATTATCTCGGCAGACTACTCGCAGATAGAACTCCGGGTTCTCGCACATCTCTCGGAAGATGAAGAGTTACTGAGGGCATTCGAATCGGGTGAGGATATTCACACGAGGACTGCCTCGAATATCTTCGGTGTCTTTCCCGACATGGTCAATCAGGAGATGAGACGGCTCGCAAAGGTGATCAATTTCGGCATTATTTACGGAATGAGTCCCTTCGGTCTGTCAAAAGAATTGGGAATCACGCAGAAACTGGCAAAAACCTATATCGATGAATATTTCCACCGTTTTCATGGGGTCAAGCGATTCATCGAAGCTCTCCTTGATGAGGCACGAAGAAAGGGTTTTGTGACGACGCTCCTGGGCCGTCGCCGTTATATTCCGGAGATCAACAGCAGAAATGTCACCGTTCGCCAGTTTGCGGAGAGAATGGCGATGAATGCTCCAATACAGGGGACGGCCGCCGATATAATCAAGGTGGCCATGCTCGATATCGCGAGATCTTTGAAAGAGAAGGACCTTTTGTCTTCCATGATTATGCAGGTTCACGACGAACTTGTATTTGAGGTTCTGGAAGGAGAGCGCCACGACGTAATAGATCTCGTCCGAAATAAAATGGAGGGCGTGGTAGCACTGAAAGTTCCCCTTATCGTGGAAATCTACGCCGGAAAAAACTGGGACGAGGCGCATTGAGAAAGCTCGGTGTAAATGAAATAGCACTGATTGAGAAAAGGCATTTTTTATTCCCAAAGAGATTACTATAAAGAGAGAAGATCAGAAATAGGGTTTGAAAGATAAAACCATAAATGATACGTGTAAAAAAGTGGCTGGTTTTACGAAGCTTTGTCATTAAAATTGGTTGAAAAGAGAAGCGAATGTATTTGCCGCTCAATTGCGCGGGGTTGGCGAGTCTGTAAAATCAAAAGTTTTCCCCAGCAGTCGGAGGTTTTTCGTGGCAAAGCTTTGGGATCCTCAATCCTTGTATTGTATGAATGAACGAGGTTGCAAAATAGAATATCCCTGCCGGTGGACATATAAAATCATCGGTTCCGATCGAGAACGTATGGAGAGCGCGATTTCCGAAATAGTCAGGGAACGAGAACATACGCTCAACCTTTCCCGGAGCAGCGAAGGGGGGAAATATCACTCGTTAAAACTTCAGATTAATATAGATGACGATGAGAGCCGCGTGGAGATATATGAAGCATTGAGAAAACATCCGGCAATAAAATTCGTATTGTAGCGCAGACATGACGACTGGAATCGGTTAAGGAAATGAGCGATAAGCCTTCCACCCCCATTAATTATTCAATCCCGGAAATTTATATGCCGTTCCTTCAGTTTATTGTTCGCTTGTCACTGGCAGCCCTGACGGTGATCTATTTTAACTGGTTGCCCCTCCCCGCCTTAGTTTTAAATAAGCCACAGATATTTCTAATAATTAATGCTTTTGTTGCTTTTCACCTGCTATGGTGGTGGAACTATAAAACAAGGGGCGCAAGTTTGCTCGCGATACGTTTGGGGGCTTGGTTTGATCTTGGAGGTGCGGTGACGGGGACCCTTGTTGATCCCTTTCTTACTCCCCCGATGTTATTGCTGATTCTCATTGCTGTTTTGGGTGATGGTATTCAGCATGGTCTTAGGATATTTCTGGAAATGTTGTTCGGTGCCCTGGTATTTGGCATCATCATATTTCCTCTTCGACATTTCATAACCGGTGCGCCGGAACCTTATAGTCTTTACTTTTTCCTCTTTTTGTTGGTCTTTGCTCTTTATTACGCATATATGCTCATCAGACGCATAGAAAAAATGAAGGAGGAAGCGGAGGAAATAGGTGATCAGGATGCCCTTACCGGGTTGCTGAACCGTCGTGCCTTTGCAAAATCCGCGAAGTATCTCCTGTCTTTGCACGAGAGAACAAATATGCCACTGGTCGTCATGTTTGCCGATCTGGATGACTTCAAACAGGTTAATGACACCTTCGGACACGACATGGGTGACAAGGTACTTCTCTATTTCGCCGAACTGGTGAAGGAGAAATTGCGAAAGACCGATATTTCGGCACGCTACGGCGGTGACGAGTTTGTATTCATTATAACCGATATTTCGCCCGAGGGTGCTGAATCGGTCGCGCGTCGCCTGCAGCAAGAATTTGCAAACTGGGCGAAGAGCAGGGACTTGAAAACTGGAGTCAGTTTCGGTCTGGGTTCAGTTCCGGAAGGAGGTATGGAGCTTGAAGAAATACTTCACCGTGTTGACTCCGCTCTCTACGATGCGAAACAGAAAAAGGGAGAGGGTGGATCGATCTCCGTGATGACTATTGAGGCAGGGGATAGTCATTAAGAAGCGGCAATAGCGGCAATACATTTGACATCCTCCCTAAATGTGTGAAGATAAAAAGCAGTTGCTGATTCTTGGCATATGAAGGTGAAACTCCACGCCTAAAGGGCGAGGCTTGCAGGTGCGCTCCCTGTCAATTCCGGGAATCTTTGTTTCGGTATAAAATCGTTTTCATTGTGCTGAGTGGGGCTTAACTTTTTTAGTTTTGTAGTAAGGGGAAATCATGGAGACGATCAAGTCTTACCTGGTCCGTAATTTTGAGCAGGTTTTCGTATTCCTGTCTCTGGTGAGTATTGCCTATATCAATTATTATATTCCCTACAAACTCGCATTTCTCAGTTTCTATTTTATTCCTGTCCTGATAGCCGCCTATTACCTCGATTCCCGAAGGGCCGTATACGGGGCATTTTTCTGTGTTCTCCTTGTAAGTATTTACGTATACATGGACCCCGCTTCTTTCTCCGTCGGTCCTGAACCTGTTAATCTTGCCATCACTATATTCATCTGGGCCGCTTTCCTGATACTCATGGGGGCCATGGTAGGCAAACTTCAGGAAAAGTTAAAGCAGGAGATAATTCAAAAGGTACTTCTGAAAGAGGAGCTGACAGAGAGCAGGGATTCACTTACAAATGTTACGAGGGAGCTGATAGACCACAATGAGCGACTGGAAGATGAGGTCGCAAAAAGGACTGATCATTTACAGCGAGCAAAGACTGCCATCGAGGACCATAAGGAAAAGGTTGAAGAAACCTTGTATGCAACAATGGATCCTGCGGTGGCGAGATTGATAATAGAAAAGAGATTAAGGACGGAGAAGCGGACCTTAAGCATCATGTTTGCCGACCTGAAGGCCTTTACGGAGTATTCTGAAAGCAGGATAGCCGATGCCGTTATCACGGAGCTCAATAGATATTTTGGAATAATGGAACGGACGTTACTGGACTACCGCGCCCATATCGATAAGTATATGGGGGATGGTATTCTGGTGGAGTTCGGTGCCCCCATGGACTACGAAATGCATGCATTACTGTCGGTGATAGCCGGTTTGAAGATGCAGGAATCGGTAATACGGCATAAATTTCCCTGGCAGATGCGGATCGGTATCGCCACGGGTGAGGCGATTATAGGCTTGGTAGGCCATAACAGGCAGTCCTACACTGCTCTCGGTGATGTGGTGAATCTTGCGAATCGAGTTCAGGAGGTGTGTAGTCCAGGTGCCGTTACTATTGACGAAACGACCTATCTCAGCGTGAAACAGTTTGTGAATGCAGAGATCAAAAGTGTCCAGAGCATTAACGCGGTGAGCGATCCCGCCATTGCCAAAGAAATAGATGAGTGCATGGAGATACTTGAGAGGCAGCCCGATGACCTTGACGTGACGAAAAAAATCGGTCTTCTCCTCATGGAGGGGGATGATCCCGTTCAGGCTTATGATTACCTGAAGAAGGCCCTTGAGATGGAACCCGGAGACAATAGTTTGAAGATTGTCTTTGCGGAGTGTTCGTTAAAGACTGAAGGGCTTCAATCCATAAGGTTGAAGGGGAAAAAGCACAAGCTTCATCTCTATGAGGTGAGTGGGATAAAAAGTTCCCTCGAGGACAGAAGCAAGATTCCTCAACGTTTGTATGATACCTATTACAAGAGGGTCTCTCAGCTCGTATCCTATCCGGAAGATATCGTGCTTCCCGTAGAGGCCCTTGACGGAAGCATCGGTCATTCGAAGGTGGTGGGATTTCTTTCATTTGCCATCGCAGATGCACTGGATCTCCCGGACAAGGATAAACAGGACATCCTCCTGGCCGGTTATTTTTGTGATATCGGGAAATCCATAATACCGCACCATTTACTCAATCGCACGGGCTCTTTGGCTAAAGATGAGTTTGAGGAGATCAAAAAGCATTGTAGAGAGACTGTTCGCCTTTTAAAAAAGATGGGATATGAGAATGAGGCTCTGTTCGAATCGGTGCTTTTCCATCACGAGAATTATGATGGAAGCGGATATCCGGAAGGCTTGTCGGGTGAAGATATTCCGATTGGTGCACGCATAATATCCGTTGCCGATGCCTATGATGCACTTACGTCGTGGCGACCATACCGCAACCGCTGGGATTATGCCTTTGCCGTCTCGCTTATGGAAAAGGATACTGAAAAAGGGAGATACGATCCCTCGATTGTGGAAACCTTGGTAAACCTGATGAATAGTTAGAGCTGGGCCGTAAAAAAAGGTGGCAAAAGGCCACCTTTTTTTTGTTTCCCCTCTAACACTATTCCTGTGATAATTTCATTCCCACATCAAAGGCTGCGCAATTTATCTTAATCAGGCTGTTTTTTATCCTGCTTGTGATTGCCTCCTCAAAGTCTTTCTTTTCGACGGGAAGCGTGCGGGACCCGCATATCGCGCCGAGCATGATTATATTTGCCAGAATCGGGTTCCCCAGTCTTTGCGCCTCTTCGGTTGCATCGATGAAAATCGAGTCGGGAGCGAGTTTTGTTACCGATTTTTTGATCTCGTCGATTGAAGGGTAATTCTCCTCTCCCCTTATAACGGTAACCGGATAAATGGGGCGGGTATTGCAGAGAATTTTGACGTCTGGATTGCCGTAGAGGGCGAGAACCCTGATTGCCTCTACAGGCTCAAGTGCCGCTATAATATCCGCCTTGTGTCCCGGTATCTGAGGGCTCCAGCTCTATTTTTTGGAGATTCTCAAGTGACTCATGACTGAACCTCCTCGCTGGGAGGGACCGAAGGTTTCGCCGATTGTGACATAAAAGCCTTTATCTGCCAGCATACTTCCCAAAACCCTTGAGGACATTACGTTTCCCTGTCCTCCTACTCCTGTGATTATTATATTATAGGGATCGCTCAACAGAATTGTTTTTTCCACGATCTATTCAACCTCCTCTTTTGTTATAACTCCTGCGGGGCAGATATCTGCGCATACGCCGCATCCGACACAAATCATGTCATCGATCCTGCTGACGCCTTTTTCCGTATCCCAGACGATTCCGGGACAACCATAGATGCTCGTGCAGAGACGGTTACAGCCGCAATTTTCGCCGAGGCATATCTCTTCATCGATATGCATCTCATATTTTTTCTTGTTTTTTCTCTCGGGGCTGAGAGCGCATGCCTGTCGCAGGATCAGGACCTTTGCTCCTTCGTCGATCTCAATCAGCCTGTGGAATGTCTTCTGAGTTGCCTCCAGATCAAAGGGGTCCTCTATCTCGACGAGTGCCCCCATGGAACGGCATATTGCCTCGATATCGAGTGCGGGCGACTCCTCACCAAGCACGTTTTCCGGTGAGCCTGGGTGGGGCTGAAATCCCGTCATCGCGGTGCCGCTGTTGTCGAGGATGACCATTGTAAAGGGAGATTTGTGATGGACGGCATTTGCAAGTGCGGGCATTGCCGCATGAAAAAATATTGAGTCGCCGCAGACGGCGATTACGGGCTGATCCATTCCGAACTGTTTGAGTTTGCCGAAACCGCTTGCAATACCGCTTCCCGAACCCATGGAATGGGGGGTTTTTACAGTACTGAAACCACTCGGGAGCATTCCCATTACATAGCAGCCAATATCGCCGCATACGAAACCCTTACGGCCGTCAAGTTCCAGCGCGTTATGAATTGACCAGTATGATGCACGGTGAGGACAACCCGGGCAGAAGGTAATTCCCCGGTCTGGCGTGGCGCTCTCGGCAAGTTTCTTTACCTCTGAGGCGAAGTTTTCAGAAACACTTTCATATTTGATATCAAGGATAGATGAGAGGGCTGCCATCACGAGATCGGGATTCAGCTCACCGATAGAGGGGAGGTGGTCGGACCTTTTCCCATAAAATATCTTTGCCCCTATCTCAGTCACCATTTCGGCAGCCATTATCTTTACCTGCCCTT
This sequence comes from uncultured Syntrophaceae bacterium, assembly GCA_964430915.1. Lineage (GTDB taxonomy): Bacteria > Desulfobacterota > Syntrophia > Syntrophales > UBA2210 > JAFGBH01. The sequence goes on from CAYSHT010000054.1 coordinate 9,932, forward strand.
CGAGAATGGGCAGCACTTCCTCTACTATGAGTATCCTGTCGGTACTTGAGAGGTGTTTCTTGATCAGATGGGGGGGGGGCGGCCAGGTAGTGGCAAGTTTCAGTATCCCGACCCTTTTTTCAATACCGAGAAAGTTTACCGCTTCTCTCGAGTAGAGATTGCACGCACTGCTTGTAATTACAAGGAGCTCAGGGTTTTCCGGACCTGTGTAGCCGTTAAAGGGGCAATTTTCAAAAATCCGGGCGGCTCTCTTTATCTTTTCCTGTTGCGGCCCGTGCTGAAGGCTTGCTGCGCCGACAATCATGCTGATCATGGGGCCCTCTTTAGGGTCAAAGAGCGGGCCGTCGCATTTGAAATCGGCATGTGTCTCCGTATCTGGTAGGTCGCCATATTTCACGTTTCCGCTTGCATGGGACATTCGCGTTACGCTCCTCACCATTACAAGGTTTTGTATCTCTTCCGAGAGCTCGAAGGCCCATTTTATAATGTCTTTTGCTTCCTGAAAGTCCCCCGGTTCTAAAAGAGGTATTTCGACGAGATGGGCAAAAAGTCTCGATTCCCCCTCGTTGACACTGGAGAGGGCGCCGGGATCATCACAGGCCACAAGGAGCATTCCTCCCCTTGTCCCTGAACTTGCCAAGTGAAGGAGAAAGTCGGAAGCAACGTTTACCCCATTCTGTTTCATGGCACAGAGCGAGCGAAGGCCTGCAAATGATGATGCCGAGGCGACTTCCAGGGCGACCTTTTCGTTTGTTGACCATTTGACATAAATATTGCGTTCCCTGGCGACCTTTGAGAAAGAATCAACTATTTCCGAAGAGGGGGTTCCGGGGTATCCCGCGGCGACGTTTACCCCTGCTTCCAGGGCCCCTCTCACGATGGCCTCGTTTCCCATAAGCAGATGCTCCGCCCCCGCTTTATTATCAGTCAAATATGACATTGTTATGCCTCCATGTCTCAAACTTACTCATATCTGATTTCTATATTGATTTTAAATACATGTGTTTGCCGGGACCGGCCTTTAACGCCTCTCTCAGAGGCGAAAAAGGTCTCAACGGGTACCGCGTGAGGTTAATATCAAAAAACATGCCATAATGAAACAGGTATTTGCTTTTCATTATGATGTATGCCAGAATGGAGGTATATTTTTCTAGACTAAAAAAGTCTCTTTTTTTAATATTATTGCCATGCGATTTTAGGAAGATAAAATGAAGATAAAGCTGGAAAGAGAAAAGATAGTGGGGGCAGTAAGAAGGTTGGCAGGGGTGGACGTGGTGATTGAAGATGCCGATGACGCCAAGGAGGCCTTGGGCCTCATCGTTAAGAGAGCCGATTTTTCAGAGGGGGAATCTTCTACAAAGATTGATGATATAAATGTGACCGTATTTCGTGAATATGAGAATTCAGCTGTCGAATACAAAGTGCTGTTCCTGCTTGAGTTTGTATTTGAGGCTGGTGTGTCCGCTGATCTTAAGATCTCATTTATTAAGAAATTTCAGGATTTTTTCGGCAATGCCTAAGTGGAGCTCGACGCCTTGATAGCAAACCTCTGACTATAGGCTCTCAATATCTTTTACTATTTCTAACTCTCCCTTCTCGATCATCAGGTTTTTTGTCTCCTCCAACCAGAGCTGAAAGTATCTCTCCCCTTTCATCTTGAGTAAGGCTGTTCTTAGAGATTCTTTCTTCTCTTCCCAGTTTTTCTCGTCCAGTGTTTCTCGCTCCTTAAACTGAATAATTACGAAATTTTCATCGACATAAAATACATCGTCGGGGATTGTATTTTTCTCTGATAATTCAAACAGGGCCTCTCCCAGTTCCTCTGAAAATCCTATCCCCGGTATGGTGGACCCGGGAAGGAAAAAATCCGATTCAGAAATATCATAATCCTCTTTTGTGGATACCGTTGCTAAGGTTTCTCCCTTTTTCAATCGTTCCAGGATTGATTCGGCCCTCTCTTTCCCTAATTCTCGCGATGCGTCATCGATATATCGCGCCTTGACTTTATCCTTAACATCGCCGAGTTCGGGTATGTAGGAGTTCTCAATTGATATCACCCTGAAGATGTAGTGCCCCGTGTCATCGGATAGTACGGGGATTATCTCTCCCTCGTAGGAGTCGAATGCGTATTCACTCAGATCTTTGAGTTTGGCAAGTTGTGCCGGAAGCGGCTGTCCACCGCCATAAATATCCACCTTCTTGATTGTGAGGTCATTCTTCTTCACATACTCTTCGAAATTTTCCTCCTGATAGATAGTGTCATGGGCATTCTTGGCTCTCACATGGGCAACATCAATGCCACCTGCCAGTTTTAATTTTGGGAGAATTTTGTCCTTTACTTCTGAAAGAGGAGATACCGTTTCTTTATCCTCGGTGAATTCATCCTGATGATAATTATAGTAATCCTCAACCTCCTCATTAGACACTGTTGCCTCATCGGCAAAGTCCTTTCCCGAATAGAGTATGTATTCGAGTTTCGCCTTTTTCGGTATTCGGAATTCTTCGCCATGGCCCTTGAGATATTCTTCCAGCTTTTCTTCCGTAGGTGTTACCTTGTCTGCGAAGTCCCGCGTGGCGATCTTTATAAAATCCACTTTAATCTTCTGATTCTGAAGTCCGTATATGTCGTAGACCTCTCCCTCGGAGACCTTTGCCGATTCCCTGATGAGGCGCTCCAATTTGTCTATCCTGAGCATTCTCTTCTGAAGTGCTTCGAAGTCTTCGGGAGTCAGTCTTTGGAAGCGAAGTCTCTGCTCATAGATTCTCCTGTCAAAGATGCCATTTCTTTGAAATGCGGGGTAATTGACGATCGATTCCTTGAGTTCCTCCTCGCTCACATTCAATTTGAATTCATCCGCCTTGGTAAGTATAACGGCCTTGTTTATCAGATTATCAAAGGCCTGCTTCTTCGGGTTCAGTGCCTTTAAAAAATCGTCGGTGAGGTTGTTGCCGAATCGCTGACGGTACATATCGATAACATTATGATACTCCTTGACATATTCGGATCGAGATATGGGCGCCTTGTTTATTATGGCGATTGTCTCGGTCTGCCTCCTCCCCCTGAGAGAACCAAAATAGAAGACGAACACCACGATGATTAATCCCAGGACTACCTTCATCATCCAGTTTCTGGCATGTTTGCGCATTAATCGGAGCATCGTTTGTTTACATAATTCCTTTCTTGTATGGTTGTGGATATTACTGGACGGTATTAGTAGTATAGACACCTGTAAAAAGCAATATTTTTTTAGTGCTATGGGATATGACGATCATCCCGGATTATAAATGTATTGCTTTTGTAATAAGTGCGAAATGCCCACATTTTTAATTGATTAGGTCATTGAAATACTGTATATGGTGTACTTGTTATCTTATGCTGAAGGAGGATAAGCTCTTGCTTTTCGATTACCTTTTGGGGATATTTTCCAACGATCTGGCTATCGATTTGGGAACGGCAAACACCCTCGTGTGTGTAAGGGGGAAGGGAGTGGTATTGAGTGAACCCTCGGTGGTGGCCGTTCACAGGGATTCACGTGGAGTCAAGAAGGTACTTGCCGTTGGAGAAGACGCAAAAAGGATGCTTGGTAAGACCCCGGGAAACATTGTGGCCATACGACCCATGAGAGAGGGCGTCATTGCCGATTTCGAGATTACCGAGGCAATGTTGCGTCACTTCATACTTCGCATTCATAATAGAAAAACACTGGTGAGACCCAGGATCATAATAT